>JAGQRB010000839.1 GCA_020425925.1 Planctomycetota bacterium
CCGAGCCCCACAGCTCGTTCCCCCATTCGAGGTGGATGCGATCGAACACGCCGGTCCACGGCGCACTCTGACCCTGCGCCGCACGCCGCGCCGCCATCGGCCCCGACGTGCCGGCGAGGTACTCGACGAAGCCGAGCAGATCGGGCTGGGTCGCGGTCGGCGGCATCACGATCCACGGCTCGGCACCGACGTGCTCGCAGAGCCGGAGGAACTCGGGCACCCCGTAACCCCACGCGTCCGGCGTCGCGTCGTTCGGCCGGAAGCCGCAGGTCGCACGCTCGACCGCGCTGCGTGTCATGTTCTCGAGCGTGTTGCCGAGCTGGTCGCCCCACCATCGCAGCACGCCGGGCCGGTAGCCGAGCAACCGCTGGACGAACCGATCGGTGAACGCCGTCGGGTTGGTCGCCTCGTCGACGCGGTAGAGCTCGACCTCGTCGAGCCAGATCGGGCCCGTGTTGCCCGCGGGCACGACCACCTCGAACAGCAACGCGGGCCGGTAGACACCGGCCGGCCACGGCTCGGGCGTCTGATCCGCACCGGCGGCGACCGTATTGTCCGCCTGCAGCGGCGCCCAGCTCGTCGACAGTTGGAACGTGCGATCGACGAACGTCGGGTTGAACGGCGGCCCGCCGTCGCGCCGGAAGCGCACCCGCAACTGATCGTTGGCGTTCGCGGCGCGACCCTTCAACCGCACGCGCCACTGACCCTCGACGACGAGCAGCTTGTGGCTGCTCTGGTCGCCGTCGCGCCAGCTCGTGTCCATCACGTAGCTGAACGACTCGCCGGGCTGCAGGCGCAGACTCTGGACACCGCTGTACGCGTTGTTGCCGTCGGCGACGCCGGCGCTGCCGTTCATGCCGTACGTGCCCGCGAACGAACGCCGCGTGAACATCACGTCGCGATCGTTCAGCGCCACCGCGCCGTGGCTGCCGAGGTCGAACACGTAGCTGCCGCCGGCATGCGAGAATGACTGCACGGTGCCGCCGGTGCCCGCGCCCGGACCGTGCGCGATCTCGAACTCGGCGCCGTCCCAGAAGCCCACGGGCTGGCTGCCATTGCCGGCGTTCCAGTCGCGCGCGACGAACCGGTCGGTCGTCGAGCCGGCGCCGGCGAGCCAGACGGTCGCGAAGACGCCGGGCTCGAAGCCCGGGTTCGGCAGCAGGTTCTGCAGCAGCTTCGCGGCACCCCAGCGGTCCTGCGTGCCGACGTTGAGCCCGAGGCGTTTGACGTTCGCGACCCGCACGCCGTTCGTGATCGTCACGTCGGTCATCGTCGCGGCGCAGAGCGGCACCTGCAGGCCGTCGCTGGCGGAGACCCCCTGCGGTGCGCCCGGGTCGAGCGCCGCGAACTGCGCGTGGATCGTGAGACCGGCGAGCCCGGGGTCGTTCGGCAGCGCGAGCACGAACGATGCGGTGCCCGCCGCCGAGCCGAACCCGAGCCGGAACAGCGGCGCGCCGACGAGCACCTGGATGCCGAGCGTCGGCACCATCGCCGGCGACCAACCGAGCAGCTGGCCGACCGGCGCGCCCGCGGGAACGTTCGCGACCGCCAGCCCGAACGCGGGGTTGCCGAGCACCGCGGCGGCGAGCGTGGTGATCGTCGGCGTCACACCGCCGCTGCCCGCCGTGCCGCTGCCGTAGTGCAGCGGTGGCACGCAGGGTGTCTGAGCCGGAACGAACGTGCCGAGCGTGACGGCGAGGGCGGCGGCGAACGGAACGGAACGTTCGGAGAGGTGTGGCATGGCGGTGCGGTGCAGCAATCATGATAGACCCTCCACCCGCCTCGTCATCCCATGCCCGACATCCCCACCGGCACCGAACTCGCCCGCCCGTTCCTGCCCACCAAGGACTTCGATCTCTCGAAGCGGTTCTACCAGGCGCTCGGCTTCGAGCTGCGGCTCGACGACGAGGTCGCGATCTTCGCGGCCGGCTCGGGCGGCTTCGTCCTGCAGCGCCGTTTCGAACGCGAGTGGGCCGAGAACACGATGATGCAGCTCATGGTCGACGACCTCGACGCGTGGTGGCAACACATCGAGAGCCTCGAGCTCGAGAAGAACTTCGGCGTCCGGCCGCCGCGGCCGCCCGAGGTGCAACCGTGGGGCCTGCGGGTCGCGTACGTGATCGATCCGAGCGGGGTGCTGTGGCACGTCGCGCAGCGCCGCGACGGGGTTGCGCACGACTGAGCCGTCACCGGCCCAGGGCCTCCCGGCCCGGTTCGACCCGCGGTATCCTGGACGACAGCGTCCCCTCGCACCGGAAGAAAGCGCTTCCCCGCCCCCTGGTGGAAACATGTCCAGCCCACTCCCGCTCGTGCTCTCGGTGAGCGCGCTGACGCTCGCCGCGCTCACCGCCCAGCAGTTTCGCGCAACCAGAGCCCACGAACTCCCGACCAACGGCCCTGCGATGGTGGTCGGCGACGTCGACGGCGACGGCCATCCCGACCTCGTCTTCGGCGGCACCGGCAGCGTCGTGTTGGTGCGCAACGACGGCCGGTCGTTCGCCGACGAGACGGCGGCCCGGTTCCCGCCTCCGACCACGACGGCGATCCTGATGGTCAGCGAGCTCGACCTCGCCGACCTCGACGGCGACGGTGACCTCGACCTGCTGATCGCCTGCGCCAACGAGCGGGCGAGCGTGATCTACCGCAACAACGGAGCGGGCGTCTTCAGCGACGCCACGGCAGCGATGCTGCCGCCCGCGACCTACGGCGTGCTCCGCCACCTGGTGATCGACGTCGACCTCGACAACGACCTCGACGTGCTCGTCGATGTCAACGGCGGCCAGGATCGCCTGCTGCAGAACGACGGTACGGGCGTGTTCACCGACGTGACACAGACCGCGCTGCCCGCATCCGCGGGCGCCTTCGTGCTGGCCGCCTGCGATCTCGACGGCGACCTCGATGCGGACTTGCTGCTCGGCCCGATTCCGACGCTCTGGATCAACGACGGCACCGGCCGTTTCACGGTCGGTCCGACGCTGCCGGTCCCACTGCTCTGGACCGCGGCCGTTGCCGAACTCAACGGCGACGGGCAACCCGACATCGTCACCACCGGCTTCTTCGCGAACACCAGCACGCTGCTGCTGAGCCAGCCGGGCGGCGGGCTCGCACCCGCACCCGCCAACGGCGTTCCCGCCGGACTCCGCGTCTTCGACTTCGCCGACATCGACGAGGACGGCGACACCGACATCGTCGGCTACCAGCTGCTGCTCAACGATGGCACCGGCGTGTTCACCGACGCCACCGCCGGTGCGCTCGCCCCGAGTCTTCTCCTGCACAAGGCCGTGGCCGTGGCCGATCTCGACCGGGACGGCGATCGCGACGTCCTGTTCGTCGCGGCGCCCTGCTTCCCCGGCTGCCTGCCGGAGGTGATGCTGAACCACCGGATCCAGCTCGTGGCGCCTAGAGCCCCGTACCTCGGCCTGACCTACGACCTCCAGATCTTCGCGACGCGCGACGCGTCGCAGGACCCGGTGCTGGCGATACCGTTCGCATCGCTGTTCCCCGACGACTGGATCCTCCCCGGCGTGGGCTGGCTCGGCATCTCGCCGGTTTCGGCGGTCGCGCTGCCCTGGACGTCGATGCAGGCAGGCAACGGCACGCCGACGCTGTCTGCGCCGATCCCGCCGTCACCCGGCCTCTGGGGTCTGGAGCTCTACTTCCAGGCGCTGGTGTTGATGCAGGACGGCAGACTGCTGCGAACCAACGCTCTGGTCGACCGGGTCCAGTAGGCGACCCTCAGAGTCCGGCCAACAACGCGAGCGTCGCGAACGCCGAGCTGCTGTTGATCATGTAGCTGACGCCGAGGAAGTCACAGTAGGTGCCATCGGCACGCTGGGTCTCGATCACCTTCGCGCGCAGCTTCTCGCGCCACGGCTCGCGCTCGGCCACGGGCAGCAGCTCGATCGCGAGCGCGGCGTAGTAGTGGCCGAAATAGAAGAAGTAGCCGGCGTTGTAGTAGTAGGCCTCGTGTGGGATCGGGCGCATGCGGGCGATCGCCAGGAAGCGATGGTGCTCGAAGAACTGCTCGAGCCCGCGCCGGATCACCGCGTCGGTGATCTGCTCGTCGCCGGCGAGCCGCAGCGCCCAGTTCGCCACCTGGATGCGGCCGAGGCTGCCCTTGACGTCATTGATGTGCTCGCCGCCGTTGATCCGCGGGATCGGCGTCAGGTCGTACGACACCGCGCCGTTCGGCAGCCGGCACTGCTGCACGTAGTGCATCGCGCGTTCGCGGGTCTCCGGATCGCGCAGCCAGCCGAGCTTCAGCGCGTCGCCGAGCGCGGGCACAACGAGCCCGGTCGAGAACGACGTGCCCCATTTCGGCCGCTGGGTGTAGGGCGGATCGTCGTAGTAGCCGAAGCCGCCGGTCGGCTCCTGGTTCTTCTCGAGCCAACCGACGAACGCGCGGCCGCGACCTGCGAGCGGCTCGCGCCAGTCGTCGTTCTGGAAGCGCGGATCCTGCGCGATGCGCGTGGTCGCGACGGCGCCGTAGAGCCAGCCCCAGACCGCGTCGTTGTCCCAGGTGCTGCCGCGCTGCGTCATGCGGCAGCGCGTGAGCCAGCGCACCGCGAGATCGAGCGCGCGCCGTCGCGCCGGGGTCTCGTCGGCCTCGAGCAGCATCATCGTGACGAGCGCGTGCGCCCCGACGGCCCACGCGTACTGAGTCTCGACCGCGAACACCATCTCCGTGGTGCTCTCGCACGACGTGCTGCCCCAGCTGCCGTCGTCGTGCTGTGTCTTCACGAAGAAGTCGAGCGTGGTGTCGACGGCGGCCTGGGCGGCGTGCTGCGACTCCGAGCGCTCGCCCGGCTGCTGCGACGGCGCGACGCCGGCGAGCGCGAGGGTGGCGAGCACGGCGAACGACCGTGGAACGCGCAGCGGTCTCACTTGTCCTTCAGCTCCCGCTGCAGCTCGCCGATCTCGAACTCGAGATCGGCGACCTTGCCCTGTTCCTTGGCGCCCGCGAGCCCGGCCTCGAGTTCCGCCTTGCCGGCCTCGAACTCGGCCTTCTGGACCGCGACCTCGGCGTCGGTGACCTTCTGCTGCAGCCCGCGTTCGCGCTTCGGCAGGTCGTGCTCACGGAACCCGGCGAACTCCTGCTTCTCGAGCTCGAGCTGGCGCTCGGCGACCTCGAGCGAGCGCCGGCCGCGCTTCAGCACGAGCTCCTTCGTGCTCTTCGCGAACTCGTCGGCGTCGTACATCGCGACCAGCTCGGCGAGCTCGTCCTTGGCGTGGTCGGCCTGGTACGTGGCGCGATCGATGTCGAGCTGGTGCTTCTGCAACTCGCGCGGCTTCTCGTGGGCCGTGAAGTGCTCGAGGTCGCCGCGCGCGATCTCGAGGTCGGCGCGCGCCTTGGCGAGCGCGGCGGCGTTGGCGACCGCCGTCGCCTCGCGGGCCATCGCTGCGATGCGCTGCTCGGCGGTGAGCTGCTCGCGTTCGCGGGTCTTCTGCGCCAGCGCGTGCCGCTTCTTGGCGAGCTCGGTGCCGGGCTCGGCCTTCGCCGCGTTCGGCTCCTGGACGACCTTGTCCGACTTCAAGGACACCAGCGGCGCCTGGCACGCGACCGCGAGCAGGGCGACGGTCGGGACGGCGACGGCGCGGAGAACGCGGAACGACACGGTGGCTCGGTGCATGGCGGATTTCGCCGCCGAGCTTAGAGGGTTTTGCCGGCGGGCCGAAGCCCGCCGGCGTTCCTCTCGCTTCTCTCTGGGCAAGCGGACGGCGGAGTCCCCTCCTTCGTCCACCAGGAGGATCGGAACGGCATCGCGCGGCTCGACGCGGGAATAGCCCCTAGGAAGAACGCGCCGCATTTGCCGACACCTGGGAGAAACCCCTAGCGATCCGGTCTCGGCGAAGCGCGATGCCATGCCGGGTCAGCGGTTGGCCTGACCGCGCCGACCCGAATCGCGGGATTCCCGAGTCCTCCCGACGATCTCGCGTTGAATGGTCGGCGGTGACCTCCCCCGAGCAGGCCTTCGCAGCGTTCCGCCACGGCGGTGACCCCGCGGCACTGGCCGCGGTGTTCGACGCGCTCGCGCCCGAGCTGCTGCTGGTCGCGTGCCACGTCGGGCGCGGCGGCGAGCCCGAGGACCTGGTGCAGGCAACGTTCCTCGACGCCATCGAGAAGCGCGACCGCTGGGACGACCGCCGGCCGCTGCGGCCGTGGCTGGTCGGTATCCTGGTGAACCACGCCCGACTCGAACGGCGCCGCCGGTCGCGCCGCATCGACGCCGAGCGTCTGCCGGCACCCGAGCCGACCAACGCACTCGACGAGCTCGGCGACGAGGAGATCGTCGCGAGGATCACGGCGACCGTGGCGGCGCTGCCCGCCCACCTGCGGCCGACCTTGACGCTGCGCCTCTTGCACGGGCTCTCGCCGACGCAGATCGCGCACGCGCTCGGCTGCCCGATCGCGACCGTCAAGACGCGGCTGCAGCGCGGCCTCGCGGCGCTGCGGCGGGCACTGCCGGCCGGCATCGTCGGCAGCCTCGCAGGCCTGCTGCTCGCCGACCGCAGCCTCGCCGCGGCGCGTGCGACGGTGCTCGGCGCAGCCGGTCGGACGGCGACCGCGGTCGGTGCATTCGGAGCCGTCTCTGCCATCGCCATGAAGAAGATCGCCGCCGGCGTCGCGTTCGTCTGTCTCGGCCTGCTCGCACTGTTTGCGACGGGGGTGTTGACACCCGATGCGGGGCCCGAACCGGCCGCGAGTCCGTCGGCGGGGGTCGCGCACGGCGGCATCGACGTCGCCGCCGAGGCCGGCACCGCGGCACACACACCCGAACGCGCCGCGGTCCGACCGAGCGACGCGACGACCGTCGAGTCGACCGGCAGCGTCGAGCTCACGTTCGTCTGGAGCGGCACCGAGCTGCCGGCGGGCCACCTGCAGTTCTGGTGGTGCACGGCCGGCGACGGACCGCGGCCCCTGCAGCGACGCCAGGCCGACGCGCGCGGCAACGCGTCGCTCACCGCGCTCGCGCCCGGAGACTACGAAGTCCGGTCGCTCGGCCCGATCCTGGGCCGCATCGCGATTCGCGGCGGCGAGCATGGGACGCAACGCATCGAGGTGCGTCCCACGCTCGCGCGCACCGGCAAGGTCGTCGACCAAGACGGTCGCGGCGTTCCGGACGCGGAGATCTTCGTGCAGAACTTCTCGATGAGTGAAGACGCGGTGCCGCGGCTGGCGGGAACCAGCGCGGCGGACGGCACCTTCCGGCTGCGCGCGGATCGGGTCGGATCGTGCTGGGCTCGCGCAGCCGGGTTCGCGCCGAGTGCACTGCGCGACCTCCAACCCGAGAGCGGCGGCCCGCTCGAGTTCGTGCTACCGCGCGGCAGCGCTCGTGTCCGCGGCACCGTCGTCGCGACGAACGGCGTATACATCGCGGAGTGCGAGGTCCTGCTGATCCGGACCCGGCCCGTCGACGAGGTCGCTGCACCGATCCTGGTCTCGGCCGACGCGGCCGGACGCTTCGACAGCGGCGCGATCCTGGCTGGCGACTACCTGCTCGTCGCGGATAGCGCCGATGCCGGCGCGACCACGATGGCGCTGAGCGTTGCGCCTCGCGACTGCCTCGAACTCGCCGTCCCACTCGGACAGGGCGCGACAGTGACCGGCACCGTGCGGTTCGCGGACGGCACGCCCGCTCGGGCGCTCATCACCGCGGATCTCACGCTGATCGGCGCGCCGTCGACCGGCGCAGCACGCGCGCTCGACCCGATCCGGCAGCGGATCCGCTCGCGCGAGTGGAGCGACCAACACGGCCGTTTCCGGCTCGCGGGCCTGCCGGTCGGCGAAGCCTGGCTGTCGTTCCGAACCAACCGAACGGCCGATCTGAATCGAATCGTCACGCTGCGTGAAGGCGAGGTCCGCGAGTTCGATCTGACCCTCGAGCCGGGCCACTCGGTGACAGGCCGCATCGTCGACATCGACGGCGCTCCCGTTCCGAACTGGAACGTCGAGGCCTGGACGATCGACGGCGACGGGCAGGCGTGGGCCCAGACCGACTCCAGCGGGCACTTCGAGCTCGCCGGCCTCGGCGCCGGGCGCTGTCGCCTGAGGGCGAGAACGTCGGGCGACGACACGGGCCTGCTGCCGCTCTTCGTCGACGCCGTCGAGACCGACGGCAAGCCGCTCGGGTTCGTCGCGCTGCCCGTCGTCCACGGCGGCCGACTGCGTGGCACCCTGGCAGCGCATCCGCCGAACTCACCCGGCCGACGCCAGATCGCCGCGACGCGAACCGGCTTCCCGCGAGAGTGCACTACGACGTTCCGCCTGCGCGACCCGACCAGCTACGACATCGGCCCGCTGCCCCCTGGCGAGTACGACCTCGAGATCCGCCAGGCCGACCAGCGCCCGATCCCGCTCGGCCGCCACCGCGTCGGCCGCTGACACCGTGGTGGTCGGTACGCGGTACGAACCACGACCCAGGTCGCGGGCCATCAGCGGCCGAGAACGAGCTCGAGTGCGTTGGTGGTGCGGGCGCCGAGCGAGTTCGCCGCGGGATCGAGCAGCAGCGCCTGCGCGAACATCGTTGTCCCGAGCAACACGGGCGTCGCCGGCAGCGCCAGCGCGTATGCGGCGATACCGTTCTGACGCACCATCGGCGCGATCGCGTCGGTGCTGACCAGCAGCGCGCACCCCGCGCCACCGAGCGGCGCGAGTGCGAACGGCAGCGCACCGAACACCGAGGTCACGTCGCTGACACCGAACGCGATCGCGGCTGCCGTCACGCCGGGCGCGAGCGCCTCGACCCGCAGCGTCGTCGACTGCCCGAGCCGCGGCCGCAAGCTCGCCGCGAGCGTCTCGCCGCCGCACGAGCTGCCGAAAGGCTCCGCCGCGGCGCCGAGCAACCAGGTGTCGTCGAGCGGCGCGGTGAAGCTCGTGAAGCCGGCGTGCACGACGACGCGTTCGTGCCGCGGGCTCCAGGCCATGCCGAACTCGTTGCGCGGTCCGCGCGGTCGACGTTCCGCCGGCAGGTTCCAAGGCGTCCAGACGACACCGTCGAAGTCCCAGGTGTCGTCGTGTGACAGCGCGTTGACGTCGGTGCCGCCGTGCAGCACGAGCACGCCGCGCGCCGCGTCGAGCGCCAGGCGCGCATCGAAACGTCCCGCCGGCTCCGCCCCGACCACCGCGACCGGGCTCCACACGGCACCGTCCCAGGTCCAGACGTCGCTCCACGGCCCACCCGCGCCGATGCCGCCGAACAACCAGGTTCGCCCGCTCGCCGGCCAGAACGCCATCGCCGCGTCGCGCCGTGCGCCCGGCCCACCGCTGCCGACGGCCTGCCAGTCGACGCCGTCGTATTCCCAGACCAGGTGGTTCTGCGCGAAACCCATCCAGTCGGTGCCGCCGTGCAACACGACGCGGCGTC
>JAGQRB010000840.1 GCA_020425925.1 Planctomycetota bacterium
GGGTGCTTGCGGCCGCCCTGCGGCGGCACGTTGGCGACCGTGCCCTCGAGGATCTTGAGCAGCGCCTGCTGCACGCCCTCGCCGCTGACGTCGCGCGTGATCGAGACGTTGCTGGTGGTGCGGCCGATCTTGTCGATCTCGTCGATGTAGACGATGCCCTGCTGCGCTCGTTCGACGTCGAAGTTGGCGTTCTGCAGCAGGCGCAGCAGGATGTTCTCGACGTCCTCGCCGACGTAGCCGGCCTCGGTGAGCGTCGTCGCGTCGGCGATCGCGAACGGCACGTCGAGGATGCGCGCCAGCGTCCGCGCCATCAGCGTCTTGCCCGAGCCGGTCGGACCGACGAGCAGGATGTTGCTCTTCTCGAGCTCGAGGTCGGGGTTGTGGTAGCGCGCGTGCAGCCGGCGGTAGTGGCCGTAGACCGCGACCGACAGCACCTTCTTGGCGCGTTCCTGGCCGATCACGTACTCGTCCAGGCGCTTCATGATCTGCTCGGGCGTCGGCACCTTGTCCTTCAGGACGAGGTCCTTGACGAACGTCGGCGCGTCGCCCTTCTGCTTGCGGTCCTCCTCCTTGAGGATCGAGTTGCAGATCTCGATGCACTCGTTGCAGATGTAGACCCCGGGCGGCCCCTGGATCAGGGACTGCACGTGGTGGCGCGACTTCGCACAGAACGTGCAGCGCTCTACCGTCTTGCCCTTGCCTGCCATGCTTCTGCGAGTCGGTATGGAATTAGGTCGAGGCCGCCGCTGCCACAAGGCGCACGTTCCGACGCGGTGTCGGCCGTGAGCGCGAACCGGCCATGCGCGGCGACTGCCAGTCTAGCAGTCCGGTCGCCGCGGCGCAGCGGTCACTTGCTCGACTGCACGATCTCGTCGATCAGGCCGTAGGCCTTGGCTTCTTCCGGCCCCATGAAGAAGTCGCGGTCGCTGTCCTTGTTGACCTGCTCGAGGTTCTTGCCGGTGTGGTGCGCCAGGATCCCGCTCAGCGTCTGCTTCAGGCGCAGGATCTCGTCGGCCTGGATCTCGATGTCGAGCGCGGTGCCGCCGACACCGCCCCAGGGCTGGTGGATCATGATCCGCGAGTGCGGCAGCGCGTGGCGCTTGCCCTTGCTGCCGGCGGCCAGCAGCAGCGCACCCATCGACGCGGCCTGACCGATGCAGTAGGTCGCGACCGGGCACTGCACGAACTGGATCGTGTCGTAGATCGCGAGGCCGGCGGTGACGCTGCCGCCCGGGCTGTTCAGGAACAGGTTGATGTCCTGGTTCTTGTTCTCCTTCTGGAGGAACAGCAACTGGGCGATCACCGAGTTCGCGACGCCGTCGTCGATCGGCGAACCGATGAAGACGATGCGGTCCTCGAGCAGGCGGCTGTAGATGTCGTATTGACGCTCCCCGCGGCCGGTCTTCTCGATGACGAAGGGGATGATGTAGTCGTTGGCGATGCTCATGCGCGGTTCGCTCCGGGGACAGCGTGCTGGCCGCTGCCGGATAGGCAGCGGCGGGTCTGCGATCAACTGTCCTTCTTATCGACGACTTTGGCGTTTTCTCTGAGGAAATCGCGGACCTTGCGCTCGAGCAGCGCCAACTGCAGCTCCGAGAGCCGGTTGTTCTCCTCGAGGTGCTGGTAGACCTGCTCCGGGGTGACGTCGTTGGCCGCGGCGATCGCGGCCAGCTCGGCGCGGGTGTCGGCTTCGGTGACGCCGAGCCCTTCCTGACGGGCGACGCCCTCGATCAGGAAGAACAGCCGCACGCGCTTCTCGGCGTCGGCCCGGGCCTCGGGCCGCGACGCTTCGAGCTGCGGTTCGATGTTCTCCTCGGGCGTGCCGGACTCGCGCAGGCGCTGGGCCATGCCGGCGATCGAGGCCTCGACCTGCTGCTCGACCATCGACGGCGGCAGCGGCAACTCGTGCCGGGCGAGCAGCTGTTCGATGCACTGCTCCTCCTGGCGCTGCTTGCCGACGCGCTTCTTCTCGGCCGAGATCCGCTGCGCGAGGTCCTCGCGCAGCGCCGCCAGGGTCTCGAACTCGAGGCCCTTGGCGAGCTCCTCGTCGATCGGCGCCGGCGTGACGCGTTTGACCTCGAGCACGTGCAGCGCGACCTTGCCGGGCTGCTCGCGCACCGCCTCGACCTCGAAGTTCGGCGGGAACGTCAGGTCGATCTCGACGTCGCTGCCGGCCTTCAGGCCGGTGATCGCGGCGGTGTAGGCCGCCTCGTCGCAGCCGTTGATCGGCCGCCGCGTCTGCAGCTCGGCCGCTTTGCGCTCGCGCACGGTGGCGCCGTTCTGGTCGACGAACTTCAGGTCGGCCTTGACGAAGTCGCCGTCCTGCGACGGCTCCTCGGTCACCTGCATCTTGCGCTTCTCGTGCGCGATCTGCTGCAGCGCCGAGTCGACGTCGGCTTCGGTCGCTTCGGGTTCGAACGCCTCGACCTCGAGACCCTTGACGTCGCCGAGCTCGACGGTCGGTCGGACGTCGAGCCGCGCGATGAACGCGAGCGCGTTGCCGCGCTTGACCTCGAGCTGCTCGAAGTCGTCGATCTCGACGCGGCCGACCGGCTGGATCGCGTGCTCGCGGCAGGCCTCGCCGAGGTAGCGGTTGAGCAGCTGCTCCTTGGCCTCGGCCAGGATGCTCGCGCCGTAGCGCTTCTCGATCATCGCCTTCGGCACCTTGCCGGGCCGGAAGCCCTTGATCTGGACCTGCTTCTGCGCGGATCGGTAGAGCTGATCCAGGTGCTCGTCGACGAGCGGCGGCGGGACCGTGATCGTGAGGGTGCGGCTGCAGGGGCCGGTCTCGGCTACCTGGACTTCCATGGCCATGGCGTGAGTCGTGTGCGTGGGGGACGGAGTTGTCCCGCGGGCGGCCAGCCGGCAGACCGTGGGGCGAATTCGGGGGAAGCATCATCCCGGCCGCCCGGCGGCCGGTCAACAGCGGCGGCGCCGATCGGGCGGGAGTCAGGCGGTCGGGCGGCCTATTTCGGTGCCAGGCGCTTCCTGACCTGCTCGATCGCGCTCTCCACCCGGTCGTGGGCGAACGCCTCCTGCAGGACCTCGTCGTCGTAGGCCATCGCCTCGATCTCACCCGCGTTCAGCGGCGAGTTCTTGATCACCCGCGCGAGCTGGCTCCAGCGCCGGCGGTTGGCCTCGCAGCGGATCAGGCCCATGTAGGCCAGGCGGGTCATCGAGATGCCGCCGCTGTACTCGATGATCTTCTCGTAGTCGTCGGCGGCTTCGGCGTAGTCGCCGGTCGCGAACAGCAGGTTGGCGCGCTGCTGGTAGAGCGCGGCCTCGCGCTTGCGTTCCGGCTTGCGCAGCGCGTCGTCGAGCGTGCGCTTGAGGCGTTGCACGCCCTGGCGGTCGCCGAGCGCGCGCAGCGTCACCGCGGTCTCGACCGCCAGCGTGCTGGTCTTCTCGTCCTCGAGCAGCGCGTGCAGCCGGCGGATCGTCGGCTCGTGCTCCGGCGGCGCGACCGTCGCGAGCGCATTGACGATCTCGCGGGTGTCGCGCCAGTCGATGCGCTGGCCGATCAGGCCGAGCAGCGCGCGCGCGGCGCCGTCGTTGTGCCGCACCGCCTTGCCGAAGTAGGCGATGTAGCGCGGCAACAGGTAGTCCTCTTTCTCGGCGTTGAGCGCCTGCACGACGGTGTCGGCGACGCTGCCGGCGCGGGCCGCGGTCAGGTAGTCGAGCACCTCGGCGCGCAGCCCGCGGTCCGCCGAGCCGAGCAGGCCGACGACCTGCCTGGCCGCGGCCTTGGTGCGGTGCTTCGCCAGCGACTGCAGCACGAGGCGTTGGTCCTCGCCGCTGGTCTTCTGCAGCTGCTCGAGCAGCAGGCGTTCGCCGAGCGGCGTGATCGCGCCACCGAGCAGGCGGATCGCCTCGCGGCGCGTGGTCTCGTATTGACTGTTCAGCAGCTCCGCGAGCGCGTCGACGAACGCGCCGGGGTCCAATCGTTCGAGCACGCGGCGGCAGTTGCCGGCGAGGTTGCGGGCCTTCTCGCTGTTCTCCGTCGGTACCAGCTTCTCGAGCAGCAGCGGCACGACGCTGTCGCCGAGCGCGGCGGCGTCGCCGATCCGCTTGTCGAGGAACTCCTGGCTGGTGCGGTAGGGCAGCGCGAGGTCGGCCAGGAACGGCTCGAGCGCGGCCTCCGCCGCCGGCCGCGCGCGCTCGGCCCGCGCGCGGGCGACCTCGGCGAGCTGCGCCAGGGGAACCTGCGCCGGCAGCGTGGCCCAAGCCACCGAACCGACCGCGAGCGACAGCAGCAGAACGCGCATTTCCTGATGCTAGCGCTGTGGCCGCCGGCCGCCAGCGTCCGATCAGGGTGGCATGTGGAACTACGTGCTGCGCCACCGCTTGCTGCTGCGGGCGATCTACCGGCGGTCGACCCCCGTCTGACCGCCAGGTCCGCCGGAGCCGGCGACTGTCAGTGCCGGCCGAACTGCAGCGTCGCGCCCTTGCGCTGGGCGTAGATGTAGGCCTCCATCGCCAGCATGCGCGGATCGTCGTGGGCCAGCTTCTGGCCGCGCACCGGGTGCTCGATGCACCAGTTGATCATCTCGCGCAGCATGACGGTGCGGCCGAGCTGGGTCTGGTACTTCGGGTAGGTCTCGGGATGGGTGTTGGCCGCGTCCGGGTGGCACATGTCACACGAGACCGCGATCGTGCTGCCGAGCCGGCCGGCGTCGTGGAACACCTGTGCGCCCTCGAGCACGAAGTTCATCGTGTCGCGTTCCCAGAGCGTGATGTCGCGCTCCTCGAAGTCGCGGTAGGGGTGTCCCTCGCGCTGGCCTTCGCCGAGCAGGTAGCGGTTGTCGAACGGCTTCTTCGGCTGGAACCGCTCGTAGAGCAGCTGCTCGCGCCGGGCCGGATCCTGCGCCGGATCCTGCGCCAGCGGCCAGACCGGCTGGTCGGGGTTCTTGCGCTGCCACTCCGCCATCAGGGCGTCGGCCACCGCCTGACCGCCGGCGCGATCCGTCGGCGCCGCGTCGAGCGCCAGCCGGGTTTCGCCGTCGCAGAGCTGCACATCGAGGCCGTCGGGTGCGCCAGTGCTCGAGCTGCCGTCGCCGCGGGCGATGCAGCTGGCGGCGGCGAGCGCCACGCCGGCTGCGGCCGCGAGCGCCAGGAACGGGATTCTCTTGGTCGTCATCGGGGTCCTCCTAGTAGCTGCTGAGGTTGGCGCGGCCCGGCTTGTCGGTCTTGCCGAACGACATCATGTACTCGCGCGACACGGTCACGGGGTTGCGGTTCCAGAGCCGGTAGATCTTGTCGACGAGGCCGTCGGCGTGGACATCGATCTCGCCCTGGCCGCAGCCGTCCATCGGGTTGAACGGATCGGGTCGCTCCATCTGGATCGTCAGCTCGGGCAGGCCTTCGGGCGCGTAGGGCCACGGCCAGGCCGTCGACAGCAGGCCGTGGAACCAGATGTTGCCGATCCGGTTGGTCAGCAGCTGGTGGGTGTGGCCGTGGATCACGGTGCACTTGCTGAACCGCGACAGGATCTGCTGCACCTCGGGCGCGTCGTCGGTCCAGAAGTTCCAGCGCTTGTAGAGGTGGTAGAGCGGCGAGTGCGAGAACACCACGACCGGCGTGTCGTCGGTGATCGGCTCGAGCTCCTGCCGCAGCCACGCGCGCTGCTCGGCGCCGACGTGGAACGGCCGCTGCAGGCCGTTGTCGAGGCCGGCGACGGTCTGCATCCGCTGCAGCGGGGTCAGTCCGCGCGCGGTCCAGAAGTCCTCCTCGACGACGCTGTTGAGCGCGACGAAGTGCACGCCCTTGTGGTCGAACGACCAGCGATCGGCGCCGAACAGGCTGCGCCACGTCTCGCCCATGTCGTAGTACCAGTCGTGCTCGCCGACGATGATGCGCAGCGGCGCCTTGAGGTTCTTCAGGATCTGCGCGCCGAGCTCGAGCTCCTGCGGCTGGCCGAGCTGCGCCAGGTCGCCGCCGTAGAACACGAAGTCGGGCTGCGGATCCATCCGGTTGACGTCGTCGACCGCGCGCAGCAGCGACTTCACGAACCGGTCGTTGAGCTTCTTCTCGTAGAGATGACTGTCGCTGATGTAGGCGATCTTGAACGACTCGCCGTTGCCGCCGACCAGGTTGATCGGCTGGAAGCTGTGCGGGAACGCCAGCCCCTGGGTCGCCACCGCGGCGCCCGCCGCGGCCGACACCTTCAGGAAGCTGCGGCGGTCGAGGTTGTGCAGCGCGCGCATCACCTGCTCGCGCTCCGCCATGTGTCGGGTCTCGATGCTCTGGATCGCGGCACGTCGTTGTCTCTTGCCCATCACTTGCCTCCGGTCGGAACGCGGTCTTCGAAAACCAGGGTGCTGCGGCTGGCGCGCGCGTCGTCGCGGAACGGCCGGTTCGCCGCCTTGTGCTGCTGCTGTTTCGCCATCGCCGCGGCGTTCTGGTCGGCGAAGCGCACGTCGGTCAGCGTGAACAGGAACGCCACCAGCTGGTCGATCTCCGGCTCGGTCAGCGCCAGCGCCTCGATGCCGCCGTCGAGCCACGAGTTGACCTCGCCGCCCTTGTTGTAGTGGTCGATCGTGTCCCACAGCGTCTGCATCGAGCCGTCGTGCATGTAGGGCGCGGTGATCCCGATGTTGCGCAGCTGCGGTGTACGGAACGAGCCGACGTCGGCGTAGTTCCTGGTGACCATGAAGCGGCCGAGCTCGCTCATGTCGGTCGACAGCGCGAGCCGGTCGAGCTGCTGCTCGCTGGCGTCGGCGTCGAGCGCCCGCAGCGCCTTCTCGGCGAGCCCCTCGAAGTCCTTGTCGTGCGCCGAGACGCCGATGTTGTGGAAGCGGTAGTCGGTGCCGAGCGGGTTGGTGGCGTTGATCGGGTGGCACGCTGCGCAGCGCGCCTTGCCGTGGAACAGCTCGAACCCCAGCTTGGCGTCGTCGCCGATCGCCGATTCGTCGCCGGCGCGCCAGCGGTCGAACGGTGCGTCGAGGAAGATCAGCGTGCGCTGGAACGCGGCGAGCGCGTTCTGGATGTCGTCGTAGTGCACGGCGCGGCCGAACGCCCGTTCGAACTCGCCGGCGTACTCGGTGCCGGCGAGCTTCGCGACGACGGCGTCGCGATCGCTCATCCCCATCTCGATCGGATTGAGCACCGGCTGGCCGGCCTGGTGCGCCAGCGTCGGCGAACGGCCGTCCCAGAACAGCGGTTCGATCATCGCCGCGTTCATCACGGTGGGCGCGTTGCGGCGGCCGAGCTGGCCGTCGATGCCCTCCGAGACCGGCCGCAGGTCCGTGAAGCTGCGCGCGACGTCGTGGCAGGTCGCGCACGAGACCGTGCCGTCGCGCGACAGCCGCGGGTCGAAGAACAGCTTGCGACCGAGCGCGACCTGGTCGGCGGTGTCCGGCTCGTAGGCGAACACGCGCCAGAACCCGGCGTCGACGCCGGCCGGCACGCTGCCGGGGGTGGTGGTGCCGAGTCGGTCGACGAGCTGCTGCTGCGCGGCGAACGCGGTCGCGCCGTGCGGCGCGCCGGAGCGGTCGGCGCCCTGCTGCGAAGTGCCGTCGGTGGCGATCAGGCCGACCGCGACGAACGGCGCGGCCAGCGTGAGCAATCGGATCGTGGTCATGGGTTCCTCCTCGGGGAGTCGGCGGGGCCCGGTGCGGCCGAGCCCGGGGTTTCGAGCGCACAGCGGGCGCAGAGGCCGGAGAGCTGCAGGCTGACCTCGCGCACCCGGATGCCGGCCGCGGAGAGGTCCGGCAGCGCGACGTCGGGCAGGTTCGCCGGCTCGATGTCGACCATTGCGCCGCAGACGTCGCAGAGCAGGTGGTGGTGGCGGTAGGTCTTGGCGTCGTAGCGCGCGACGCTGTCGGGATGGCTGACGCGCACCACCAGGCCGAGCGCCACCAGCGTGTCGAGCACGCGGTAGGTCGTCGCGCGCGAGATCGACGGCAGGTCGGCCTGCACGGCCTGGTAGACCTGGTCGGCGGTCGGGTGGTCCTCGCGGCTGGCGAGCGCGGCGAGCACCGCGCGGCGCTGGATCGTCAGCGGGATGCCGTGTTCGCGGCACCGGGCTTCGAGGTCCTGCAGCGGCGCCCGGGCGTCGGGATTGGGGGCGGGTCGGTCCATGCGCGGGGCCACGCTAGCAAAGATGCGAATCTATCGCAACTAGGAATTGTTCGTATCCGATCGGGTCGGATCGTCGGGGGGCGCGCTGCCGGTCGCCGTAGAATCCCGGCGCGCGCGGCGCGTCCGACGCGCGAACCAGCAGCACCGCCATGCTCCGAACCCCCCTCGTCGTCGCTCTCGTCCTGCCCGCCGGTGCCGCCGGCCTCGGCGCGCAGGTCACCCTGACCCACCTCGGCACCGTCGATGTCGCGGTGACCTCGAACGCCGCCAATCCCGAGTACATCGGAAGCAACCCGAGTGCCGTGGCATGGGACGGCACCAACGTCTGGGTCGCGGGCTACAACAACGCACCGACCGCGCAGCCGACCGCGATCGTGCGGGTCGACAACGCGCTGACGGCGCCGGCCTTCGGCGTGCCGTTCGGCGCCGTGCCGGCGACCCCGAACGGTCGCGGCTACTCCGGCCTCGACGTCGACGCGCCGGCGGGGCGGCTGGCCGCGGCCCACGACTTCGGCGCGGCCGCGCCCGACGGTCTCGCACAGTGGGACCTGCTGGGCAACCCGAACTGGGCGAAGAACGGCCGCGGCAGCAGCGGTGTCGGGTTCGATCCAGGGCTGTTCGGCACGACCGGCGACGGCACCGGCTGGACGACGTTCGGCTCGGGCCGCCGCGCGCTGCAGGACAACGTCACCGGCGCCGACGTCTACACCGCGGCGAACGGCATGATCCTCAACGCCGGCTCGGGCACGCTGTGGCGCGACATGGACTTCGACCCGTTCTCGGGCGACGTCTACCTGCGCAAGGACAACGAGCTCGTCAAGTGCGAGCGCACCGGGCCGAACGCGGTGACCAACAACCAGGTGCTCGACGGCGGCGCGCTGGCGCCGCTGGTCAACAACCAGAACGTCGCGTTCGTGCGGCAGGCGACCGACCAGGTCGTGTTCTGGAACGACCGCAGCAGCGGCGGCGCCGGTCAGCCGTTCGAGTTCGCGATCCAGTGCACGCGCAGCGACGGCACGCGACTCGCGATCGACTTCGGCGGCTTCACGGCGCCGGCGGGCGTCGGCGCCTACGACTTCGGCTACGACGATGCGACCGGCACGCTCGCGATCAGCGATTTCGCGAACCGCGCGGTCTACGTGTTCGCCGTCAGCCTGTTCGTCGAGTACGGCACCGGCTGCGTCGGCCAGGGCAACATCACACCGGTGCTCGCCGCGGCCGGCGACAGCCGCGCCGGTGGCACGATCGTCTACACCGCCGGCAACACCGCGCCGAACTCGGTCGGCGGCTTCGTGTTCGGTTTTCAGCGCGACAACACTCCGCTGCCGTTCCCGGGGGCCTGCCCGCAGCACGTCACGCCGGTGCTGTTCAGCGCCGGGTTGTTCTTCACCGGCGCCGGCGGTGCGGGCTCGGGCTCGGGCAGCCTCGGGCTCGCGATCGGTGCCGGGTTGACGGGTATTCCGCTGACCTGCCAGGCCGTGATCCTCGAGAACGCGAGCCTCGCGACGGTGGTGACCACGAACGGCATCGAGACCGTACTCCGGTAGGCAGCCACCGCGGGGAATCCCCGGTCGAGACGGCGCCGCCGGGCGCCGATAGTCCCCGCCGGGAGGAGAGACGCATGGGGGATTCGTTCTTCGTCTGGGATCCGGCACGCCTGTCGGTGCAGGTCGCCGCGATGGACCGCGAGCACCAGCGGCTGGTCGGGCTGATGAACGCGCTGCACCAGCGCCACGTCGCCGGCGACGCCGATCGGGCCGAGCTCGGCAAGCTGCTCGACGAGTTCGGCGCGTTCGTCGTCGAGCACTTCGCGCACGAGGAGGCCTACATGGCGTCGATCGGCTACGAGGGGCTCGAGAGCCACAAGAAGGTGCACGCCAACCTGCTCGAGAAGTGGACCGCGAAGCGTCGGGAGTTCGACGCCGGCGACGGCAAGCTGTCCGACGCGCTGTTCCACTTCCTGAAGTTCTGGCTCAACGCCCACATCCAGGGCGTCGACGTCAAGTACGGCGCGGTCGCGGTGAAGCGGTAGCCGCGACCCGGTCAGCGCGAGACCCGGTGCAGACCGGTGAGATCGACGCGGTAGACGTCGATGCCGAGTTCGATGCCGTCGACGTCGCGGGTGCGCAGCGCGACCCGGTTCGGGGCGTAGAGCGGCACGATCAGGGCCTCGCGGTCGAGGCGGGCCTGGATCGCGGCGTAGAGCGGGCCACGGGCGAGTTCGTCGGGCTGGCTCATCGTCGCCGCGACGAGCTGCATGAGCTCGGGATCGACGCCGCCTCGCGGCCGCGGCGAATCGGGGTTGTCGCCGGCGCGCGGGCCGAAGCGTGCCGCCAGCGAGCGCTGGGGGTCGTAGGGCACGCCGTGGGTGATCTGGATGCGGAGGTCGGCCGCCTCGGCGCGTCGCCGGATTTCTTCGCCACGCGCCCGGCGCACCTCGCCGGACTCCTCGTCGAGCGGCCTGACGGTGCCGACGCCGTCCGCTCCGGTCGCCTGCGGTAGCCGCGCACCGGGCTGCGCCGTGACCTCGACTACGAAACCGGCGTGCTCGAGCTGTGCCGCGATCGCGCGCGCCAGCCGCGCGGTCCGCGAATCGGCGCGGCCGGCTGCGATCCGTAGCGTGATCGCGCCGGCGTCCACGGCCGCCGACTCGGGCGGCCGGATCCGGCCGCGGCCGCGCGGCCAGAAGCCGACCGAGGGCGCGGCCCAGGCGGTGCACGGCTCGGCGCGTCCGCCCTCGACCTCGGCGACGAGGCGGTCGCGATCGATCGCGGCCGCGATCCGGCGACGTACGCCGACGTCCGCCGTCGGACCGTCGTCGAGTCGAAAGCTCATGTAGGCGACCGACGACCCCGGCGCGGTCTCGACCACGAAGCGCTCGTCGGCTGCGAGTGCGTCGAGTTCGGCCGCCGGCAGGTCTTCGTCCCAGCCGCCGACGAACGCGTCGATGCGACCGGCCCGCAGCGCCTCGATCGGCACCGTGTCGCGGCCGCGTGCCGTGAGCGTGATCTCGAGCAGCGGCCCGTCGCCCGCCGTCGGTGCGAGCTGCCAGCGCCCGCCGTCGTCCGAGGCTGCGACGAACCGGAACGGCCCGGTCCCGACCGGGCGCTGGAACTCGCCCTCCCAGTCGCGCGCGCCGGGTCCGAGGATCGCGCAGGGGTTGATCGCGCAGAGGTCGCCGAGCAGCGCGTACGGCCGATCGAGGTGCACGGTGAACTCGCGTTCGGAGTCGACCGTCACGTCGGTGATGCGCTGATTGCACGCCAGCCAGTCGTGCTCGGGCAGGCCGATCCAGCGTCGGAAGTGCGTGCGCACGATGTCGGCCGTGACCGGCCTGCCGTCGTGGAACCGCGCGCCGTCGCGCAGCTCGAACCGCACGGCGCGACCCTCGTCGAGGATCTCCCAGCGCGACGCCAGCCCCGGCGCGAGGCGGCCGTCCTCACCGCGCCGGACCAGCGTCTCGAACAGCAGAGTCTTGGTCTCGAAGCCGCCGATGTATCGCAGCGGGTTCAGCCGATCGGCGCCACCGTTGCGCGCGCGCAGCATGACGCGGATCGGTGGTTCGGGCGGAGACCCGGCATCCTGCCGGTCCGCAGTCTGCTGGGTGGCGGCCGTCAGGCCGAGCAGCAGCGCGGCGGCTGCACATGCGAGCGGGGAGGGTGTCGGCATCGGAAGGTCTCGACCGGAGGACCGAGAGTCCGGAGCCGTTCGCCCGGCAGCGAACGGACCGGCGTGGCGGCGCGAGCCGAGCGGCGTCGGCCGCGACGGGGTGAAGGCTGCGGGTCTCAGAGGATCGTCATGCTGACCGCGTCGGACGCGGCGAGGCCGCCGGCGGGCTCGGCCCAGAACGACTGCGCGAACAGCTCGAGGCCGACGAACGACGGGTCGGTCGGCAGCGGCACGTCGAGCGTCGCGGTGTCGGCCAGCACGGTCGTGAAGTAGACCGCGGCGCCCTGGGCGACGTAGACGTCGACGCCGACGACCGTGACCGGTGCCGACGGCGCGAAGCCGACCATGATCACGCCGGGCGCGACGATGCTCTGCTCGGACGCGACCGTGAGCGAGAACTGCTGGTTGCCGAGCTCGGGGAGCCCGCCCGGATTCGGCGCCGTGAGCCAGTGGTACGACGTCGTGCCCGGTGTGCCCGCGCCGTAGTTCTCGGGGTTCGGGTTGGAGCTCACGGCCGAAATCGTGGCGTTCGTCGGCGTCGCCTGCAGCACCGTCTCGCTGCCGGTCGGCGTGCGCCACACCAGCGATCGCGCCGGCGTGCCGGCGTTCGCGGTCGCGATCAGGTAGTTGCCGGTCGCGGGCTCGACAGCGATCGCGTTCAGCGGCCCGCTGTTGCTGGGGATCACCGCCAGTTGGGTGGTCGTCGGGTCGTAGCGGAACAGGTTCGGAGGTCCGTTCAAGGTCGTCAGCAGCACGCTGTCGTCGTGGTCGACCGCGACGTTCGAATCGCCGAACGGCAGCGCGGCGACCTGCGTCATCGCACCGCCGGCGACGGGGACCTGCCAGAGCGCGCCCGACGACACCGAGATGTAGGCGCCGAGCCAGACCGTCTGGCCGTCGCGCGAGACCGCCATGCCGTTGATCACGCCCGTGAACGCGCTCCAGTTGCTGACCGGGATCGCGGCGAAAGCGCCGCTCTCGGTGTCGAGGATCGCGAGCCCCTGCCAGCCGTAGGCGCCGTTGGTGAAGTGCGACATGACGCCGCCCGGCTGCAGGTCGGTCGCCGACAGCACGACGCGGCCATCGGGCAGCAGGCCGAACTGCGGGATCTCGCCGACGCCCGCGCTGGTGCCGCAGCTGAACAGCTGCGCGAACACGACCTGTTGGCCGGCGAGCTGCAGGACGTGGAAGTCGAGGCTGGCGCCGCTCGGGGCGCGTTCGCCGACCAGCAGCGCGCCGTCGCCTGGTCGGCGCAGCAGCGACGCCACGCCGCGCGAGCCGGAGCCCGCGTTCGACAGGTTCTGCGGCAGGTTGGTGACCTCGAGGAACGGCGCCGAGCTGTCGCGCGGGTGGGCGAAGAAGATGCCGCGGCCGTCGGGCGAGCTGGTACTGAACGTGCCGAACACGACGTAGCCGTCCGGGACCTGGGCAAACGCGCCGGTGGCGAGGGTGAGGGTAACGAGCAGGGTCGGGAGCGCAGGGCGAGGGAGTGCCATCATGCGCCACCCCGGGCAACGGGCGTGCCGCGCGCGTCATCGTTCGTCGCCGTGGGCTCCGCGCCTCACCTCCGGCCCCGTCGGTGGGCGGCTGCAAGCGGGCCGCGGTCGGACGGCGTCGCATGCCTGCGACGATGGCGCGGTGCGGGCGAGCTGGTGTCGCACGACGAAGACAGTGGCCTGTCGCACGCCCGCGACGGCGCGTTACCGTGGCGCTGCGATTGACTTCCTCCGCGAGCCGGCGGGCGCGCCCGCTGCCGCGACCGCGCGGTCAGAAGTTCAGGAACAGATTGATCGCCAGCAGGTGGTTCATCGCGTCGGTGCCGGGCCGATCGAGCCACTGGTTCAGGTAGCCGATCTCGATCGCGCCGCTGCCGCCGCCACCCGCGTCGAACTTCCAGCCGAGCCCGGCGAAGGCGCGGTTGTCCCGCATGCCGGTGCGCTGACCCCAGGCCGTGTCGTTGACGTCGTGCAACACCTCGTCGAAGGCGGCGAGGAACAGGTCGCCGTCGGCAGCGATCGGCAGCGTCGCCTTGACGAACTGTCGCAGGCGCCAGCCGGTCTCACCGAAGTCCTCGCGGAAGCGCTGTTCGAGCCGCGTGCGCGAGGTCAGCGTCACGCCCGCGACCGGCACGTTCCAGAGCAGCTGCTGCCAGACGTCCTGGCCGACGAACGCGGTGCCACCGATCGGGTCGTTGTGGATCCAGGTGTAGCCGGCCCAGAGCGACACGCGATCGCTCAGCGCGTAGCCGAGTCCCGGGCGCAGCAGCGTGGTCGAGTAGTGCTCGCCGTCGTCCGACCAGCGCGGCTGCAGGTCGGCCGACCAGCGCCAGGCGCCGAGCTCGCTGTCGGCGGCGCCGAAGCGGCCCTGCGTGAACCACATGCCCCAGATCCCGCCGTCGTCGCGGGTCTGCGCCAGGGTCGGACCGGCGAGCACGAGCAGGACGGGCAGGACTCTCCGGAGAGCAGACTGCATGGCGCCGGTCGTACGCGTCGACCCGTCCCGGCGCGAGCCCGAACCCACCCGCGGCTTGCCGCCACGGCGGCGCGCGGCATTCTCTCTGACTCGTGCGGGACTTCGACGTGATCGTGATCGGCGGCGGCCACGCCGGCGTGGAGGCGGCCTCGGCCGCGGCGCGCCTCGGCGTGCGCACCGCGATGGTCGTGCTCGATCCCGAGGCGATCGGTCGGATGTCGTGCAACCCGGCGATCGGCGGACTGGCGAAGGGCCAGCTGGTGCGCGAGGTCGACGCGCTCGGCGGCGAGATGGCGCTCTGCACCGACGCCACCGGCATCCAGTTCCGCACGCTCAACACCAGCAAGGGACCGGCGGTGCGCTCGCCGCGCGCGCAGTGCGACCGCGACGCCTACAACCGGGTGATGGTGCAGCGCGTGCTCGGCTACGAAGGCGTCACCGTGCTCGCCGGCGAGGCCGTGGACCTGCTGAGCGACGGACGCGACGAGGCCGTGCGCGGCGTCGAGCTCGCCGACGGCACGCGGGTGCAGGCGCCAGCGGTCGTGCTGACGACCGGCACGTTCCTCGGCGGCCGGCTGTTCGCCGGGCGCATCGAGAAGGAAGGCGGCCGCCACGGTGAGGCGGCGGCGTCGCGCATCAGCGCGGCGCTGAAGCGGCGCGGCATCGAGCTGGGCCGGCACAAGACCGGCACGCCGCCGCGGCTGCGCAGGTCTACGATCGACTTCGACGGCCTCGAGGTGCAGCGCGGTGACGACCCGCCGGTGCCGTTCTCGTTCCGCACCGAACGGCTCGACGTCGAGCAGCTGCCCTGCTGGCTGACGCGCACCACCGCGCAGACGCACCAGATCATCCGCGACCACGCCGACGAGTCGCCGATGTTCCGCGGCCGCATCGTCGGCACGGGCCCGCGCTACTGCCCGAGCGTCGAGGACAAGGTCGTGCGGTTCGCCGACGCCGACTCGCACCCGGTGTTCCTCGAGCCCGAGGGCCGCGACTCGGACGAGGTCTACCCGAACGGCATCAGCACCAGCCTGCCGCCGAACGTGCAGATGGAGTTCCTGCGCACCATCCCGGGCCTCGAGGGCGTCGAGCTGCTGCGGCCCGGCTACGCGGTCGAGTACGACTACATCCTGACGCGGCAGATCCGCGGCGACCTGCACGTCGCGACGCTGCGCGGGCTGTTCGCCGCCGGCCAGATCAACGGCACCAGCGGCTACGAGGAGGCGGCGGGACAGGGGCTGGTCGCCGGGTTGAACGCGGCGAGGTTCTCCCGCGGCGAGGCGCCGGTCGTGCTCGACCGCGCGACCGCCTACCTCGGCGTGATGATCGACGACC
>JAGQRB010000002.1 GCA_020425925.1 Planctomycetota bacterium
GTGCGGCCTGGCACATCGGCTATGAAGGCGATGCGCCGGTGTGGCAGGATCTCGCGGCGCGGCTCGCGCGCGGTGTGCCGGACGCCGAACTGCGTCTGCCCTGGCGCGCGCCCGGCATGCTGTGGCTCGTGCTGCGCGACGCGTTGCCGCGGGGCCCGGCGTTCGCCGCGGCGACGCTGTGCGCCGTCGCGAGCAATCTGGTGCTGCTGTCGAGCGGCGTGCACGCCGAGGCGCTCTACCTCGCGCTCGCGCTGGTCACGTTGCTGGATCAGAAGGCGCTCGCCGGCCGTTCGCAGATCGCGGTGCCGCTGCGGTGGGGGGCGCTGCACGGTGCTCTGTGCCTGTTCCGCACCGAACACCTGCTGACCTTCGCGGTCTTGCTCCTGGTCGCACGGGTCGGCCGCGTCGGCTGGCGGCGCCTGCTGCTCGCCGTCGCCGGCGCCGCCCTGCTGATCGTGCCGTGGCAGCTGCGCGCAGCGGCGCTGGTCCGCGAGTTCAATGCCGCGGGTGAACCCGCGACCGCGACGTTGCGCTGGCAGCCGGACGCCATTGCTGCCGTCGAGGCGGTGCCGGTGTTCGCCCAGCGGCCCGTCGTCGAGCTCGTCGAGGCGGCCGTGCGCGAGCGCGGCGCGACGGTGGTGGAGCACGCCGATCTCGCGGTCGTGCGCGACGCCTACGGCACCTGGCCCGAGCCGCTGCCGGTGCCCTGGATCGCGCTGTATGGCCCGCTGAACTTCTTCCTCGCGAACTCGCCCGAGGCGAACGGCGGCTACTCGCGCCGTGCGCTCGACCGCGATCCTCCGCTCGCCGGCGGTGCGGGGCGCTACCCCGAGCCGGTGCGGCGGACCCTCGGCCGCGAGAAGCGCTTCTCGCTCGGCTACCCGCCGCATCTCGACCTGACCGTGCACGGCTACGCGCGCGGCCTCGCGACGATCGCCGCCGATCCGTTCGCCGCGCTCACCCGCGCGGCGCGCAAGCTCTGGTACGCGGCCGAGGGCGCGACCGGCGGTATCGGTGGCTACGCGCTGCCGATCGGCCTGTCCGGCGTCCGGCGTCCGGTCGACTTCGTGACCGCGACCGGATGGTGGGCGCGGACCTGGCGGATCGCCGTGCTGCTGGTCGCCGGTTTCGGGCTCTGGCGCATGCGCGCGAACCGCGCGCTGTGGCCGCTGTTCGCGTTCGCCGCGACCAAGCTGATGGTCATCGCGGTGTTCTTCGGCTACGCCCGCCACGGCGCGCTGTGTCTGCCGGTGGTGGCGGTCGGTGTCGCCGCCGCGTTCGCGCCGTGGGGTGCGCGGTGTTCGCCGCGACCGCGGCGCCGCGTCGCTCTGGCCGCGCTCGCGGTGCTGCTGCTGTTCGAGGTCGCCCGACTCCTGCACGGCGCCGCTGCGACCGTCGACGGCCGCCCGGTGAGCGCGGGCGAACCGTTCGGCGCCGGCGACTACGAACGTCGCCGGATCGAGTTCCGGTGACGCTGCGGTGGCCGGCGCTGCGGCGGATCAGCTGCCGATCAGGATCGCGGTCGCCTCGGACATCACGGCACCGCCCGCGTTGAAGCCCGGATCGAGCACCAGGGCCTGCTGGTAGAGCACCAGACAGGTGAGACTCGGATCGTTCGGGATCGTCAGCGTCCAGTTCGCGGCGTTGCCCACGCCCAGGATCAGGCGATTGGCGTCGGGGCTGACGCGCAGCGCGCAGCCGGGTGCACCGAACGCGCCGCCGTCGAGCGGCAGCGGGCCGAGGATCGACGTCGTGTTGCTGAGGCCGGTGATCATCACGCCGGCGCTCGCCGGCAGGTTGTCGACCGCGACCGTCAGGGTGGTACCGATCCGGGGGGCGGCCGACGGTGTCAGCGTCGATGCGCCGATCGAGCCGGCGCAGCCACCGCCGGCGTAGCCGTAGCCGGCGAGTCCGGTGAACTGGCAGGTGCCGTAGTAGATCGTGCCGTTCCAGACGCGCGGGGTGAACGTGGTGCCGCCGCCGAACGGCGCGCCGGCGAGCGTCGCGACCGAGGTGCCGAGGGCGAGGGCGAGATCCGCGTTGGCGTAGGTCTGGTTGGGGCCGTTGCCGTCGGTGTACTGCATGCCCGTGCCGAGGTAGTGGATCGCGACGCCGTAGCTGCCGAACGGCACGTAGATCGGGGTCGCCATCGGCGTGTTGGACGGCGCGCCGCTGCCGGCGGACGTGCCGGCGGCGGTGCCGACGAGCCGCCAGGCTTCGGGCGTCTGGGTGCGGCCGGCGTGGCCGCCGCTGGTGAGGTGGACCTCGACCGAAAACGCGTTGCTCGCGGCGGCGAGCACGCTGTGGTCGATGCTCGTGATCGTGATGCCGGCGGGGTTCGTGACCACCAGGTCGTAGAACACCGTCCAGCCGGGCGATCCGCTGTTGCCGCCCGCGAACAGGGTCGTGAGCTGCTGCGCCGGGACGACCGTCCGCGTGGTCGTGTCGCTCGGGCCACACTGGCGCGACACCGTCAGCGTGACCTGGACCGGGTTGGTGTTCTGGTAGTTGAACGCCGGGTTCTGCGCGGTCGAGTCGGTCAGGCCGTCGCCGTCGAGGTCCCAGTCCCAGGCCGTCGGCGCACCGATCGAGCTGTCGGTGAACTGCACGACCAAGGGCGCGACCAGCGTGTCCGTGAAGTCGGCCGACACCTCGTCGGTCGTGATGTAGGCGGTCTTGACGACCGTCGCGGGCGGGTTGATGCCGTCGGCCACGGTCAGCGCCACGTCGTAGACGCCACAGGCGGAGTAGGTGTGCGCCGGGTTGCGCAGCGTCGAGTCGATCGAACCGTCGTTCTCGAAGTCCCAGGCCCAGGTCAGGATCGGGTTCGGATGCGAGATCGACGCATCCGCGAACAGGACCGTCAGCGGCGACGCTCCGGTCGTGACGTTGGAGGTGAAATCCGCGAACAGGCCGCTCGGCGGCGCGACGTCGACGAGCACGCGGCCGAGCGAGCCACCGCTCGGACTCAGGTAGGTGCCCGAGGCGTAGGCCGGGTCGCCGACGTCCCACTGCCAGCCGGTGCGGAACAGCGTGACGGCGTTGCCGAGGATCGCCGAGGCGTAGGGCGCCGAGCTGCCGTACGAGTTGTGCGCCGTGAGGTTGCCGGTGACGGCGGGCGACCAGTTGCCGATCACGTCGACGAGGTCGCCGGTCTGGACCAGGATCGCGGTCGCGATCGCGCCGGCATTGCCGGCGCTCGACAGCGCGGTTGCGCCGTTGATGCGGACCAGGTAGCTGGCGGTGTCGCCGGCCTGGAACGCGTCGACCGGCAGGTCGAGCCGGGTGATGACGTGGTCGACCGGAGCGGTGTAGTGGAAGCCGCGGCTGAAGCCGTTGAAGGTCGAGGCGTGGGGCGGGATGGCGATCTGCTGGCAGAGCGCGCCGGCGGCGAACACGGTGGCGACCGTCGCCGCCTGGATGAGGAGCTGCATGGGCGTTCGAGGACTGGCGACAGAAGGCGTGGTCCGGTTCGGGCCCGCGACCCGAACCGCTGGAGTCCGCCCCGGCGAGCGAAGGGACGAGGTGTCGCAGAGCTGTCCCAAGGACGGTAGCTCACGATCGGGA
>JAGQRB010000841.1 GCA_020425925.1 Planctomycetota bacterium
CCGCGGCCCGACGCAGCACAGCGGCGCGCCGGCCCGCGGATGCGGCACCGTGAGCTCGCCGGCATGCAGCATCAGCCGCCGCGCCGGCGGCCCGCCGTAGCGGCGATCGCCGACGATCGGATGGCCGTGGTGCGCGAGGTGCACGCGCAGCTGGTGCGTGCGGCCGGTGCGCGGCCGGAGCTCGAGCAACGCGGTGCGGCGGCCGCGCTGCAGCATGCGCCAGTCGGTCCGGGCCGGTCGGCCGTGCTCGCGGTCGACGACGACCTTCGGCGCGCGCGCGCTGGCGGCGGCGACGACCGCCAACGGAACGTCGATCGTGCCGGTCTCGGCCGCGGGCGAACCGGCGACCACCGCGCTGTAGACCTTCTCGGCCCGCCCCTCGCGGAACGCCGCGGTCAGCCCGGCGAGCCCGCGCGGCGACAGCCCGATCGCGACCAGCCCGCTGGTGTCGCGGTCGAGGCGGTGCGCCGGCGCCGGCGCGAACGTCGCGCTCCGCAGTCCCCTGCCGCTCCGCGCCAGCCAGTCGACGAGCGTGGCGCCGTCCTGACCGCTGCCGGCGTGCATCGCCAGGCCCGCTGGCTTGGCGACGACGAGCACGTCGGCGTCGGCGTGCACGATGCGCGGCGCAGGACCGCGGAACGCGTCTTCGACGGCGGCTGACTGGACAACCTGTCGGGCCGCGGGCAGGTCACCCGCCGCCAACCGCAGCTCGAGCGCCATACCGGCGGCCAGCCGCAGCGAGCCCGGCGCCTTCTTGCCGTCGACCCGGATCCCGCCGCTGCGCAGGTGCTTCATGATCGCGCCGAGCGGGACGTCGCGCAGCAGCTTGCGCAGGTAGCGATCGAGCCGTTGGCCGGCCTCGGCTTCGGAAACCTCGATCCGGTGCGGCTCCACGGCCGCGCTCAGTCCCAGCGCTCGCTGGCGCGCTCGCGCACCGCCTGGTCGGGATCGGCGCACAGTCGCTCTCGGATCTCGGCCGGCACCGCGATCGACTGCGGCATCAGGTCGATCAGCTCGTAGCGCACCACCGCCGACGGGTCGGCGAGCGCCGCCAGCCAGTCGACGATCGTGGGATCTTCGCTCGCGGCCACGGCCTCGTAGACCAGCAGCCGCCCGTGAGCGCCGCCGCCGGCGAGCGCACGTCGCGTCGCTTCGACGAGCTCGTCGTCGATCACCTCGGGGTAGCGCCGCCGCGCGTCGAGAACGTCCCCCGCCGCGATCCGTCCGAGCCAGGACAGCACCGCGTTGCGGCGGCGCTGGTCGCGCTCTTCCCGCCGCGCCGCGGCATCGGCCTCGCTCGGCCAGTCGAACGCGCTGCGACCGAGGAACGAGCCCAGGAACACCACCGGGCTCGCGACCGCCCGAAACGGCAGCGACGCGCTGGTGGTGTAGTAGCGCTCCGCGAACGGCAGCTCCTGCCAGAGCCGCGCGGTGTCGTCCCAGGCGGTGCCGACCACCTGGATCGGATGGGCGACGAAGGTATCGACCAGCACGGCGCCGACCCCGGCCGGCACCGTCAGCGGCAGGCTGGCCCAGAACGCCACCGGCGACTCGGGCACGAGGTTCTGCTCGAACGCGTTCCAGACCGGCCGGTTGGCCGGGTTCGCGAACGCGCAAGCCGGCAGCACCATCGCACCGAGCAGCAGCACCGCAGCGCGCGCCCTCACGGCGTCACCTCGCGCGGGTCGATCGGGAACAGGCAGCGGCCGAGCCAGTCGCCGACGAATACGAACGGCGTCGCGATCGCGGCGAGCGGCGCGACCGTCGCGCGCCGCAGGCCGCTCTCGTCCTCGGTCGGGGTCCAGAGCAGCTCGATCGTGTCGCCCCAGGCGTCGTCGACCGCCAGCACCGGGTTCACGACGACCATGTCGCTCGCGAGCCCCACGAGCCCGACCGGGACCGACACCGGCAGCAGCAGCGCGCGCGCCACCTCACCGGAGGGCGTCAGATGGCCGTCGAGCAGGTTGAGCGTGCGGCGTTGCTCGCGGACCAGCACCGTGCAGCTGCTGCCGGCCACCGCCGTGGTCAGCGTCAGGAGCAAGACTCTTGCCGGGTGTCGCATGCCGCTCACAGCGCAGCATAGCAGGCGTGCGCTGCGTGCCGTCCCGTCACTTTTCCAGCACGATCGGCGCCGGCAACGGCTGCCCGGCCGGCACGAAGCGCATCGAGATCGAATTGACGCAGTGGCGCGTGTTCTTCGCCGTGAAGCCCTCGCCGAGGAAGACGTGACCGAGGTGACCGCCGCAGTTGGCGCAGACGATCTCGGTGCGGCTGCCGTCGGCATCCGGGTGCCGCTCGACGCGGCCCGCGATCTCGTCGTCGAACGCGGGCCAGCCGCAGCCGCTGTGGAACTTCTGCTCGCTGGTGTAGAGCGGCGAGTTGCACTGCCGGCAGATGTAGGTGCCCTTGTCGTCGAGGTCGGTGTACTCGCCGGTGCCGCGCCACTCGGTGCCCTTGCGCAGGATCACGCGGGCCTCCTCGGTCGTCAGCTGGTTGTAGGACATCGTGTTCGACTCGGCGGTCTCGGCCTTCGGAGCTTCGGGATCGTTCGCCATGGCGGGGGTGGTCTGTTGCTCGGATTCGACCGCGGAACCGGTCTGTGCGACGCGCTCGGCCCCGCTCGTGCCGCACGCGGCAAACACACCGAGCAGCGCACCAAGGGCCAGTGACAGCGGGATTCGGATGTTCACGCCCGGATGATACGACGCCGGCCCCCACCGGTTGCCCGCCACCCCGCCTTTCCCTCCCGACGAGGGAGAGGAACGAAGCCCTCCCCGCGGCCAGGTCCCGACGCCGCCGCGGCGCTGGAGGCTCGGGTACGCCGTTGGCGTGCCCCGCGTTGCGGCGTCAGGAATCGGCCTGAGTGGGTCCGGCCGCTCCGCGGCCGCCCCCGCTCAGAACGTCCCGGTCAGCAGCGCGATCGCGTCCGAGACCACCGCGCCCTGCGCGTTCACACCCGGATCCAGCACCAGCGTCTGCATGTAGTAGTGGATCCCGGCGAACGTCGGGTTGTTCGGCAACGCGAGCGTGAACTGCGCCGAGCCGCCGGCCCCGAGCATCAGCACGTTCGCGTCCGGGCTGGCGTAGGCGGTGCAGCCCGGCATGCCGAACGGTCCGAGCGGCAGCGGCAGCGGCCCGAACGGCGAGATCGTGTCCGAAACGCCGATCATCAGGATGCCGGCGTTCACCGGCAGGTTGTCGACCTGCAGCGTCGTAGACGTACCGAGCTGCGGGCGGCTGGTGCCGGTCGCGGCGAGCTGCGCCACCGGCTGCGAGCCGGCGCACCCCGGCGCGAAGAACGTGACCACACCCTGCGGCCACATGCTCTCCTTGTTGTAGTGGATCTCGCCGACCCACTGCCGCGGCGCGAACTGCGGCGTGACCGTGAACGGCCCGTTCGGGACGTAGGCGGCCGCGACCGGCGTCAGCATCAGGTCGGCGTTCGACAGCGGCGTGCTGGCGTTGAAGTAGTAGGCCGCGTTGCCGTTGTGGTAGACGCCGACGCCGTAGCTGCGGCCGGGCAACAGCAGGATCGGCCGATCGAGCACGACGCGCGCCGGCTGGTTGCCGCCGGGCGTGATGCCGGTCGCGGTCGCGACCCGCCGCCAGGCCTCGGGCGTGGTCTCCTTGCCGACGGCACTGCCGTCGGTCAGGAAGATCTCGATGTCCATCGGGTTGCCGGCCGGCGTGTAGGAGTTGCAGTCGATCGCGCAGACCGAGAGTGCTTCGGTCGAGGTCACAGCGAGGTCGAACATCACGACGCCCCAGCGGTTGATGAAGCTGTTGGCGTTGTAGGTCGTCGCGAAGCTGTCGGTCGCGGCGGTGATCCGGCGCGTGCGGCTCTCGACGCGGCAGCCGTTCGTCACCGTCAGCGTCACGGCGTGCGCGCCCGGCCCGAACGCGGTCGCCGGGTTCTGCAGCGTCGAGTCGACGACGCCGTCGTCGTCGAAGTCCCAGGCCCAGCTCTGCACCGTGCCGGTGCTCGCGTCGGTGAACTGCACGTTCGCGAGCGGCGGCGGGCCGACCTCGGGATTGGCCGAGAAGTCGGCGGCGAGCGGATCGACCGACATCAGGTCGGTCCACAGCCGCGACACGATGCCGCTGCCGGTCGTGGCCGTCAGCCGCACCGAGTAGTCGCCGCAGGCCGGATAGACGAACGTCGGGTTCTGCAGCGTCGAGTCGACGGTGCCGTCGTCCTGGAAGTCCCAGGCCCACGCGGCCACCACCGAACTCGTCACGGTGCGGTCGGTGAAGGTCGCGACCAGTGGGCTGGCACCGGTCGGCACGTCGACCGAGAAGTCGACGACATCGGCGGCGATCACCGAGTAGTAGCAGGTCAGGTTGGCGATGCGGGGCGAGAAGATGCCCGACGAGAACGGCACGTTCTGCGCGGTGCCCAGGGTCAGCTGCAGGTCGCCGTTGCTGTAGGTCTGCGTCGGCATCGTGCCGTTGGTGTAGCGCGTGGCGCAGCCGCGGAACGCGATCGTGACGCCGTAGTTGCCCGCCGGCAGCACGATCGGCTTGTCGAGCAGACCGGCGGTCGGGTTGCCGCTGCCGGTGGTCACCACGTCGGCGCGCGCGGCGAGGTGCCAGATCCCGGGGGCAGGATTGACCTGGTTGCCGCTGTAGGTGCCGCCGACGTCGGTCATGTAGACGTCGAACCCGGCCGTGGTGCTGGCGGGGTCGGAACAGTTGACGTCGAAGCGGTTCACGACGATGCCGGCGGTGTTGACGACGGTGAGGTCGAAGTGCACGGCGCCGCCGACGTTGCCGCCGTTGCCGCCGGCGAACGTGGTGGTGAGCGTCTGCGCCGCGAGCGGCGCGCCGAGCGCAAGACAGAGACCGAGGGGTGCGAGGAGGTGGCGATTCATGGTTCTGGCTCCCGAGAGACCGTGGAGTGGAGCCGGAACTGTAGCGGCTGGCGGCGGCGGTTGGGGCGCCGGGCGGTTGCAACGCGTCTGCAACGGCACTCGCGGCCGGGATGGCGCCGTCCCGGCTCAGGCCGGCTCGAGCCGCGGCCCGGCCGGCGTGTCGACGATCTTCCAACCGGCCGCCGCGATGCGGTCGCGCAGCGCGTCCGCCGTCGCCCAGTCCTTGGCCTGCTTCGCCGCCGTCCGCTGTACCAGCAGCTCGAGCAGCTCGGCCGGCGCCGCATCGGTGGCGTCGGCCACCGGCTCGCCGCCGAAGCAGCCGAGCACGTCCTCGAACCGCGCGAACGCCGCGAGCGCCGCGGTCGCGGCCGCCGCCGACGGCGAGGCGCGATTGCAGGCACCGACGAACTCGAACACCGCCGCCAGCGCCTCGCTGACGTTGAGGTCGTCGCTCATCGCGGCGGTGAACCCCTGCCCGGCCGCGGCGATCGCGGCAGCGAGGTCGTCGCCGCCGGCCGTCTCGGCGCCGTCGCGCACGCGCACCAGGCGGGCGCGCGCCTGCTGCACCCGCGCGATCGCGGCGCGCGCCTCGTCGAGGCCCTTGAGCGTGAAGTTCAGCGTCTGGCGGTAGTGCGCCCGCACCAGCGCGAAGCGCAGCTCGAGCCCGGTATAGCCCCTGGCGAGGATGTCCCGCACCGTGAAGAAGTTGCCGAGGCTCTTGCTCATCTTGGTGTTGTCGACGAGCAGGTGGCGCGCGTGCAGCCACAGCCGCACGAACGGCCGCCCCGAGTGCGCCTCGCTCTGCGCGATCTCGCATTCGTGATGCGGGAACACGTTGTCCTCACCGCCGGTGTGGATGTCGATCTCGTCACCGAGGTAGTGCATCGACATCGCCGAGCATTCGATGTGCCAGCCCGGGAATCCGCGCGCGCCGCCCGCGAACGGCGCGTCCCACTGCATCTGGTGTTTGCTGTCGACCTTCCAGAGCGCGAAGTCGCGCGGGTCCTTCTTCTCGTCGTTGACCGCGACCCGTGCGCCCTCCTCGAGCTCGTCGAGCACCTTGCCGCTGAGTTGACCGTAGGCCGGGAACTTCGCGATCTCGAAGTAGACGTTGCCGTTGACCTGGTAGGCCACGCCCTTCTGCAGCAGGTCGCCGATGATCGCCCCCATCGCGGCGATGAAGTCGGTGGCGCGCGGCATCTCGTGCGGCCGCCGCACCGCGAGCTCGCGCTGGCACTCCTCGAACTCGCCGATGTAGTGCGCGGCGATCTCCCACGCGGTGCGACCGGTCTTCTTCGACGCCGCCTCCATCTTGTCCTCGCCGCCCTCGACGTCGTCGAGCGTCAGGTGGCCGACGTCGGTGATGTTCATCACCTGCCGGACCTCGAGCCCCTGATCCTCGAGGAAACGGCGCAGCACGTCCGCGAACAGGAAGCTGCGGAAGTTGCCGATGTGCGGCGAGCTGTAGACCGTCGGCCCGCAGTTGTACATCGTGACCTTGCCGGCAACGATCGGACGCAGCTCTTCGAGCCGGCGGGTGAGGGTGTTGTGGAGACGGATCGGCATGGAACGACGGCAGGCCGGCGTTACAAACCGGCAGTGACCGAAGAGTCGCAGACGCACAACCCGAGCGCAACTGCGCGGGGCCTGGCAGCCGAACGCTACGCCGCCGCCGCGCGCGGGCGCTTCGAACTGCTCGCCGAGCTCGGCGTCGGGGCTTCGGGCACCGTCCACCGCGCCCGCCTGCACGGGCCCTACGGCGACCTGCCGGCCGACGCCGAGGTCGCGATCAAGTTCCTGCGGGTCGACCTGCCGGCCGACGAACGCGCGCTGGCACGGTTCCGCAGCGAGGGCGAGTTCGGCCGCACGCTGCGCCATCCCAACCTCGCCGCGATCCACGGCGTCGAGACCGTGCCGGTCGCGGGCGGCGAGGTCACGTTCCTGGTGATGCAGCTCGTGCTCGGCACCACCCTGCGCAAGTTCCTCGCCGCCAGCACCCGCGCCGTCGAGGACCTCGTGCGGCGCATCGGTGCCGATGCCGGTGCCGGCCTCGCGGCGCTGCACCAGCGCGGCTTCGTGCACCGCGACATCAAACCCGAGAACCTGATCCTGACGCCCGAGAGCGCACTCAAGATCGTCGACCTCGGTCTGGTGCGGCCGTTCGGCCACCGCGGCCGCAGCGGCAGCGGCTCGTCGACCGCGTCCGGCTTCGGGCTCGCGGGCAGCATCGCCTACGGCGCGCCCGAGGTGCTGCGCGGCGAGCGCGCCGGCCCGCGCAGCGATCTCTATTCGCTCGGCGTCGTGCTGTTCGAAGCCGCGACCGGCCGCCATCCGTTCGCCGACTGCGACACCGCCGACCGGATGCTCGACGCCCACCTCAACCGCGAGCCGCCGCCGGCTTCGCATCTGCGACCGGGGGTCTCGCCGCTGCTGGTGCAGGTGCTGCTCGATCTGCTGCAGAAGGACCCGGGCCGGCGACCGCGCGACGCCGACGAGCTGCGCCGCATCCTGCTCCAGGGCGAGCAGTCGGAGTACTGGCGCCGGCTCGAGGCCCAGGAACCTGTGCGTGCCAGCCGACGGCGACTGCTGCGACTGCGGCGGCCGGCCGAGACGCCGTTCTTCGGCCGCGACGAGGAGCTCGCCGAGCTCGATCGCCGGGCCGCGGCGGCGCGCGCGGGCCGCGGCAGCGTGGTCGCGATCACCGGCCCGCTCGGCGGCGGCCGGCGGCGACTGTGCGATCACGCGATGGAGCGCTGGCTCACCGACACGGCGCCGCCGCTGCTGCTCGGCGGCGAAGCCGACCGCGAGCTCGGCCACGCCGAACCGTTCGCCGGCGCGCTCGCCGACCTGCTGCTGCGCGGCGACGACCGCGACTCACCACAGGCCGAGCCCAGGGCGGCGGCCGCCGCGCGTTCGCTGATCGGCCTCGACGCCGACGACGCCGAAGCGCTCGCCGCCGTCGCGCTCGGCCAGAGCGGCGAGGCGCCCGAAGTGCGCGCCGATCGACTCGCGACCGCGCTGCTGCGGCTGCCGAGCCAGCGCCGCCCGGTCGTGCTGCGGGTCGACCACGCCGACCAGCTCGACACCAGCGGCCGACTGGTGCTGCAGCGGCTCGCCGCCGCCGCCCCGAGCCATCATCTGCTGGTGCTGCTGACCGGCGAGTCCGCGGTCGTCGACGACGCCGAACGGCTCGAACTCGGCGGCCTCGCCGAGCCCGACTTCGTCGCCTTCGGGCGCGCGCTGTTCCGCGACGGGGCGGTCGAGGACGGCTTCCTGCTGACGGCGCACCAGACGCTCAGCGGCGTGCCAGGCCACTTCCTCGAGGCGCTCGAACACCTCGGCAACGAGGGCCAGCTGCGCGGTCGCCCCGGCGACTACCACGACCTCGCGCCGCGCGCCGATCTCCGGCCCGCGCCCGACCACCTCGCGCGGCTGGCGCGCCGCGTGCGCGCGCTCGACGACGAGCAGC
>JAGQRB010000842.1 GCA_020425925.1 Planctomycetota bacterium
CCGGCGGTCGCCGCCGCCGCCAAACACGCGCTGCGCCGGATCACCGGCGACACCAGCGCGCTCGACACCGCGCGTGTCGAGCTCGAGGCGGCCGAACACGCCGCCGCCGACCGCGAGGCCGCCGCGAGCGGCCGCTGAACCACCCTCGACCGTTTGCCATCACCGAGCCCCACCACCACCAGGACCCCACATGCAACGTCGATTCGCCGTCGCCCTCGTCTGCGCTGCCACCACGTTGACCGCACCGACCGCGGCTCAGCTCGCCGGCACCTTCCTGATCGATCCCAGCACTTCCACCGCGTTCCAGAGCTTCACCGAGGCCGTCAACGCGCTGTTCGTGAACGGCGTCAACGGCCCGGTCGAGATCCTGGTCGCCGCCGGCACCTACACCGAATCGGTGCTGGTGCCGCCGATCACGGGCGCATCGCCTGCCAACCCGATCACCTTCCGGCCGCTGCAGGGGCCCGGCACCGTGCAGCTGCACGGCGCCAGCGGTGACATCTTCGCGCTGCTGGCCATCGCGTTCGCGCACAACGGCTCGCTGACGTTCGACGGGCTCGAGTTCACCGGCGCACCCGGCCACGCGATCTCGGCGACCCAGTTCGTCGGTGACATCGAGATCAGGAACTGCGTGTTCACCGCCGGCCACCAGAGCACCGCCCAGGGCGAGTTCCGCCACGCGGTGCTGGTGAGCGAGAACAGCGGCAGCGACCCCGGCTGGCGCGTGCACCACAACCGGATCACGCTGTCGCCGTATTCCAACCGCACGAGCTACGGCATCTACCTGCAGAACGGCGGCAACTGGGAGATCCACCACAACCGTTTCGATCTCAACGGCGCCAACTACGGGCTCTATCTGATCAACAACAACCTGACGCTCGACACGATCTACGACAACGAGTTCGTCGGCACGCTCTACGCGACCACCAGCACGAGCCACAACAGCGTCGCGGTGATCCGCGCCGACATCAGCAACTACGGCAACGAGATCAGCCACAACACGTTCGCGGTCACGATCCCCAACAACGGCTGCTGCATCGCCACCGGCGGCTACGTCTCCGGCTCGAACACGGCGCAGAACTACATCTGGGGCAACGTCTTCCTGGTGCAGGGCAGCGGCGCCGCGATGACCGTGTCGTCGTCGAGCTCCGGCACCGCACCGTTCATCGCCGACGGCAACGTCTTCTGGGTGCCGAGCGGGAACGTCGGCCTGGTCGGCACCAATTCGTCGGCGATCCCGTACGCGACGCTCGCCGGCTGGCAGGGCGCGACCGGCCAGGACGCCGCGTCGCTCGCGGCCGATCCGCTGCTGGTCGCGCCGTTCGCGCCGGCGCCCGACCTGCGGCCGATGCCCGGCAGCCCGGTCGGGGGCGCCGCCGTCAACACGCCGAGCTACGTCGTCGACGACTACGCCGGCCGACTGCGGGACGCGATGCCCGATGCCGGCGCACACGAGTCCACCAGCTTCGCGCTCTACGGCGCCGGCTGCCCCGGCAGCAACAGCCTGGTGCCCGCGATGGGCAGCACCGGCACCGCCGCGCTCGGCTCGACCAACTTCACGATCGAGCTCACGCAGGCACCGGCCGGCACGCTGGCGATCCTGTTCGGCGGCCTGTCGCGCACGCAGTCGACGGCCGGGCCGCTGCCGTTCCCGATCGGCGGCGGCTGCGAGATCCTCGCGGCGCCGAGTGCGCCGGCGACGTTCGTGACCTCGGCGCAGGGCGCGGTCTCGGTGGCGTATCCGATCCCGAACTCGCCCGCGCTGTCGGGCACCGACCTCTTCTTCCAGTGGGCCGTGATCGATCCCGGCAGCGGCAGCAGCTACGGGATCACGGTCTCCGAAGGCGGCGCGCTGCAGCTGTAGCGGCCGCGCTCGCCCGCGTCACTCGCGCCGGCGCTGCGGCGGCAGCCGCTCGCCGAGCCACTCGCGCTGCCAATGCACACCGGTGGCGCGCAGCTCCGGCGACGCATAGCGGTAGCGGAACCACGCGACCCGCACCCAGGGCGGCGGCGCACCCGCGAGCGGCCGCCGGCAGAACAGCCGCTCGACCTCGGGTGCACCCGCCAGCAGCCGCGCCTGCAGGGCGACGAGCCAGGCGTCCTGCGCCGGCGGACAGAACCCCGCGAACCAGAGCTTGAAGCCGAGATAGTCGTGGTAGGGCGCGAACAGGGTCGGCGCGCAGTCGATCGCCGCGGGCGGCCCGAGCAGCTCGTAGTCGTGCCAGATCGCGCCGTCGTCACTGGCCTGCACGACCAGCACGGAGCGCTGCTGGGGCAGGATGCAGAACATCGTGTAGCCGGCGGCGAGTCGGAACGGTTCGAGCGCACCTGCGACCGCGCCGAGCGCCGGCGAGACGTCGCGCGCCGCGATGCGGAACTGGTTGAGGAACGGCCCGATCGACGCGGCGACGATCAGCGTCACCACCGCCGCCGCACCGGCGTGGCCCAGGCGTGGATCGCGCGGCTGCGATCCGGGCGCGATCTCGGGCGCTTCGGCCGGCGCCGCGCGGCGCCACCACACCAACCGCGCGAGCGAACGGTCGTCGAACAAGAGCAGCAGCAGCGCGATCGTCAGCAGCTGGAAGCCGCGGATGTTGCAGACCAGCTGGATCGCGAGCATCAACGCGATGCAGGCGCCCGCGGCGAGGCGACGGGTGCGTCCCGGCACGAACAACAGGAACGGGCAACCGAGCTCGCAGACCAGCGTCAGCAACGACATCGCGCGAATGCAGTCGGGCGGCAGGTCGGCGAACCACGCCGCCGCCGCGGTCGGGTGCGGCATGGTCAGCAGGAAGTCGCCGACGGCGGTGAGGTCGCGCCACGGCGCGTGGTACAGCACCTTCGCGATGCCGGGCCCGAACAGCAGCCGGAACAGCAGCCAGAGCACGAGCCAGTGCACCCAGCGCGGCAGCGGCCGTGGCCGCTGCCAAGGCCAGAGCGTCGCGGGGGCGACGAAGATCGCGAGGAACACGACCTCGGACTGCAGGTCGTCGAACGGGTAGTTGAACCAGCGCACCTCGGCGGGCTCGAGCGACCGGTACGAGAGCCAGCAGACGTAGGCGACGATGCAGCACGCACGCGGTGCGACGCCGAGCGCGAGCAGGAGGCCGGCGGCGAAGCCGAGGCCGGCGACCGCGCGTACGAACCAGTCGGCCTGCGCCAACCAGAACAGCGTCGGCGCGCGCCAGAAGACCGCGTCGCCGAGCGCGCGTTCGAGCCCCGCGAGGATCTCGGCGAGCGGCGTGATGCCGCGCTCGCCGATCAGCCCGGGCGCCTGGTGGAGCAGCGCCAGGAAGCCGAATGCGAGACAACCGCCGAGGATGCGCAGGAACAGCCCGCGCGCGATTCGGTAGGTCGGGGGCACCGCTCCGAACTTGCCGCGGCGACCCGGAAACGCGGCAGGAAACCCGCGGTTTCCACAGCCGTCGTGCGCACGCGGCCGACGACTTGCGCTCCGGCGCAGCTTCGTCCCGCGATCAGACCAGCTTGCCGCGCAGCACCGCGAAGCGCTCGGCGAGCGCGAGCAACACCACGAGCGCGAGCGCGCCGAACGCCCATTCGGGCACCAGCGAGCGCACCTCGCGCGCGATCGCCGGCGACGGCGGCGCCGCCTCGCGCTGCATCGCCGCACCCCCGAGGCCCTCCAACGCCGCGATCTCGGCCGGCGTCGGCGCCCGCGGCTCGACGCGGGGCGCGAGCGCCAGGACCGCGGGCTCGAACACGGGCTCGGCGCGCAGCACGTCCTGCACCCAGAGCGCGAGCCGCGCCGGGAACTCGGGGTCGCGCCGGAACTCGGCGCCGGCATCGCCGCAGAGATCGGCCGCGAACGCCCCGACCCGACCGAGGCCGCGGTTGCCGAAGCAGAGCAGCGGCCAACCCTGTTCCCCGGCGACCAGCAGCACCTGCGCGTCGAGCGGCGCCGTGGTCGGCACCGCCGCCGCGAGCGTCGGCCAGTCGCCGACCGGCACCGGTTCGAGCACCGGCGAGCGGGCGACTGCGCGCACCTGCAGGCGCGCCGGCGGTTCGGGCCGAGGCTCCGGCTCGGCCGCCGGCGGTTC
>JAGQRB010000843.1 GCA_020425925.1 Planctomycetota bacterium
CCTCGACCTCGATGGTCGCGGCGACGTCGCGACGATCGACGTGCAGCGCGCCGTGCACGTCTACCTGCAGACCGCTCCGTCGACCCTGGTCGACGCCACCGGCACCTGGGTCGAGCCGCACGTCGACCGGGAGCAGGCGTCGATCTTCCCGGGCCTCTACGTGTCCATCGCGCGGCTGCTCGCGCACGACTTCGACGCCGACGGCGATCCCGATCTGGTGATCGGCGGCGCCGAGGCGCGCTACAGCTCGTTCACCGTCGGCGTGCCGCCGAAGCTGCTGGTGAACGACGGCGGACGGCGCCTCGTCGACGGTTCGCGCACGCGCGGCTTCGACCCGCGGACGCATCGTTCGACCGGCGGTATCGCGGTCGGCGACGTCGACGGTGACGGCGACGTCGACGCCGTGCTCTCGGATTGGTGGGCGTACGGAGTGCCCTCGCTCTACCACAACGACGGTTTCGGCAACTTCGTGCTCGACCCGGCGTCGTTCGCCACCAGGGCATTCTCGCTGGCGCTCGTCGACCTCGACGGCGACGGCGACCTCGACCTCGTCGAAGGCCAGGGGATCTACTTCACCGGCACCGGCGTGGCCGCCGCCTCGGGGCAGGACCGCGTGCGCCTCAACGACGGCCTCGGCAACTTCACCGACGTGACGGCGGCCAACATGCCGGCGTTCGTCGGTCTCACCAGCGATCTCGCGATCGGTGATGTCGACGGCGACGGCGATCAGGATATCGTGACGACCTGCGCCGGGCGCGAGGCGCAGACGCTGCGAGTGCTGATCAACGACGGCAACGCCGGCTTCACGCTCGGCTTCGCGGCGCTGCCGGCGAAGGAAGCCTGGAGCGTCGAGCTCGCCGATTTCGACGGCGATGGCGATCTCGACATCGCCGTCACCGAGACCGGCTCGATGTACTACTTCACGAACGACGGCGCCGGCGGGTTCGTCGACGAGACCGCTGCGCGCGTCCCGTCGCCCAGCAGTTACGGTGGGTTCACCGTCGCGCTCACCAGCGCCGACGTCGACGGCGACGGCGACCTCGACTTGAACCACCCGTTCGCGACGCTGCTCAACGACGGTTCCGGCGTGTTCAGCTTCTCGCCGCCGGCGCTGCCCTGCATGCCGTTCTACGGCAAGGTGCATTTCGCCGACTTCGACGAGGACGGCGAGCTCGAGAGCGCCAGCGGCAGCTCCGGGCTCTGTGTCGCGGGTGCGTTGCCGTCCTACAACGGCGGCGTGAACGTCGTGTTCGACGCGATCGCGCCCGCCGACGTCGACGGCGACGGCGACGTCGATCTGCTGGTGCCGTCGCGGGTCAACGAGATCGGGACCCACGTCCACGACCACGCGTCCCGCCTCGGGCTGCTGTTCAACCTGCGTCGGCAGCTGCGCGCGCCGCTGCTGCCACGCCTCGGGCGTGACTTCCCGGTGGTGATGTATGGCACCGACGGCTCAGGCACGTCCCACGGCATCGCCTTCTTCGGCTACGCCACCACCCGCACCGTGATCCCGGGCATCGGCTCGCTCGTGCTCGATCCGGCCTCGGCGGTGCCGGTGTCGGGTGTCCTGGCGGTGGCGGGCTCTGACGGCGCGACCGTGCCGGTCGCGATCCCGACGGCGCCGGTGCTGCAGGGCATGGCGTTCGCCGCGCAGGCCGCGGTCTGGCACGGCGGCGACCTCGGAACGGTGCGACTCACCAACGCGGTCCGCGGTGAGATCATCCGCTGACCGGTCCGTCGTGCTGGCCGCGCGACAGGATCTCCTCGAGGCGCGCCGCGGCCTTGTTGAACAGCGAACGCGCGGTCTCCGCGTTCGCCAGCTCCATCTCGTGCGCGACCTCGGCGAAGCTCATGCCGAGCACGATTCGCAGGTAGACCGCGAGGCGCGACCGGTCGCCGAGTTGCAGCATCGCCTGCTCGACCCGGTCGAGTTCCTCGGCGCGCGCGAACGCCTCGCTGGCGGAGGGGCCCGGCGCGTGCGGGGCGTTGCGTTCGCGTGTCGTCGAGCCGATCTCGGAGAGCAGCCGGACGTTGCCGCCGCCGCGCTTGGCAGCGTTGTGCTTGCGCCAGACGTCGGTGATCCGTGCATCCACGAACCGGCCGAGCAGGCACACGAACGCGGCCTCCGACGGGACGTCGAGTCGTTCGAGACCGGTCAACGCGTCGGTCATCGCCTGCTGCACGATGTCGTCGTCCTCGAGCACACCGCGCAGGCTGTGGCCGGCGCGCATCGACACGAGCCCGCGCACGCGTGGCAGGAACCGGCGGAACAGCTCGTCGCAGGCGGACGCGTCGCCGGCCCGCGCGCGGCCGATCAGCGTCACCGTACCGGGCGGCATCGCTGCGGTCGGTTCGTCCGGCTGGCTGTCGTCGGCAGGCGGCGGCATGCCGCGATGCTAATGAGGCGCCCTTGAGCAGGGACGACGATTTCCTCGGCTGGCTCACGCCGCGCCTGCTCTCGCTCTACGTCGACGAGGCCGTGCAGCGGACGGTCGCCGTCGAGATCGGTGACGCCGCGCGCGAAGCGGTGCGCGCGCGGGTGCGCGACGCGCTCGCGAATCCCGAACGTCTCGCTCGGCGACGCCAGCTCGGCCGCGGTGGCATGGGCGAGGTGTTCGAAGTCGAGGACACCCTGCTCGGCCGCGCGCTCGCGATGAAGGTCGCGCTCGACCAGGACGAGCGCCTCGTGCGTGAGGCCGAGATTCTCGGAGGGTTGCAGCATCCCGGTGTGCCACCCGTGCACGAAGTCGGGCTCGATGCCCGCGGCCGCACCTATCTCACGATGCCGGTGCTCGAGGGCGAGACGCTGGCCGCGGTCTTGCGCCGGCCGTTCGAGCTCTCGCGCATCGTCGAGATCCTCGTGCGGGTGTGCGACACGCTGGCCTACGCGCACGCCCGCGGCGTCGTGCACTGCGATCTCAAGCCTTCGAACCTCATGGTCGGCTCGTTCGGTGCCGTTTACGTCGTCGACTGGGGGTTGGCGACGGCCGCGCGGCAACGGAACACCGTGGCCGGCACGCCGGCCTACATGGCGCCCGAGCGCGTCCGCGGTGAGGGCGATGCCGATCCGCGAATCGACGTCTATGCGGTCGGTGCGATCCTGCATGAGGTCCTCGACGGCGCGCCGCCCTACGGTGCCCAGGTCGACGGCGCGACCGCGGTGCTGGCGGCTTCGGAGTCCGGACCGCCAAAAGCGCTGGATCCGCGCGGCAAGACTCGGGTCTGGGCGGAGCTCGCCGCGATCGCCGGTCGCGCGATGGCGCGTGACCCCGCGGCGCGCTACGCGACGGCGGCGGAGCTCGCCGCCGACCTGCGCGCCCACCTCGAAGGTCGCGTGGTCCGGGCATACCGCACCGGTCGCGGTGTGCAGCTGCAGAAGTGGGTGTCGCGCAACCGTGCGCTCGCGGCGACCGTCGTTGCGGCGGTGATCGCCCTCGCAGGGATCGTCGGTTGGTCGTTCGCGAGTCTGGCGCGCGAGCGCGATCTCGCCGCCGAGCACGCCACGCTGGCGGGTCGCCGCCTCGACGAGATCCTCGATCTCACGGTGGTCCAGCGCGTCGGTGAGCTCGTCGATCGTGCCGATCACGCGCTGTGGCCGGCGCACCCCGATCGCATCCAGGCGATGCAGGCCTGGCTCGGCGAAGCGAAGGCACTGCTGCCGATCCGCGCCGAGCTCGCGGCGCGGCGCGAGGCGATCGCCGTGGACTCGTCGTCGGCGGCCGTGGGCGGTCTCGATGCGGTGTCGCGCCGTTGGTTGGTGCGCCAGCTCGGCGATGCGATCGCCGCGCTCGACGCTCTCGAAGGCGGACCGCGCGACGCGGATCGCCGAGGCCACGACCTGACCCCGACCATCCACGGCGTCACCGAACGCACCGAACGCGCTTGCGAGCTCGTGGAGGCAAAACGCGCAACCGAGGACGACTGGCGCGCTGCGGCGACGCGCGTCGCCCGGGACCCACGCTTCGCGCGGTTCGAGCTCGCACCGCAGACCGGTCTGGTGCCGCTCGGCCCCGACCCGGATTCCGGACTGGAGGAGTTCGCGCATGTTCAGAGCGGTGATCCGCCGGACCGTGACGGGGACGGTCGCCTCGAGCTCTCGGCCGAGACCGGGCTCGTGTTCGTGCTCGTGCCGGGTGGTGCGTTCTTCATGGGGGCGGCGGCGGCCGGCTCTCACAACGTCGACCCTGCCGCCGAGGAGCTCAACGAGGCTCCCGTGCGGGAGGTGGTGCTCGCTCCGTTCCTGATCTCGAAGTTCGAGATGACGCAGGCGCAGTGGTTGCGCTGCACCGGTGAAGCGCCGAGCAACCACGACGCGCGCAGCCAGTTCGTCGCGGCCGAGATTGCGTGGCGCCACCCCGTCGAAACGGTCAGCCAGCAGGACTGCGCCCGCGCGATGTTCGCACTGGGGCTCGATCTGCCGACCGAAGCGCAGTGGGAGTTCGCTGCGCGTGGGGGGACGACGACGCCTTGGTGGGCGGGCGCCACCGCGGACGCGGTGCTCGCGCGCGCCGTCGGCAACCTCGCCGACCTGGCGCGGGAACGAGCGCTCGGCGACCAGGCCGGCCGCTGCGAGCGCCACTTCGACGATGGCTTCGTGATGCATGCCCCCGTCGGCAGCTTCGCCGCCAACGCGTTCGGCCTGCACGACACGATCGGCAATGTCTGGGAGTGGTGCCGGGACGAGTATCGGTCCTACGCGGTCGACCCCGCGCCGGGTTCCGGGGCGCGCCCGGTGTCGCCGGGAGCCACGATCTTCATGCACCGCGGCGGCGCCTTCGACACCCCGGCCGTCGAGGCCCGCTCGGCGAACCGGGCCGGCGCACCGCCGGGGATGCGGTACTTCTCGTTCGGCGTGCGACCCGTCCTCGAGCCGGAATAGGCCGGGCCCCTTGGGGCGGGTAGCGGGCGTCCGCGGCGGCCTCACCCTTGACCGGACCGGCATACTCGCTACGCTTTTTCGCCCCACTCAGGACCCAGCCGAGCACCTCCCAAGCCATGGCCAAGCCCAAGAAGAAGAAAGAGATCGTGTTCCTCGTCTGCGAGGAGACCGGTGATCGCAACTACACGATCATGAAGAAGCCGGGCACGCCGAAGCTCGAGCTCAGCAAGTACTCGCCGCGCCTTCGCCGCCACACGAAGCACGTCGAGAAGAAGAAGTAGGGGAGGTCGCGCCGGGGCAGCAACTACCCCGGCAGCTCGCGCAACGCCGACGGCAGCAACGCCGGCGGCAGTGTCTCGCCGACGATGCGCTCGAGCAGCACCCGACTCTCGTCCGAGAGCGGGCAGTCGCGCAGCCGTCGCGCCAATCGCGCGACCGCGTTGATCAGGCCAGCGGCCTGCAGGTTCTGCAGCGCGAACACCACGATCGCGAGCGCGATCGGATCGCGTCCGGTCTCGGCGTGATCGAGGATCCGGTGGCAGGCGGCCTCGGCCTTGGTCGGCGCCGCGGCGCTGAGCGCGAGCACCGCCTGGGTGCGGACGTCGCGGCTCGGGTCGGCGTCGATCGCGAGCTCGAGCGCGGCGCGGACCACAGGTGTCGGCGTCGCCAGCCCGAGCGCCGCGATCAGGTCGCGGCGGGCCGCGGGCAGGCGGTCGTGCGCGAGGCATTCGTAGTAGCGGTCGACGACGGCGTCGGGATCGCGACTCGCAACGACGGCGAACGCGGCCGTCAGGCGCGGCACGGCAGTCTCGAGCTCGCAGAGCGTTGCGGCCGCGATCGGTGGCGGCAGATCGCGCGCGGCATCGGCCGCCGCGGTGGCGACGAGCTCGGGAGTGGCGTGCGTGCGCAGCCACGCCAGCGCGCTCGGTCGCCTGCGTTGGTCCCGCAGCAGGCGGGCGGCGGCGACGCTGCGCTCGCAGCGGTTGCCGTCGACCAGCCACGCGAGTGCGAGTTCGTCGATCTCTCCCCGCGTGCGGCTGCCGCCGTCCTCGAGGTTGCGCCACAGCGCGGCGAGCAGCGCGCACGCGGCCGGCCTCGGCAGCGCGCCCGCGGCTGCTCGCTGTCCGAGTGCGATCACGGCGTTCTCGTGGGCCGGGCCGAGCCACGGCCCGTCGGCCAGCGTGTCGGCGAGCGGTGCGAGCGCGGGGCCTCGCGTCAACAGTTCGAGAGCGGCGCCGACCAGCTCGCCGACTTCGGTGCGCCGCTGCAGCTCCGCGCGCAGCACGAGCTGCACGACGTGCACGAGCGCGGGGGGCGGCGGCGGCGGTGCATCGCGCAGGGCTCGGATCGCGCACTCACCGGCATCGCGGTGGGCGGCGAGCAGTGCGTCGAACGCCGAGCAGGCTTGACGGTCGACCTCGCTCGCCTTCGCCATGCGGCCGCACCGGCACGCCGCCTCGGCCGCTTCGGCGAGCTGCGTGAGTGCGAGGAGCCGGTCGGCGAACGGTGGCCGCGGCTCGGCTCGGCGGAGTCGTTCCCTGCTGGGTGACTCGCTGCCGGGCGGCTCGCTGCCGGGTGACTCGCTGCCGGCCGGCGGCGGCGCGGTCGCCGGGCTCGGAAGCTCGTCGGCCGCAACTGCCCATCGCATGCCGCGGTAGGCGACCGCGAAGCCGGCCACGAACAAGAAGGCGAGGAATGCGAGCCAGGCCAGCGCACGCCCGCGTATTCGAAGAAGACGTCTGCACATGGTTGATGCCGCCGCAACGCGGCACGAGCCCCGTGCTCGTGCCGCGCTGCGGCCTTTCTCGGCCAACCATGGAGTGCACCGAGAGGGGGATGAACGCGCGGCGATCGCGTCAGTCCGGGTTCTTCTCCAGGTCCGCGGCGGCGTCCCGGATCCCCGCGTCGACCGGCCCGCAGCGATAGCCGAGCTCGCGTTCGGCCTTGGCCGACGAGAACCAGTGGAAGCGCGGCGCCAGTCGCAGGATGTCGCTGGTGACCGGCGGCCGGCTGCCGCGCACCCGCTCGAGCGCGCCGAGCGCGGCCGCGGCGCACCGCACCAGCCAGCCCGGCAGCGTGCGGCGCGGCGCGTCGACGCCGAAGATCTCGGCGATGCGGTCGACGAGCGCCCGGCCGGTGAGGTTCTCGCCGCCGAGGATGTAGCGTTCGCCGCTGCGCCCACGCAGCAGCGCCGCGAGCATGCCGTCGCAGACGTCGGCGACGTTCGCGACGTTGAGCCCGCCGGGCGGGGCGAACGCGAGGCGGCCGTTCCGCACTGCGCCGAGCAGCGAGTCGTCCCCGCCCTTGCGCGGATCGCCGGCGCCGAACATCGACGGCGGGTTGACGATCACGGCGTCGAGCCCGCGGTCGACCTCGGCGAGCACGGCGCGCTCGGCGGCGTGTTTGGTGTCGCAGTAGCCGATCCGCAACCGGCCGTAGTTGTAGGGCGCGGTCTCGTCGACGACCTCGGGGCGGTCGCGGCAGGCGATCGCACTGATCGTCGAGACGTGCAGCAGACGGCGCACTTCGGCCTCGCGCGCGAGCGCGGCGAGCGTCGCGGTTGCGTCGACGTTGATGCGCTGCATCAGGGCGCGGTCCTCGCGGCGGAACGAGACCAGCGCGGCGAGGTGCACGACGACGGTTGCGCCCGCCACGCCGCGGCGCAGCGCGTCGCGATCTTCGAGGTGGCCTTCGACGGGTTCGCAGTCGATTCCGTCGGCGATCGTCCGACCCGGCCGCACCAACACACGCAGACGGTACTCGCGCGCGAGCACGGGCAGCAGGTGGCGGCCGACGAAACCGGTCGCGCCAGTGACGAAGCACAGCGGGCTCACGCGCGCAACGTAGCATCGGTTGGCGCTGGCCGTCCCCGGGTCCAGCTCGCTTCGTTCACCGGCCCACGCGCGCCGCACGCCCGAATCCCGCCTGCGCTGCGTCAGACCGTCGCCTTCGGCTTCCGCGCCCTGGTGAGCGAACCGGGCCAGGGCTATCGTCGGTGCGCGCCATGACGGAGTCCGCCGCAGCGTCGCCGCCGGCCGGGCGCCTCGGGACGTTCGCCGGGGTGTTCACGCCGAGCATCCTCACGATCCTCGGGATCATCCTCTTCCTGCGGCTCGGCTACGTCGTCGGCGACGCGGGGCTGTTGCGGGCGCTCGCGATCATCGCGCTCGCGAACGCGGTCTCGGTGCTGACGTCGTGGTCGCTGGCCGCGATCGCGACCAATCTCAAGGTCAAGGGCGGCGGCGACTACTATCTCATCTCGCGCACGCTCGGGCCGCAGTTCGGCGGCGCGATCGGCATCGCGCTGTTCTTCGCGCAGTCGATCTCGATCGCGTTCTACGCGATCGGCTTCGCCGAGGGCGTGACGGCCGTCGTCGACGTCGGTTGGCTCTCCGAGCGCGGGATCGCGGCGCTCGCCATCGGGCCGCTGTTCGTGCTCGCGTGGCTCGGCAGCGACTGGGCGACGAAGTTCCAGTTCGCGATCATGGCCGTCCTCGGCCTGGCGCTGCTGACGTTCACGATCGGTGCCGCGAGTCGGTTCGAGCCGGCCATCCTCGATGCCAACTGGCAGCCGGCCGGCGAGCTGCCGTTCTGGGCGCTGTTCGCGCTGTTCTTCCCCGCGGTCACGGGCTTCACGCAGGGCGTCAGCATGTCCGGGGAACTCGCGAATCCGACCCGCAGCCTGCCGCTCGGGACGTTCCTCGCCGTCGGGTTGTCGACGCTGATCTACTTCGGCGTCGCGGTGCTGTTCGCCGGGGTCGCGCCGGGCGGTGAGCTCGCCGCCGACTACGAGGCGATGCGGCACGTCTCGGCGTGGCCGGCCGCGATCACGGCGGGCATCTGCGCGGCGACGCTGTCCTCGGCGCTGGCCTCGTTCCTCGGTGCGCCGCGCATCCTGCAGGCGCTCGCCAACGACCGGCTGTTCCCGTTGCTCGGTGCGTTCGCGACCGTGCACCCCCGCACCGGCAATCCGCGCCGTGCGGTCCTCGCGTCGGTCGTGATCGCGCTCGCGACCGTCGCGCTCGGCGATCTCAATCTCGTCGCGCCGATCGTGTCGATGTTCTTCCTGATCTCGTACGGGCTGCTGAACTACGCGACCTGGTACGAGGCCCACGCCGGCAGCCCGTCGTTTCGGCCGCGGTTCCGCTGGTACCACGAGCACGTCAGCCTCGCCGGCTGTCTGGTCTGCGCCGCGATGATGTTCGCGATCGATCCGTGGGCCGGAGGGCTGGCGCTGGTGGTGTTCGCGGCGGTGCATCAGTTCCTCGGTCGCACCGTCGAGCGCGCACGCTGGAACGACAGCAGCCGCTCGGCGCTGTTCCAACGTGTGCGCCGCAGCCTTCATGCGATGGGGGACACCGTCGCCCACGACCGCGATTGGCGGCCGGTGATCCTGGCGTTCACCGACGAGCCGGCGCGCCGCGCGCGGCTGCTCGACTTCGCGTCGTGGATCGAAGGTGGCAGCGGGCTGACGATCGCGGTGCAGATGGTCGAGGGCGAGGGGCTCGAGGCGCGGCGCCGCCGCGACGAGCTGCAGGGCGGTCTCGCCGCCGAGCTCGAGGGGCGCGAGCCGCCGGTCTTCGCGCGGGTCGTACTCGCCGGCGACCCGGTCGTCGGCTTCAAGACCCTGGTGCAGGCCGCCGGCCTCGGACCGATCCGCCCGAACGTGGCGCTGTTCAACTGGTTCGACCGCGAGGGCATCGCCGAAGACGCGCCGGCGATGCGCGCCTACGGCGAGTATCTGCGCCATGCGCTGCGCTTCGGTTGCAGCGTCGTGGTGCTGGCTGCGCGGGGCGTCGACCTCGCGCGCGCGAGCTCGCTGCCGGCCGATGGACGCCGCATCGACGTCTGGTGGAACGACGACGCCAGCAGCCGCCTCGCGCTGCTGCTGTCCTATCTCGTCACACGCACTGTCGAGTGGGACGAGGCCGCGCTGCGCGTGCTCGTGCCCCACAGCCGACAGCGCGAGGTCGCGGCCCCGGAGGCGTCGGCTGCTGCGGCCGACACCGCACAGCTGGAGCGCGTGCGGGCGTTCCTCGACGAGGTGCGGATCCGAGCCGACGCCGTGCTCGTCGACGGCGACGGCTGGGAACGGCTCGCCGCCGCGAGCGCCGGCGCGGCGCTGGCGTTCTACCCGTTCCGCGTGCGACCCCACGGGCCGAGCGATGTGCGCGGCGAGCCGCTGCCGAGCTCGCTCGCGGGCATGCCGCCGCTCGCGCTCGTCAACGCGGTGCACGACCTCGACCTCGACGCGCAGCCCGACGAAGGTCCGCAGGC
>JAGQRB010000844.1 GCA_020425925.1 Planctomycetota bacterium
CGGCGCGACCGGCGGCTGGCTCACGCCGCGATCGTGTGCCGCAACCCGTTCGTTCTCAAGGATCAAGATCCGGGCTTTGCCCCGCCGAGCGCGGCTCGTTACCCTTCTGCCCCGGCTCGCCCCGGCGCTTCACCCGAGGAACTGAGAAAGGTCAGGACCCTTGCGCATCGTCTTTTTCGGCAGCAGTGATTTCGCCATTCCCGCGCTGAAGGCGCTCAAGGAGGGCGGTTTCGCGCCCGAGCTCGTGGTCACCAAGCCCGATGCGCCGCGCGGCCGCGGTCGCAAGATCTACCCGGCCGAAGTCCGGCTCGCGGCCGAGGACCTCGGCCTGCCGTGCGAGCAGCCGAAGGACCCGCACGGAGCCGACTTCCTGAAGCAGCTCGGCGATCTGAAGCCCGACCTCGGTGTCGTCGTGAGCTACGGCGTGATCATGAAGCCCGAGCTGCTCGCGATCCCGAAGCAGGGCCACATCAACGCGCACGCCTCGCTGCTGCCGCTCTACCGCGGCGCCGCGCCGATCCAGCACGCGATCCGAGACGGCCACAAGGAGACCGGCATCACCGTGATGAAGATCGGCGACGAGCTCGATGCCGGTGACGTGCTGCTCTACGAGAAGACCGCGATCGAGCCGACCGAGAACAGCGGCCAGCTGCGTTCGCGGCTCGCCGAGCTCGCCGGCAAGGCGCTGGTGCGCGCGCTCGAGCTGATCCGCCAGGGCAAGGACGACTACACGCCGCAGGACCACGGCAAGGCCAGCCACGCGCCGAAGGTCGAGAAGGAGCACGGCGTGATCGACTGGAGCCTGCCGGCGGTCGAGATCGACCTGCTGGTGCGGGCGATGACGCCGAAGCCCGGCGCGCAGACGCGCCTCGGCGCCAAGCGCTTCATCGTCATGGAGGGCACCGTCGAGCAGGATCTCTACGGCATGGGCATCCCGGGCGCGCTGCAGTCCGCGGGCGAAGAGGGCATCCGCGTCTGCACCGGCAAGGACCTCTATCGCATTACGCGGATCAAGCCCGACAACGGCCGCAACATGACCGCGGGCGAGTTCGTGCGCGGCCACCAGATCGCGCCGGACGCCCGCTTCGGGTAGGCGCGGGATGGTGTCGGCCCGCGCCGCCGCGCTGCACGCGCTGGTCTCGCTCGAGAAGGGCAAGCACGACCGGCTGCGCGACGTGCTCGACGCCGCTCGTCTGCAAGGCCGCGACCAGGCGCTGGCCTACGAGCTCGCGCACGGCGCAGTGCGCCGCGAGCGGTTGCTCGACCACGTGCTCGGCGGCCTCGCACACCGCGGCCTGCCGAAGGATCCGGCGCTGCGCTGCGCGCTGCGGCTCGGAGCCTACCAGTTGCTGTTCGTCGATGGCATGCCGGCGCACGCGGCCGTCGACGAGACCGTCGCGCTCGCGCGCAGCAACAAGGGCTTCGTCAATGCGATCCTGCGACGACTCGCCGAGCGCGTCGACTGGTCCGAGGCGGATGCGAATACGATCGCCGCTGACGTGCTGCGGCTCGGCCCGCGGCGCGTGCTGCATCTGCCGCAGGCGCTTCCGACCGGCGCGGTCGAGCGCCTCGCGGTGTTGCATTCGCTGCCGGTGTTCCTGCTCGAGCGCTGGCGGCGCGAGCACGGCGAACACGCGCTCGACCAGCTCGCCGCCGCCGCGACCGCGGTGCCGCCGGTATGGCTGCGTCCGGTCGACAGCGCGGCGATCGCGGAGCTGCAGCAGCAGTTCGCCGCCGGCGGCGTCGAGACCGCACTGGCCGAGGACGGTTCGGCGCTGCGTTGGACCGGTGGCGAGTCGCCGTTCCTCAGCGAGGCCTACGGCACGGGCCGCTTCTTCGTGCAGGACCCGACCGCGTGGCGCGCCGCGATGGCGGTGCCGTGCGCGCCGGGCGATCTCGCGATCGACCTCTGCGCGGCACCGGGCACCAAGACCGCGGTGCTCGCCGCGCGGGTGCAGCCCGGCGGGCGGGTGTTCGCGTTCGACGTCGACGAGCGTCGCCGCGGCCGCATCGTCGAGAACGCGGCGCGCCTGCGGCTCGAGCACACGATCGAGCTCGCCGCGAGCATCGACGAGCTGCCGCCGGCGGCCGCCGTTCTGGTCGACGTGCCGTGCTCGAACACCGGCGTGCTCGGGCGCCGCGTCGAGGTCCGGCGCCGGCTCGACGAGGGCACGTTCGCGCGGCTCGCGGCGGTGCAGCGCGAGCTGCTGGCGCAGGCGCTGCGGCTGGTTCGGCCCGGCGGGCACGTGGTCTACTCGACCTGCTCGATCGATGGTGAGGAGAACGACGACGTCGTCGCGGCGGTGCTCGCGGCGCATCCGGGCTGGGAACGCGTGCGCCGCGAGCTCACGCTGCCGTGCGCGGGCTCGCACGACGGCGGCTATTTCGCGGTCCTGGCGGCGGGCGCCACCGGCAGCTGACCGGCGCGGATGGCCGGCGGGGCTTTCGACCCGGCGCGGGGAGCTGTAGAACGCGGGGCCCCTCTCCATGGCTACCACTCGACGTTCCTCTCGCGCGCCGGCCAACCGGAGCTCCGGCGACTCGTCCCAGACCATGATCATGATCGGCGCGGCTGCGGTCGCGATCGTCGTCGTGATCTTCCTGATCATGCCCGGTGGCGGCGACGACAGCGGCAAGACGTCTGGCGGTGACAGCAAGCCGGCCGTGGCCGACAAATCGACGCCGCTGCAGGCCCAGCCGGCGAGCGCCGGCACCGCCAAGACCGGCAAGACGCCCGCGCGTCCGGCGCCGCCGCTGAGCCAGGAGACGCTGACCAAGCTCGACGAGCTGCTCGCCGCCGCCAAGGTGCACTACAACGCTGGCGTCACCGCGCGCAATGCGGGCAACAACGCCGAGGCGCGCGCCGAGCAGGCCAAGGCCAAGGAACAGCTCGATCAGTGGGAGCAGCTCGTCGAGGCGCAGCTGCGTTGGCAGGAAGAGGCCGAGATGGAGGAGTGGGCCCAGCCTGCCGAATACGACCTGCTGACGCGCCGTTACCCGCAGTTCTCGAAGTTGCAGAAGTCGGTGCGCATGGGCGGCGGCAAGTAGGGCGACGGCGGTCGGGAGCAGGCATGCAGCTCGGCTACCACACCAACGGCCTGCAGAACCACAGGCTCGAGGACGCGCTCGAGCTGCTCGCGGCGCACGGCTACGAGGCCGTCGCGATCACGCCCGACACCTGCCACCTCGATCCGACGCGCGTGACCGACCGCGAGCTCGACGACGTCGCGGCCCGTCTGCGCGACCTCGGGCTCACGCCGATCCTCGAGACGGGTGCGCGGTTCGTGCTCGACCCGCGCCACAAGCACGAGCCGACGCTGATGACGCGCGACCCGGCGGCGCGTTCGCGCCGGCTCGACTTCTACGGTCGGATCGCCGCGATCGGAGCGCGGCTCGGCGCGCGCACGGTGTCGTTCTGGAGCGGGATCGACCACAGCCCGGGGGCCGACAGCGTCGACTGGTTGCTCGCCGGCGTCGCCGCGGCGTCCGACCGGATCCGCGCCGAGGGTCTCGAGCCGGCGCTCGAACCCGAGCCCGGGATGGCCGTCGAGACGGTCGCCGATTGGCACCGGGTCCGCCACGCGCTCGGCGCCGGCGCCCCGGCGCTGACGCTGGACATCGGTCACCTGTACGCTGTGCCGGAAGGCGACCCGGCGGCCGTGGTCCGGAAGAACGCGTTCTTTCTGGCCCAGGTGCACCTCGAGGACATGCGCCATAGGGTCCACGAGCACCTCCTGCCCGGGACCGGGGACGTCGCCTTCGATGAGGTCCTTACCGCTTTGCAAGAATCGGGTTACGAACGTGCGGTGTGTTTCGAACTGTCGCGTTCGAGCCATCTCGCGCCGACCGCCGTGCAGCGCTGCCGGGAGCTTTGGGACGGCTTGGTGCGGCCGTCTGAGCGTTGACCGCGGCCGAGGAATGGTCGTAATCTCCGCTGTTCCACGCGCCCAAGGGGCGCATTCTCACCCGCAGAACGGATCCTGCATGAGACTTTGCCCCACGGTCGAGGGTTCGCCCTCTCCGCTGATCACGCACCGCATCCCCGCCGACGTCTGCCAGGCGCGGCAAGGCACGAACTTCCACAAGTGCCACCGATGCATCTACCGCGGCAAGCCGGTCGACTGGCAGCCGGCCGACGCGGCCGACTTGACGATCGAGACCAACGGCGTCGCAGCTGGCAGGAATGGCGCCGCCCGGCAGGCGCGGGGCCCGGCGCCGACGCGCCGGCCGGCGCCCCGCCGGGTCGCGGAAGCGGAAGCCTGAGAGCGGTCGGCCGCCCGGCGGCCGGCGGCTAGAACGCGCCGACCTGGAAACGCAGCGCGTTCGAGCTGCTGAGCGATACCACGCCGCCCTGCGGATCGAGTTCGGCCTGGACGAACTGGTGCACGAGCTGCACGCCGACGAGGCCGAGGTCGTTCGGGATCGCGAGCGAGTTCGTCACGGTGCCGGCGCTCGGCAGCAGCAGCCGGACGGCTTCGGTCGACGACAGCAGATCGCAGCCCGGCAACCCGGCGGGATGGAGCTGCGCCAGCGGGATGCTCTGCTGGCCGAGGCCGACGATCGCCAGCGCCAGTGCGCCGTTCGCGAGCCCGGTCGCCGTGGTGTCGAATCGGCCGCCGACGAACGGCGCCGTCGCTGCCGCCAGCACGACCGGCCCCACCGGCCCGACGCAGCCGGTCGGGACGACCGAGGTCGACGGCGGACAGGTCGTGCCGAGCCAGCCGTGGAACGTCGAGACGTCACCGTCGACACTCAGGAAGGTGCCTCCGACCGCGAGCGTGCCGCTCCGCAGCAACGCGAGCGCCTGCACGTCGCCGTCCGCGCCGGTCCCGAATGCCGTCCAGCCCGTGCCGTTCCAGCGGGCGATGTTGTTCGCGGTGACGCCACCGGCCGCAAAGAAGTCGCCGCCCACCAGCAGGTCACCGTTCGGCAGCGTCACGAAGGTGCGCACGTGGTTGCCGCCGCCGGAACCGACGCCGGCGCCGAGCGGCGAGAACGTCGTGCCGTTCCAGACCGCCACGCACTGCGCGGCGACCGTGTCCGCGGTGGCGAAGTAGCCGCCGACGAGCAGGTCGCCGTTGGGTCGGACGCCGAGGCCCGTGCCGCCGCGGTCGAGCCCGGCGCCGAACGGCCACCAGCTGGCCCCGTCCCAACGGGCGATGTTGTGCGCGGCCACACCGCCGGCGAGGCCGAAGTCGCCGGTCACCACCAGATCGCCGTTGGGCAGGACCGCGGCGTCCTGCACGCTCGCGAACGCCGAGCTGCCGATCCCGGTGCCGAGCGGGTGCCAGGCGATGCCGTCCCAACGCGCCACGCGGCTCACGGGCACGCCGCCGGCCATCGTGAAATAGCCGACGACGACGAGGTCGCCGTTGGGCAGGACCGCGGCCGCGCTGACGGCCCGATCCGTCCCGCCCCCGACCGGCGACCAGCCCGTGCCGTCCCAGCGCGCGACGTTGTTTACCGCGATGCCGCCCGCGGCCGAGATCGAGCCCACCGCGTAGACGTCTCCGTTCGGCGCCGGGACGAGCTCGGAGACGTAGCCTTCGACGCCGCCGCCGAGCTGGGACCACGTGCTCCCCTGCAGCCGCGCCAGTCGGCGCACGGGACTGCCGTCGATCGTCGAGAAGGAGCCGCCGAACAGGACGTCGCCGTTGTCGAGCTCGA
>JAGQRB010000845.1 GCA_020425925.1 Planctomycetota bacterium
ACGGGAGTTGGACGGAGCGGCTGGGAGGAGAAGGGCGGAAGGTGTGCGGGCGGGGGGGGGGCCGGGAGGCGCGGGGGGGGGGGCGGGCGCGGGGCGGCGCGGGGCGGGCGGTCGGCCGGCGGGGCGCGCAACGGCCGCGGGCGTGTTGATGCAGCCGCGCGGCTGCACAACGGCTTCGGGTGTCCCTCGGGTGTCGCTCGGGTGTCGCTTCGTGAACGGCGGTTCTGATCGCGCTGGGCGCGATCAGGAACGGAACGTCGAAGTCTCGATTCCGCCGACAGCTGGACGCGGCTAGGTTGCCACTCGTGAACGGCCTCCCCCCCATGCCCGAACGTGTTGTTCTGCCGGCGGGCTTTCGCGCGGCGGGGATTCACTGCGGACTGAAGCCCGGGGGGAAGTTCGATCTCGGGCTACTGCTGGCCGACGCGGCGGTGCCGGCAGCGGCCCTGTTCACGCGCAATCGGTTGAATGGCGCGCACGTCACGGTCTGCCGGCGGCATCTGCGAGCCAGCAAGGGGATGGTTCGCGCTGTCCTGGTGAACGCCAAGAACGCCAACTGCGCCACCGGCGAGCAGGGTGTCGAGGACGCGGTGGCGTGCTGCGCCGAAGTCGCGCGGCGGATCGACTGCCCGGTCGAGCAGGTCCTGATGATCAGCACGGGCGTGATCGGCGCGATGTTGCCGCGGCAGCGCATCGTCGCAGGGCTGGACGAGCTGATCGAGCGCGCCAGCGTCGACGGCGGACGCGACTTCGCGAACGCGATCATGACCACCGACACCTACCCGAAAGCGCTCGACGCCGCCCGCGACGCGGTGCACGTCGCGGGCTTCGCCAAGGGTTCGGGGATGATCCACCCCGACATGGCGACGATGCTCGGCTTCCTGCTCGCCGACGGCAGCTTCGCCGACGTCGAGAGCGGCCAGGCCGCGCTCCGCCGCATCGCGGATCGCACGCTGCACCGCGTCACGATCGACGGCGACACCTCCCCGAACGACACCCTGCTGCTGCTGCACGGCGGAGCGGCCACCGAACCGGGAGCCCTCGAGGACCTGCTGACCGACGTCGCCACCAACCTGGCGCGCCACATCGCCGCCGACGGCGAAGGAGCCACGCGGCTCGTGACCGTCGAAGTCCGCGGCGCTCCCGACCCTGCCGCCGCGGCGCTGGTCGGACGCGTCATCGCGACGAGCCCGCTGGTCAAGACCGCAATCGCGGGTCGCGACCCGAACTGGGGTCGCATCCTCGCGGCCGCGGGTCGCGCCGGGGTCACGTTCCTGCCCGAGCAGAGCAAGGTCTGGGTCGGCGACGTCGCGGTCTACACCGACGGCGTGCCGCAGCCGCAGAACGAGCCGGCTGCGAGCACCCATCTGCGCGAACAGACCAGCGTGCGCATCGGCATCGACCTCGGCGCCGGCACCGCCGAGGCGGACGTCTGGACCTGCGACTTCACCGCCGACTACGTCCAGATCAACGCCGACTACCGGTCGTGAGCGGGCTTCCGCAGCGCCTCGCTACTCGGGCGGCAGCTTGACCTTGGTGCCGGGAGCCAGCCGCCGCGATTCGGCCTCGCTCCATCCGTTGAGTTCGAGGATCTCGCGATAGCGTCGGACGGTGCCGAGATGGCGGCTGGCCAGGTGGGAGATCGTCTGCCCCGGCTGCAGCTCGACTTCGCGGCCCGGCACCGCGGTCGTTGGCGGCTGCTCGGTGGCAGGCGGGGTAGCGGAGGAGTCCGGACCGGCCTCGGAGCCGGCTGCACCCGCGACCGCGGCCGGTTCCGGCGGCACCGCAATGGCCTCGCTGCCGAGCATGCTCGCAATCGATCGCGGCGGTGTCGCTACTGCCGCGGTGCGCGGTGCCACCACGACGCCCGCGGCGAGCAGCGCGCGACGTAGCGAGCCGTGCTCGCCGCCGAGCTCGAGCACGAGTGTGTTCTCGCCGCTCGGACCGGATGCCGAACTGCACGCGCCGAGCAGACCGAGGCCCAGCCAACAACCGACACGCATCACCGCCCTCATGGCGCCGCAGTATCGCAGATCGGCCGCGCCGATGCTCGCACTGCCCGGATACTGAACCCTCCAGTGTTGGTCCTCCGTTGGAGCCTGTTGCCGGGATTGGGCTTGCAGCGAAAGAAGCGTCAGGCGACGGCGAGCGCGCCGGTCGAAGCGGTCGGATGGATGCTGCGGGGCCCCCAGTCCTGACGCCACGCCAAGACCTCCTCGAGCTCCAGCGGTCGCGCCAGCAGCCCGAGCAGCACAGCCGGCGTGTCCGCGGCCCGGTCATGGTTGTGGCGCCGCCGCACGTAGTTGCGATATGCCGTGAAGAGGTGCATGTGCAGCTGCAGGCAGCGCCGTTTCTCGGTGACCAGCCACGAGTCGCGCCGTAGTCGACTGCAGTTGTCTCGACTCATCGCGAGCGTCAGGTTGATCGGGAACAGCGGATTGAACGCGGTGCGCGGCAAGCGGCTCGAGGTCGCGATGTGTCGGACCGAAGTACCGAAGA
>JAGQRB010000846.1 GCA_020425925.1 Planctomycetota bacterium
CCAGAACGGGTAGTCGTCGTCCGGCACCTCGGGCGGCGGCAGGTACGGGAAGAACCAGATCTGGGCGCGCCCGTCGCCGCTCGTCGAGTGGTAGAAGTCGATCTCGCGCGGCTCGCCGTCGGCGCCGTCACGTACGTACGGGTCGTCGAACCCCGAGAACCGGAACCGCGTCTCGCGCCAGCGGCCGTCCGGCAGCTGCACGACCGGCCAGCGCAGCCCGCGCGCCTTGACGTACTCGCCGTACGGCGCGAGGTCCTTGTGCTTCAGGCGCGTGAACTGGCGATAGCGCTCGAACAGCTGCTCGTCGACGTTGACGTCGTAGTAGTGCTGCCAGTCCCAGGCGGGTACCTCTGCGCCGTCCTCGCCCACGATGTGGAACAGGAAGCGGCCGTCCTTCTGCCGCATGCCGGCGAAGCCGCGGTCGAAGAGGCGTCGCGCGACCGCGATCGTCTGCCAGCAGTCGTCGCGCGCGTCGCCTGGTGGCTCGACCATCTTGAACCATTGCTGAGTCCGGCGCTCCGAGTTGCCGAACATGCCGTTCTTCTCGACCCACAGGGCCGACGGCAGGATCAGGTCCGCGAGCTGCGTCGTCGCCGTGGGGTAGACGTCGGAGACGATCAGGAACTTGTCCTCCAGACCCGTCTTGCCGTTGAAGAGCTTGTGCAGGTTGGGCAGCGACTGGCCCGGGTTCGTCACCTGGACCCAGATCGTGTCGACGTCGCCGCCCTCGCTCGTCGGCGTGCAGAACTGCTCCCACATCTTGACGGTGTGGTGGCCCGGCTGCGGGTCGATGCGGCCGCGCTCGACGTTCCACAGGTCTTCGCACTGCGCCCGGTGGTCCGCGGAGGCGACCAGGCGCCCGCCGGGGAGCGCGTGCGACAGCGTGCCGACCTCGCGCGCCGTGCCGCACGCCGACGGCTGGCCTGTCAGCGACGTCGGCGCGTCGCCGGGCCTGCCGAAGTGTCCGGAGAGCAGGTGCACGCCGTGCACGAGGTTGTTGATCTGCGTGCCCTGCGTGTGCTGGTTGAACCCCATGCACCAGAGGCTGGTGATGCGGAGGTCGCGGCGACCGAAGAGCTCGCCGAGCAGGCGGATCTTCGTGGCCGGCACGCCGGAGATCTCCTCGACCCGCTCGGGCGTGTACTCGGCGAGGGACGCGCGGTACTCGTCGAACGTCGACGCCACGCCCTTCAGCGTCGGGTTGCGCGGGTCCTCGTGCTTGCGGAAGTTGCAGAACTGCTCGACGAAGCGCTGGTCGTAGGTGCCGTTCTCGAGCAGCAGGTGCGCGATACCGTTCGCGATGGCGAGGTCCGACTGCGGCGTGAACTCCAGGTAGTGCTGGGCGAACTCCGTCGTGCGCGTGCGGCGCGTGCCGATGTCGATCAGCGTGACCTCCTCGCCTCGGGTTCGGCGGTCGATGACCCGCGAGAACAGCACCGGGTGCATCTCCGCAGGGTTGTTGCCCCAGCAGATCAGCACGTCGCATTCGTCGAGGTCCTGGTAGCACCCGGCGGGCTCGTCGACTCCGTAAGTGCCGATGAACGAGGTCACCGCCGAGGCCATGCAGAGCCGTGCGTTCGGGTCGATGTGGTTGCACGACAGGCCGGCCTTCATGAAGGTCTGCGCCGCGAACCCCTCGGGAATCGTCCACTGGCCCGAGCCGTAGAACGCGAACCGCTTCGGCGCTTTCTCGACGCGGTCCGCGATGATCCCGATGGCCCGGTCCCAGCTGATCGCCTCGTAGCCGTCGCCCTTGCGCAGCAGCGGCTGCGTCAGGCGATCGCGCCCATAGAGGATCGAGCCTACGTGGTAGCCCTTGACGCACAGGAGGCCCTTGTTGACGTCGGCCTTCAGGTCGCCGGCGACGGCGACGACGCGGCCCTCCTCGACGCCGACCTGCACGTGGCAACCCGTGCCGCAGAACCGACAGGGGGCCTTGTTCCAGGTGACGCCCTCGAGCTCGGGTGGTGCGCAGACGGCGTCCGCGGTCGGGGAGGACGCGCTGGCTCGATGGGCGGCGGCGGTCGCCGTGGCCATCGCGATCGACTTCAGGAATGCGCGGCGGCTGTTGGTCACGTCGTTCGTTCGGGGCAGTGATGCCGTTCGGGGCAGTGATGCCGTTCGGGGCAGGGAAGGTCTTCAGGCGAAGAACACGCAGACGACGTCGGCGAACTCGATCCCGGGGTGCGCCTGCAGCTCGTCCCAGCACGCGCGGTTGGCGGCTTCGTCGGCGGTCTCGAGCGTCAGCGGCAACCGGCGCGCGTGGTCAGCGGCGGTCGCTCCTACGTCGAATCGTTCGTCCGACGACAGCCACGCGACGGCGTCTCGGGCGGCCGCTTCGTCGGTCGACAGGGTCACGACCAATCCGCTGACGGGCATGCGATCGTCTCTCGTGGTTCGGGAGCACGCGCCGCATCGCAGCGGTGCGCAGGGTCGAGTGTAAGCACACGCGAGCCCGCGCACCATGCGTGTTCAGGCCGCCGGTCGCGCGCGATAAAGTGTGCGCGGAAAGTCGCGCGTCGGTACGCTATCGTGTGGTCCGAGTCGAGGCAAACCCATGTCCGAGCGCATGCAGACCGACAGACCGGGCCGCGCGTGGCCGTTGATCGCGACCTTCGCCGTCCTCGCGATTCTGCTGTTCTGGACCGTCTACGCGGTGATTCAGGCCAGCGGGCTGGTCGACGTCGAGGCCGGCGTGGTGGCGGCGGCGCCGCACACCGAGGCCGCGGTCCTGGCTGCCGGCGGCAAGTTACACCCCGTCGAAGTTCGTAGGCCGGCGGGGCCGCCGCGCGTAGTCGTCGGTGAGGACCCGGTGACGGGCGCGCCGCGCACCGCGTCGTGCACGACGTGTCATGCGACGCGCGTCGCGGATCCGGAGCACGGTCGCACGAAGGCGCTCGACGACTTCCACGACGAGATATCCTTCGACCACGGCGCCGGCGCGCTCGGCTGCAACGCCTGTCACGACCCGTCTGACTACGACCTTCTACGGGGGGCCGATGGCCGCGGGATCGCGTATGCCGACGTCATGCAGCTCTGCGCCCAGTGCCACGGCCGACAGCACGAGAGCTATCGCCACGGCGCGCACGGCGGCATGAACGGCTACTGGGACCTCTCGCGCGGACCGCGGACCCGCAACACGTGCGTCGATTGTCACGATCCCCACGCGCCGGCGTTCCCGTCGATGAAGCCGACGTTCAAGCCGATCGACCGCGGCCTCGAGGCGGAGGGGCCGAGCGACCACTGACGAGCCGAGAACATGTCCGATACGACTCCTCCAAGCCCAGCCGACGGCAAGCGCCCGATGTCGCGTCGCACGCTCGCGAAGGGCATCGGCACGACCCTCGGGCTCGGCGCGTTCGCGGCGGCGGTGTCGCCGCTGATGCGTCGGGCGTCCGAGGTGTCCGCTGCGGAGTTCATGCAGCAGCACTACAAGGACCTCAGCGACGACGAGCGCGCCGAGGTCATCCGCCGGCTGGAGGCGGAGGCGCTCGAGCGGAGCGGACGCGAGGTCACGATCCGCGACCACGCGCCGATCCCCGGCACCAAGTTCGGCTACGCGATCAACCTGTCGCTGTGCAACGGCAACGGCAAGTGCGTCGAGGCCTGCCACCGGGAGAACAACCACGACCGCGACACCAACCAGTCCTACATCCGCGTGCTCGAGATGCAGCGTGGCTCGATGGACATGGAGAAGGGCAACACGACCTACGACCACACGGTGCCCGCCGAAGACAAGTTCTACCTGCCGGTGCAGTGCCAGCAGTGTGACAACCCGCCGTGCGTCGACGTGTGCCCGGTCGAGGCGACGTGGAAGGAGCAGGACGGCATCGTCGTCGTCGACTACAACTGGTGCATCGGC
>JAGQRB010000847.1 GCA_020425925.1 Planctomycetota bacterium
AGTTGAAGATGTTGTTCCACTCGAGCGCGTTGCCGGCGGCCGCCTGGAACGCGAGCTCGCCGCCGACGACGACCGCGGTCCAGTCGTTCAGCGGGTTGTCGTCGGTGTCGCGGAACGTGAAGTTGCCCGCGTTCGCGGTCGGACAGAGCGGTACGCGCAGCGCCGCGCCGCCGCGTGCGTTGTCGACGTCGTGCACCGCGTACTCGTAGTGCCACTGGCCGCCGCCGAGATCGGTCGCGACCACCGCGACGACGAAGTGGCCGTCGTCGTCGCCGTTCCGCGCCCGGCCCACGGTCGCGCCGGGCCACGACTCGAGCACGCTGCCGGTCTGCCACGTCCCGACGTCGGCGAACGTCCAATCCGGCGCGGCGTAGCTCGCTGCCAGCTCGCGGTGGCCGAGGTCGTCGGCGCGCAGGTCGCCGTCCTCGCCGCGCACAACCAGCTGGCTGCAGTAGAACAGCCGCCCCGCGGCCAGCACCTCCGACTCGGGCAGCGTGACCCGGTTCTTCACCGGATCGCTCGGGAAGTTTCCCGAGCCGTGCAGCAGGCTGCGCACCCCGTCCTGGTTGCCGGGCGGACCGACGTCGGGGTCACCGCGGTCGAAATAGGATCCGACCGCCACCCAGTCACCGAGCCACGGATCGATCTCGCCGGCGGGCCCGAGGAAGAAGCGGTTGGCGTTCGAGAAGCTGCCGTAGACATCGCTGCAGTGCATGCCGAGGCCGAGGCCGGTTGGCTGGCAGGTGCCACCGCAGTCGAGCGGCGTGCCGATGCCGAAGCCGTGCTTCACGTAGGTCTCGGCAGGTCGGGTGATCTGCTCGGGGCGACCGTTCGCCAACCGCACCACCGCCATCGCGAAGAACGGGTGACGCTCGTCCATCGGCGCGTCCCATTGGATGTTCGCGGTGCCGACGTTGCAGGTCGTCAACGCCCAGCTCAGCGCGATCTCGCCGGTCGGGTGGGCGGCGCCGCGGCGGCCCTGGTAGGTCGGCCCGCTGCCGTCGGTGAGCGCGGCGTCGAGCCCGGTGATGGTGTTGGACTGCGCGGCCAGCGCCACACCGAGCAGGAGCGAGGACAGCGCGCTGGCGCACGGCAACGGGGACGGGCGATTCACGGCGCGGATGGTAGTGGACCCTTGCCCGCTGCACCGCCGGGTTCGCCGCCTTCACCCCACGGTCGCACGACCGCCTCGTCTTCGAGCTCGACACCGAGCGCGTCGGCGATGCGGTTGATGTAGTGGAAGTAGCTCGCCACCTGCGTGACATCGTGGATCGCGACGTCGTCGAAGCCGGCGGCGCGCAGCGCCTCGACGTCGTCCCGCCCGATCACGTCCGGGGCAGCGAGCCGCGTCGCGAACTCGCAGAGCGCGCGGTCGGCAGCCGACAGTGCGGCACTGCGCCAGTCGCGCGCGATCGCGTCGACCAGCGCGTCAGCGACGGCGGGATCGGGTTCGTCGACCTCGGCCCGGAGGTCGTGGGCGTGCGCCCGGGTTCAATAGACGCAGCCGTTGCGGCGGCTGGTGACGACGGCGACGAGCTCGCGCTGGAAGCGCGACAGCGGCGATGGACCGTGCATCACCGCGAGGTAGAGCTCCATCGAGGCGCGCAGCACCGCCGGATTCGGTGTCATCACGCGCACGATGTTCCAGACCCGTCCGGCGCGGCGCCGCGCGCGCTGCAGTTCGCGTTCGGCGTCGCCACTCGCGCCGGCGTCCTCGACCTGTCGGATGTAAGGCATCGCCCGTTACTCTACGCCCGCACCACCCTACCATCGCGCCGTGCCGTCGCTCGACGAACTCCTCGCACCGCGGCTCGACCCGGTGCCCGCGACCTGGCCGGCGAGCGAACTGCGCCACGCCGCGGTGCTGGCCCCGCTGATCGCGCTCGGCGGCGTCGACCACCTGCTGTTCACGGTGCGCCCCGGCACACTGCGGCGCCACGCCGGCCAGATCGGCTTCCCCGGCGGCATGCAGAGCGGCGTCGAGGACCCGCGCGGCGCGGCGCTGCGCGAGTGCGAGGAGGAGATCGGCGTGCCGGCGAGCGCGGTGACGATCCTCGGCGCGCTGCGTTCGCGGGTGAGCTCGTCGCGCATCCTGGTGCAGTGCCTCGTCGCGCGGGTGCAGCCGGTCGATCTCGAACTCGACGCCGACGAGGTCGAACGCGTGCTCTACGTGCCGGTCGCCGAGCTGCGCGACGAAACGCGTTGGGCCGAGCGGCCGCCGCCGATCCGGGTGAGCGGCACGAGCCCACCGGCGAGCCCGCACTTCCGCCACGGCGACGACCTGGTCTGGGGGCTCACGGGCAGGTTCGTGCGCGAGTTCGTCGAGCGGCTCGCCGGCGGCGAGGTCAGAACGTGAACACCCCGAGCCGGCAGTAGCGGTAGTAGATCTCGAGCACCAGGACATCCACCGCGGAGACCCCGAGGCGCCCGCCCCATTCGGCGAACGCGCCCGACGCCGGGTCCCAGGATCCGCGCAGCTCGCCGTCCTGACGCTGCGAGAGCGTGAGGCGTTTGAGGTCTCTCTGGGCCGCGTCCCAGCCGGCGCCGCCGCGCTTGAACGCGGCCGCGGCGCGGTAGAACGTGACCACCGGATCGGCCGCGAGATCG
>JAGQRB010000085.1 GCA_020425925.1 Planctomycetota bacterium
AAGGACCTGCTGTCGCAGGGCATCAACCTCAACGTCTACCCGCAGCACCCGGCCGGCGCGCGCGTCGAGCTCTACGGCTACTCGAGCCTGCTGTCGCCCGACTCACCTATGATGGTCGGCGAGACCAGCCTCGCCGGCTCGATCGGCGACTTCGCGGTCGCGCGCGGCTATCTGCAGAACAACGCCCAGCGCATGTCGGTGTCGCCGCCGCAGGGTGGTGCGCCGTTCCCGGTCGGCGAGGGCTTCGAGCCGAACTGGACCGGCGATCTCGACCTCGCCGATCCGATCCAGACCAGCGACAAGGACCCGGCGGCGGCGCAGGCCAACATCCTGAACGCGTTCCCCGAGACCGGCGGCTACGCGATCCTGTGCCAGCTGCAGGTCGGCTTCCAGAACTCGCTGCAGATCGGTGGCCAGACCAACACGATGAACACCGGCGGCATGGAGATCGTCCGCTACGACTCGCGCCAGGGCAGCAAGCTCAAGAACGTCCAGCGCGCGCAGCAGATCCCGGGCGACGACCGCACCACGCCGACGCTCGACTACGACGGCGCCGCGCGACGCTTCATCACCAAGTGGGACCGCGGGCTCTACTGGGACCCGGTGGCGCAGATCTACTTCCACGACGTGACGCGCGCGATCCTCTGGGTGATCCCGATCTCGCTGCCGGTGCAGAGCACCAGCGTGCTATGGGACCCGCAGTCGACGCAGCTGTCGGAGTGGGTGCAGATCTACCCGCGCGGCGGCAACGACTTCGATACCGAGTGGGTGCGCTACGACGCGATCATGGGCAACCAGCACCTGACGCGCGGCAACCGCGTCGCCTGGGAACGCACGCGCTGGCAGGTCTGTCGCTCGATCGGCATCTACACGATCAACATCTTCCAGGGCCAGCAGTCGAACGGCATCCCGAACGACGACGGCTCGGACCCGTGGGGCACGGTGCAGGCGACCTCGGGCTACATCGGCTACACGCCGCAGCTCGAGGCGACGTTCCCGGCGATCCACGCCGCCCGGTCGCAGCTCGGCTTCCGCGGCGACATGATGAACGACTTCTACCAGGAGGGCCTGAACCGCACCTCGGCGCACCCGCACGGCGCCGGCGACGTGGTGATGCAGTGCCAGCGCGTCGATCTGCGCTGGGGCAACTTCGGGGCCTACACCGGGCGGCCGGGACGTCACGACCGCGTCGCTCTGATCCAGGGGTCGGTGGCGTCGGGCAGCCAGCGGCCGACGGTCGAATGGCACACGGTGCACTGGGCGGCGCGACGCTTCGACTCGGACAATCTCAGCAAGAACGCGACACCGCCCGAGCGCCTCGGGCCGTGGCCGTTCCAGCTCGTCGCGTTCAAGGACGGCGTCAGGACGCCGTTCCAGGGACCGCCGAGCAACCAGCAGAACTATCAGGATCCGCGCAGCTACGACCGCATGGTCAAGTTCCCGAGCGGCGAGCTGCCGGCGGCCTACTGCCAGCAGGTCTCGGTCGGCGCCGGCATCGGCAACGACTCGCCGATCCAGGGCTTCATCGACGAGGTCGAGGTCACGACCCACAGCCTGCCGCCGCTGGTCGTCGACGACGCGTTCGACAGCAGCGCCAAGACCTTCCAGGTCGACATCAGCAAGTCCTACGATCCGACCGGGCTGATCTCGTTCGTCGCCGACTACTCGGCCGACTGGCCGCAGAAGGGGGGTGGTCTGGTGCAGGTCGACGGCGAGATCCTCGCATTCAGCGACCTCACGCTCGGCCGCTTCACGATCGCGACCAACGGCCGCGGCCTGCTCGGCACCGAGCCGCGCGATCACGATCGCGGCGCCCACGTCGTGCTGCTGACACACCGGCCGGCGGCGATCCTGACCAGCCAGGTCTCCGCCCGCGACAACTTGCTGCCGGTGCAGGCGCTCGGCGGGCTGCCGCGGGGCGGCGGCACGCTGCGGCTCGGCACCGAGCTGCTGCACTACACCTGGTCGCGACAGCTCGGCGATGCCGGGCAGCTCGAGATGCCGCGCTGGTATCCACCGGGCGAAGCCGGCACCAGCTCGCTGGCGCGCGGTCTGCTGCGTGCGCGCTACGGCACACAGGCCAGCGTCGCGAGCAGCGGCGAGGCGGTGATCGTCTGGCCGTTCCGCTACTGGGATCGCTACGCCGAGCAGTCCGACGATCCCGAGCTCGGCTACTCGCAGCTGACGACGACCTCGGCGCCGGCGTACTTTCGCTCCGTGACGTGGAGCGAGCAGATCCGCGACGGCAGCGTCGACGTGATCTGCCGCGTGCGCGCCGACGGCCGCGCGCCGTGGAGCGCCGACCCCGAGACCACGCCGGGGCTCTGGGAGTTCACGCGCGGTGCCAACGACCCGGCGCCGAGCCTGCTGGCGACCCAGGCCAGCCGGCTCGAGATCCGTTTCCAGACGGTCTACAAGGGCGGCGCGGTCGATCTCGTGACCCAGCGCGCGCACGGCTGGAAGACCTCGGCCCGGGTCACCGACGTGCACGTCGACTACGAGGGCGAGCCGCGGATCTTCAACGAGCGGGTGACGGCGCAATGACGCGAGCTCGTCGCAATGACGCGGAGCGATCGGCCGGCGGCTTCACGCTGCTCGAGCTCGTGATCGTGATGGGCATCCTGTCGGCGTTCCTCGTGATGCTGGTGCAGCTCGTCGGGCTCGGGCTCGACCTGTTCGCCGAGGGCGAGGTCGGCCAGCTGCTCGCCGATCGCGGCGTCGCGTCGCGGCGCGTGCTCAGCGACGAGCTCGCGCTGCTGCGCGGCAGCGCCAACGGCCGCGACCGCGAGGCGGTCGAGGACCGCCTGGTGGTGCAGCTGCTGCCGATCGGCCTGCCGGCCGACCCCGAGCGCGGTGCGACGCTGGTGCAGGTCGTGCGCGCGGCGGTGCAGCTGCCGCCGGCGCGCGAGCTCGAGCTCGTCGACGGCGAGCTGGCGCTGCGTGCGCGGGCGGCCGAGCCCGAGCTCTCGGACACCGAGCTGCTGGCGAAGGTCGCCGAGATGCGCGCGACGACGCCGCTGCGCGGGATCGGCAACATGCTGCTGGTGCCGTGGCGGCAGGAGGGCAGCGACGACGCGCTGCTCGAGCTGCGCGCGGCCTGGTTCCTGCCCGGCCAGACCGTGATCGTACGCGACATGCCGGTCGATCCATTCGCGGTGGCGGTGCCCGGCAGCCCGGCGCTGCCCGGCGTCACCGTGCTGCAGAACATCCGGCCGATCCTGCAGAACCTGCTGCACTGCGAGTTCGCGTTCTGGTCGCAGGCGACGGTCAGCTGGACCGCCGGCGCCGGCGCGGTGAGCGGTGGCCCCGGCCCGGAGCAGATCTGGGACAGCGCCCGCGGCGGCTGGCTGATCGACGACGAGTCCGGCGGCACGTTCGCGTTCGACCGCGGTCCGGCCAGTCGCTCCGATCCGACCGACGACATCCATCCGCACGCGATCCGTGTGCTCTGCGTCGCGGCCCAGCCGCCCGAACTGCCGGCCGAAGGCCTGCTCGGCGCCCGCATCGGGCCGGACGAGAACGGGTTGCGCGTGCTCGACGGCGACCGTTTCCCGGGTCCCGAGACCGGCGGCTACGTCAAGATCCACGGCGAGTGGATCTACTACGCGAAGCGCGAGGGCGATCGGCTCACCGGCCTGCGCCGCGGCCAGCGCCGCACCAAGGCGCTCGAGCATCCGGCCGGCAGCCGCGTGCACGTCGGCACCACGGTCGAGTTCGTGATCCCGATCCCGCACCACAAGGACGACTACCGTGGCTGACGCAACGGATCCGAGGACGAACGGCGGCTTCACGCTCGCCGAGATGCTGGCGGCGCTCGGCATCCTGCTGGTCGGCGTCGTCGCGCTGCTCGGGGCGCTGAGCTCGAGCGTCGGCCAGCGCCGGACGACCGATGCGCGGCTCGCCGCGGCGCGGGTCTGCGAGGGTGCGCTGCAGCGGGTGCAGTACGAGGCCGTGCGCCGCCGCGGCGACGGCGAGTCCGATCTCGATCTGGAAATCGTCAAGCTCGAGGACCAGACGGTACCGGGGTTCGAAGGCATGACCTGGTCGGCGACCGCCGTCGTCGACGAGCTGCGGCCGGACCTCTGGATGGTGCGCCTCGAGGTGCGCTGGCTCGAGGAGGGCGAGAACGCCAGCGAGGTGTTCCTGCGCATCCTGCCGCGCAGCCTGCCGCTCGGGCCGCGCGTCGAGCGCTTCCGTGCCATGATCGAACAGACTTCTGCGAGGTGACAATGACGATGCGACGACTGATCCGGAAGCTCTCCTGCACCGCCACCGCGATCGCTGCGGCCGCGGCGATCACCGCGCTGCCGGCGCAGACCGTGCAGCTCGCCGAAGGTCGCCTGCTGCTGGCCTCGGTCGAGTCCGCCGACGGCGACGGGCTCGTGGTCAAGCGGCTCGACAACGGTGGCACGCTCGAGTTGCGTTGGGACCAGCTGACGCCGGGCTCGGCGTTGGCGATCAAGCGCCGCTTCGACCTCGCCGGTTCGGTCCAGGACGAGGTCATGGTCCGCGCCGACGAGGTCGAGTACCTGGTCGGCGGCCGCAAGCAGACGATCATCGGCAAGATCGTCGAGCAGGCGCCGAAGGAGGTGGTGGTACGCCAGCGCGGCGTGCCGTTCCGCATTCCGCGCACCGAGATCCGCGGCGTCCGGCAGCTCGACGTGCCGGTCGGCCAGATCTTCACCAAGGACGAATGGTACGCGGTGCGGCTCGCCGGCCTCGAGGACCCGAGCAAGGCCGATCAGCACATGCTGCTCGCCGAGGACCTGATCAAGGTCCGTGACTACGAACACGCCAGCGAGCACCTCGCCAAGGCCAAGGAGCTCGGCAATTCGCTCGACCCGGGGCGCCTCGACAGCCTGACGACGCGGCTCAACCGCTACAAGGACGCCGCCAAGGAGCGCGAGCTGCTCGATCAGATCCAGGCCTGCCGCAGCCGCGGCACGCTGGTCGAGTTCGCCAAGGGCGTGAAGCTCATCGAGCAGTTCGCCAAGCAGTTCCCGCAGAGCCGACTGCAGGCCGAGTTCGACGTCGAGAAGACGCGCTTCGGCGAGGCGCGGCAGCGCTACCTGTCGCAGCAGATCGCCGACGACTTCCGCCGCGCGATCCGCTCGGTCGCCGAGAAGAAGGTGCGCGAGCCCGGCGTCACGCTGGCGGCGGCGCAGGACTACGCCCAGAACCAGATGAGCGACGACCTGTTCGCGAAGATGGCCGAGCAGTTCGAACTCGACGTCGAGGAGGTCAAGGAGCTCTGGCACGCGCGCGAGAAGTACCCGGTCGGCAAGCGCACCGAGCACTTCGCCTACGGCCTCGGCTCGTGGATCCTCGGCGAGCAGGCGATCATCAAGGGCACCGACGTCGAGGCCAACAAGAACAAGCAGCCGTCGAGCAAGCAGCCGGCGGACCCCAACAGCCGGGAGATCGACCGCATCGCACGCGCGATGAAGCAGGCGATGGAGCGCCGCCGCGCCGCCGGTGGGGGTGCCGGCCAGGAGCGGGCCGAGCAGTCCGACGAGGAATGGTGGGCGGAATCGAAGGCCGCGGACCGGGCCGGCTGGCTGCGGGCGTTCTATGCCGAGAACGGCGGCGAGCTGCAGCTGGTTTCGGCGTCGGCATCGCCGTGCGTCTCGTGTTACGGTGAGGGCACGACCGTCGACATGGGACCCGACGGCAAGCCGATCCGAACCCCGTGCTTCCTGTGTCACAACACCAAGTGGATGCGCAGCTTCAAAGCGTATTGAGGCACTCGGGCCGCTGCCGGCGGTCGGGCGCGGTCGCCGCGCTGCTACTGGTGCTGCTGTTGCCTGCCGGCTGCGCTACCGGCGGCAGCGCGGCGGCGGCATCGACGGCCAGCGACCTCGCGGCCGGCGGCGGCGTCGCTCCGATCGGCCGCGCCGAGGCCACCAGCGTGCGGCTCGCGCCGCAGGAGCCCGATCATTCGAGCTCCGAGCTCGGACCCGAGATCCTGTTGCCGCCGCCGGACTCCACCGACCAAGAGGTCGCACGCGTCGGCGAGCTGTCGCTGACGCGCAGCCATGCCTTCGCGCGGCTGATGCTCGCCGATCCGAAGCTCGCGCTCTCCGCGGTCGATCTGCTGGTGTTCGATGTACTGGTCGCGCGCCACGCCGAGGAGCACCAGATCCGCGTCGATCCGCAGCGGGTCGAGGAGCTCGCCGCCGGCGAGGAGAAGCGCATGCGCGAGCAGGTCACGGCCGAGCTCGGCGGTGAGATGGACTTCCCGGCCTACGTGTTCTCGATGTTCGGCATGCGGCTCGACGACTGGCAGCGCACGCTGCGGTTGCGCACCGCGCAGCGGCTCTACCAGGGCTACGTGATCCGCTACCTCGCGTTGCGCGAGGATCGCGTGCTGGTGCGCTTCCTGGTCCACCGCGACGAGAAGATCGCGCGCGAGGTCTACGACAAGGTGCGGGCCGGCGCCGACTTCGCGACGCTGGCGCTGCGCTGGTCGGAGGACGGCCGCCGCGACGGCGGGCTCCTGCCGGCGTTCGGACGCGGCTTCCCGCACCCGGTCGCCGAGGTCGCGTTCGCGCTGCAGAAGGGCGAGGTCAGCGCGCCGTTCGAGCGCACGATCGGCGGCGAACCGCGTTGGTTCGTGGTCTACTGCCTCGATCGCTACGCCGGCCGCGACGTGCCGTTCGCCGCGGTGCGCGCCGAGATCGATCGCGACCTCGAGCAGAAGCCGCTCACGCAGCTCGAGACGTCGGCCTACGCGCTGCGCTGGCGCGGTGCGACCGAGACCGAAGTCCGGAACGGGCGATGACTTCGAGCTTGCGGTCGGATAGAAGACGGGGGACATGGACGACATCTCACGCGAGCCGTGGGTCGACACTCCGGATTCGGCCAAGGGCGGTGGGCGCCGCGAGCGCGACGACGCGAGCGCCGGCCCGGCCGAACTGCTGGCGCGCGAGCGCGCGGAGCTGAGCGAGGATCTCGTGGTCGATCCCGACAGCCGTCGCCGCGAAGCCGACGAACCCATCGAGGACGGCGAGACCGCGCGCAAGGACGAGGAGAGCGGCGGCGAGATCGACACCGGGATCGAGCGCAGCGACCTCGAACAGGCGATCGCCGCTGAGGCCGACACCGTCGAGCTCGAGGACGTCCTGCCCGAGGAACTGCCCGAGACCGACGAGGGCCTGCCCGACGTGCCGGAGCTGGCCGACGCGGCGGCGGTCGCGAACGTCGTGTTCGTGTTGATGCTGACCTCGCGCGAGGGGCTGTCGCTGTTCCGGCTGGCCGAGGCCTGCAACACCACGCAGAAGCTCGTCGAAGAGGCGCTGGCGCTGCTGCAGCAGCGGCTCACCGACCTCGGCGTGCCGGTCGCGCTGGCCCGCACCGGCGATACCGTGAAATGGCTCGCGGACGAGCTCAGCTTCCCGTACCTGCAGCGGCTGCGCGGCGTGAAGAAGCTCGAGAAGCTGTCACCCGCGGCGCTCGAGACGCTGGCCGTCGTGGCCTATCGCCAGCCGGTGATGCGCAGCGAGATCGAGGCGATCCGCGGCGTCAAGGCCGGACCGATGCTGCGCAGCCTGCTGCAGCACAAGCTCGTCGCGGTCACCGGTCGCGCCGACGTTCCCGGCCGCCCGTTGCAGTACGGCACGACCAAGCACTTCCTCGAGCGCTTCGGCCTGAGCTCGCTGCAGGAGCTGCCGAGCATCAAGGAATGGCAGAACCTCGGCTGAGGTCCCAGCCCGCTGATCGGCGTCGCCTTGCATCGGCGGGCGCGCGCCATAGACTCTTCGCCCTCGAACGGGTCCCGTTCGTCTAGGCAGGTCTAGGACCCCAGATTTTCATTCTGGTAACAGGGGTTCGAATCCCCTACGGGATACCACGTCTTCACGGCACTCGCCGCTCTGCGGCGGGTGCCGCTTTCGTATTCCGAACCAGCGTGCGCGACCTCGCGAATCTCGTGCGCGCCGCGCGCGAGCGGTGCGGGCCGCGGCCGTTCTTCGCGGTCGGTGAGCGCGTCCTTGCCGGCGCCGAGTTCGCGGCGCGCGTCGAGGCTGTCGCCGCCGGTCTGATCGCCCGCGGTCTCCGGCCCGGCGATCGCGTCGCGGTCCTGCTCGAGCGCTCGCTCGACGAGCCCATCGCCCTGCTCGCCGCAGCCGTCGCCGGCGGCATCGCGGTGCCGGTGAACGGCAAGCTGCGCGACGAGCAGATCCGCCACGTGCTCGAGGACAGCGCGCCGGCCTTCGTCGTCACCAGCGGCGTGCGTCTGCTGGCCCTGCG
>JAGQRB010000848.1 GCA_020425925.1 Planctomycetota bacterium
CCGGGAACGCGAGCTCGCGCCACGGGATCTCGCCTTCGGCGAACAGTCGGCACTCGAGACTCTCGGCGCCCGGGGCGAACCCGGGTCGCTGCAGGCGCGCGCGGAACAGCGCGTAGAGCTGGCCGATGTGCGTCAGGTCGAGGTAGGCGTGCGGTGCCGTGATCTCGACCTCGGCGCCGGCTTCCTCGAGGGTCTCGCGGCGCGCGCCGGCGGTGACCGATTCGCCGAGCTCGAGGAACCCCGCCGGCATCGTCCAGCGACCGTGGGCCGGCTCGATCGCGCGGCGGCAGAGCAGCAACTCGCGGTCGACCTCGACGAGACAGCCGACGACGACGAGCGGGTTCTGGTAGTGCACGTGCGCGCAGTCGCGGCAGACGCGGCGGGTGCGGTCGTCGCCGGCCGGCACGCCGTCCTCGAGCTGGCCGCCGCACTCGCTGCAGAACTTCATCGCCGCATCGTAGGGGGACGCTCAGCGCAGCTGCCAGCCGGCGAGCGCGCGATCGACGACGCCGGCGGCGTGCGGACCGGCCATCTCGGCCCAATGGCCGGACCAGCCGGTGAACGGGAAGGTGATCTGGTAGGCCGGCCAGTAGATCGCGGTCCAACCCAGCAGCCACTGCCGCATCTGCATGTGCTGGTGGTAGAGCTCGTGCAGGATCGTCGCGGTGCGCTGCCGCGGCCGCATCGCGTCCCAGCGCGCGACGCTGCGCACGACGAAACCCCAGCTGCGCTCCTGCGCCGGGAAGTCGGTGTCGAAAGTCCACTGCAGCAGGTTCCAGGCCTGGTTGGCCTCGGCCGCCTGCAGCACCTCGCCGTGGCCCGGCACGGTGTAGATCAGGTTCTGGCCGTCGGCGCGGGCGCGCGTGCCGGGCGGGAAGATCGCCGTGCGCGGATCGTGTTCGTCGATCCGCCAGACGCGCGACGGCATCTGCTCGAGGACGGCCAGCGCCTGGTTGACGAGGTCGACGTCGCGCGCGAGGTCGACGTTGCCGCCCGGCATCACGAAGAAGGGCACGTTCCAGGTCGCGGTGAGCGTCGAGCCGGTGCCGATGGCGAGCTGCTGAGCCGCGCCGCCGAGCCGGCCGGCGTCGAGCGTGACGAGACCTTCGACCGCGAGTGCGGGCGCTTCGGCGAGCTCGGCGACGGCACCGAGCAGCCGGCCGGTCTCGCGAACGAGCGGCCAGCCCGAGTTCGCGCCGGCCTCGCCGACGAACGCGAACGCCTTGGCGGGCCAGCCGAGCGGATTCCAGTCGTGGCTCGCGCGCGGCAGGCCGGTGCAGCCGGCAGCGAGCAGGGTGACGATCGCGAGGGTGCAGCGTCGCATGGCAGGCCGATCAGAGCCGGAGATCGAAGTCGCGGGAGCCGCACGACCGACCGTTCACCAGCAGCTCGACGCGGTGGCGGCCGGCGTGGTAGCGCCGGGTCGTGACCGGCCGGAGGGCGTGCCGTTTCTCGAGCTCGAGCGTGCCGCCCACGGGCAGCGCGGCGCGTCGCCACTTGAAGACCTTCGGCGACAGCGTGCCGTTCTGGCGGCGGTGGTGGACGGCGTAGTCGATGACGAGCTGCTGCTCCGACCGCGCCGTCGAACGGAGTTCGGCTCGCAACGTCAGCGCGTCGCCGAGCGCGAGCCGGCGCGGTGCGACCTCGAAGCGCACGGCATCGACCTTGGCGGTGCCGTAGCCGAGTGCCCGCAGTGCGCTGCGGTCGCCCTGCTTGATCAGCGTGCGCAGCGCGTGGCGCACGATCCACTCGCGGCCGGGAGGGGCGTCCGCGAGCCACCGGTTCGCGACCTCCACCGCGAGCGCCGGGTGGTCCTTGGCGACGTCGTTGAGGCTGTTGGCGACCGAACGGCGGACGTAGAGCTCGGGATCGTCGCGCAGCCGTTCGAGCAGCGGCCAGAGCGGGCGCGGGTCGCGCTGCAACGCCGTGAGCCGGCGGCCCCACGGCAGTCGTGGGCGCGTCCCCTCGCTGACGAGCCGGCGGACGTGCACGTTCGGGTCGGCCACCCAGTCCGCGAGCTGCGCGAACGTGAGCTCGCGGTGGCGCTCGACGAACGGTCGGATCGCGAACTCGCAGCTGAAGCGCTGCGTCAGCGCCGGCATCGCCGCGAGCGACGCGACCGGGTGATCGAGGCCGTGGGCCTCGACGAAGTGGCAGAGCGGCCACAGCCAGAAGCCCGCGCCGACGCCCTCGGCGTCCGGTAACGGCGGCGGCAGCCCGTCGACGATCCGGGCGAGCGCGGTCTCGTAGTCGGGCGGCAGGTGCGCCCGCAGCGCGCCGGCGACGTGTGCGACGCGCGCCTTGAGCTCGAGTGCCTCGAGTCCGGTCGTCGCCGCGCGCACGAAACGCCGATCGAGGCCGAGCCGTTGCGCGAGCCGGCCGACGGCCGCGCGGCCGATCATGTTCTTGAACGGCTCGACCACCGGCGGTGCGCGATCAGACGCCGTAGACCGCGGCTTCGCCGAGGATCTCCTCGATGCGCAGCAGCTGGTTGTACTTCGCGACGCGGTCGCTGCGGCACGGTGCGCCGGTCTTGATCTGACCGGTGCAGGCCGCGACGGCGAGATCGGCGATGGTGTTGTCCTCGGTCTCGCCCGAGCGGTGCGACATCACCGAGCGCATGTTCGCGCGCGCCGCCAGCTGGATCGCCGCGAGCGTCTCGCTGAGTGTGCCGATCTGGTTGACCTTGATCAGGATCGCGTTGGCGGAGCGCTCCTCGATCCCGCGCGCGAGCCGTGCGGTATTGGTCACGAACAGATCGTCGCCGACCAGCTGCACCTGTTCGCCGAGCGCGGCGGTCAGCGCCGACCAGCCGCCCCAGTCGTCCTCGGCCAGCCCGTCCTCGATCGAGAAGATCGGGAAGTCGCTGCACCACTTGCGATAGAGCTCGATCATCCCGGCGCTGTCGAGCGTCACACCCTCGCCGGCGAGCGTGTACTTGCCGCCCTCGAAGATCTCGGTCGCGGCCGCATCGAGTGCCAGCACGATGTCGCTGCCGGGGTCGTAGCCCGCCCGCTTGATCGACTCGACGATGATCTCGAACGCCGCCGCGTTGCTCGCGAGGTTCGGCGCGAAGCCGCCCTCGTCGCCGACCGCGGTCGCGAGCTTCTGCTTCTTGAGCTCGGCCTTGAGGGCGTGGAACACCTCGACCCCCATGCGCAGCCCCTCGCGGAAGCTGTCGGCGCCGACCGGCATGACCATGAA
>JAGQRB010000849.1 GCA_020425925.1 Planctomycetota bacterium
CGGCTTGCCGAATGCGCCGATGGGGTTGCTCGTCAGCATGCTGCCGCGTGCGGGCGTCGCGTTCCTCGGCCTTGAGGTCTGGGTCGAGCACGCGATCGGGCCGCGCCAGCTCACCATCGGCAACCTCGATGCGAGCGGCGCCGTCAGCCTGTGGTTCAACCTGCCGCCGAATCCGGACCTCACCGGCATGTCGCTGTACTACCAGTACTTCTACGTCGACCCCTCGGTGCCCGCCGGGGCCGGGCACACCGCGGCGCTGAGCGGCACGATCGGCGGCCTCTGACCGGAGGGGCGAACAGGCGGGAGCATCGTCCGGTGCGGCCGGGCGCGCTTTGGATTCTGCCGGGCGGAGGCCTACGATTTCCGGCCATGCCTCTACGCTTTCGCACCCTCGATGTCACCTTGATCCTCGGGGCCGCCGTGGCCCTCGGAACCACCGGCTGCAGCGGCGGCGGGGGCGGCGGCACGCCGATCCAGCCCGGGCCGTCGCCGACGCTTGCGTTCGGCGCACCGATCACGGTCGCCACCGGCGGCGCCGGTGGCCGGAGTGCGGTGGTCGCCGACGTCCATGCCGACGGCCTCGCCGACGTGCTGATCGCGAACGAGACGCTGTCGACGATCTCGGTGCTTCGGGGTCAGCCGGACGGCAGCTTCGCGATGGGCCCGGTGTTGCCGGCGCCGCTGACCGTCGGCGCGCTCGTGGTCGCCGACGTCAACGGCGATCAGATCGTCGACGTCGTCGCCGCGAGCAGCGTCGCCAACGACGCCGGGGCCGCGGTCGGACGCGGCGACGGCTCGTTCAACCTGCCGGCCGCGATCGCGATGCCGTGGCCGACGGCGAAGATCGACGCGGTCGATTGGAACCGCGACGGCATCACCGACCTCGTCGCCTCGGCCGCGACGACCACCGAGCTGGCGGTGTTGCCGGGCCTCGGTGCCGGCGCCTTCGGCGCGCCCGTCACGCTGTCGATCGGCTACATCGCTGCCGACTTCGCGATCGCCGACGTCAACCGCGATTCGCTGCCGGACCTCGTCGCGACCGGCGCGGGCGGGCTCGGCATCGACGTCTTCCGCAACGACGGCGCGGGCGGCCTGCTGCCGCCGGCGACCACCGCGACCGATGCGCGCGGCGGCCGGCTGGTCTGCTGCGATCTCGACGGCGACCGGTTGCCCGATGTCGTGGCGGTGGACGCGAGCCTGGAGTCGGTGACCGTCTTCCGCGGCGCCGGCAACAGCAGCTTCAGCGTCGGGCCGCAGATCGGTGTCGGTGCGATCGTCGAGAGCCTGGCGCTCGGCGACCTCGACGGCGACGGCGAGCTCGATCTCGTGATCGCGGCCGGCACCGGCGTCCATGCCGCCTACGGCGACGGCAGTGGCGCGTTCGGCGGGGTCGAGACGATTCGCGCCGGCGCCGCCGCGCCGAGCTCGGTGGTCGCCGCCGATCTCACCGGTTCGGGCTTCGTCGACGTGCTCTACCTCGAGAGCGGCAACCAGCTCGCCCGGCTCGCGAACCCGCGCAGCCGAACGGTGGTCGGCCTCGATGGCTTCGGCATCGGCACGCCGGACTGCGCCGGCCCGATCGGCATGTGGGCCAAGGGGGGACCGCAGGTCGGCGACGCCGAGTTCTACTACTACGCGACGAACGCACCGGCCGACTCGATCGGCTGGTTCCTGCAGGGCGGTCCGCGCAACGAGGCCGGCATCCCGTTCGCCGGCGTGCTGGTGCACGTCGACCTCAATCCGATCCTGGCGACGCGCTTCGTCACCAGCGACCAGATCGGCTCGGCCGTGGTCGTCGACGCGGTGCCGAACAACGCCGGGCTCGCCGGTCTCGAGATCCACACCCAGACGCTCTGGCTCGCCGATGCGGCGACGACCTGCTCGACCTCGCCCGGAGCGATCGTCAGCTCGCGCGGACTCACGGTGACCATCCAGCCGTGAGTCGCGGATCGGCCCGCACACCGCGGCGGGCCGTGCTGGCCGCCGTCCTGCTGGCGGCCGCGTGCGTCAGCCCGAAGGCCCACGTCCGGCGCGCGCTCGACGAGCTCGTGCGCAGCGAGGCGCTCGCCGGCGGTCGCATCGGCGTCGTCGTCGCCGACATCGCGAGCGGCGAGGTGCTCGCCGAGCACGACGGCCACCGCGGCTTTGCGACCGCGTCCAACATGAAGCTGCTGAGCAGCGCGGTCGCGCTGCAGACGCTCGGCCCGGACTACACGACGTCGACCGAGCTGCTCATGGTCGGCGAGGTCGAAGGCGGCACGCTCCACGGCGATCTGCTGCTGCGTGGCCACGGCGATCCGACGTTCGGCGACGCCGGGGTCGACGCGTTCGTCGCGGCCGTTCGTGCGGCCGGCATCGAGCGCGTCGACGGCAGCATTCGCGGCGACGGTTCCTGGCTCGGCCGCGAGCAGCGCGGCGAGGGCTGGCAGTGGGACTACCTCGATGCCGGCTATGCCGCGCCGTTCGGCGGCCTCTGCGTCGACCAGAGCTGTGTCGAGGTGCGCGTCCGGCCCGCGGGCGGCGCCGTCGCGGTCGAGTGTCGGCCGTCGACCGGACGCGCGCCGGTGGTCGGGGTCGAGCTGTTGCCGGCAGGGGCGGCGTCGCGGATCACGGCCGAACGTGCGCCCGGCAGCGATCGTATCGCGGTGCACGGCACGATCGCGGCGGACTCGGCGCCGGTCGCGGTGCGCGTCGCGGTCGCCGATTCGGCGCGGTTCGCGGCCGAGGTGTTCGCCGAGCGTCTGCGCGGCGCGGGCGTCGCGGTCGGCAGCGCACCGGCGGTTGCCGCGCTCGGCCCCGAACGGCTGCTCGCACAGCACGATTCGCCGCCGCTCGCGGCGATCGTTCGCCCGCTGCTGACCGACAGCAACAACCTCTACGCCGAGCAGGTCTGGCGACTCGCGGCCAGACAAGCCTGCGGCAGCGGCGACACCGCCGCCGCGGCGTGGCACGCCACCGAGCTGTTCGAGGCGCTCGACATCGACACCCGCGGCATGGTGCTCGCCGACGGGTCCGGCCTGTC
>JAGQRB010000850.1 GCA_020425925.1 Planctomycetota bacterium
CACCATGCGGATCGTCGTCGTCTTGCCTGCACCGTTCTGGCCGAGGAAGCCGTAGATGCAGCCCGAGGGCACCGTCAGCGACAGGTTGTCGACGGCGGTGAACGTGCCGAAACGCTTGGTGACGCCTTGGAGTACGAGGGCGTCGGTCATGTGTGCTTGGGTCGCGGACCGAGGGTGGCCGGCGGGCGGGCAAGATTGTCGGATCGCGGCCCACGGCACAAGCGCGGCGAGGGCTGCGCGCGACGGCGCGCGACGTTGCCGTGGCCGGCGTTCTCGAGCCGCGCGCCGATCAGCCCAGCAACCGCCCGACGCGCTCGGGGATCAACTGATGCAACAGCCCGCCGTTGTCCGGCCGCAGCCGGTCGCGGATGCGCTGCGCGGCGCGGCGCGCGATCGCGAGGTCGTAGCCGGTCTCGCCGGGTTGCGGTTCGGGCTCGCGCCGCACGTCGACGAAGTAGTCGGCGCGTTCGCTCGCGGGCACCGCGAGCGCGTCGCCGAAGCCGTGCGCCGGCGCGCGCCGCAACAGCTGCGGCGGACCGCGGCCCGGATCGGGACCCGATGGGCGACTGATCGGTTCGTTCACGGCGCCGCGATCGACCGGAATCGCAACGGCCTGGAGCACGTCGTCCCGTTCCGGGACCCGCGCCCCGGACACCAACGACACGTCAGTCGGAGCCGAGCGCGGCTTCGGCGAACCGCCGCGGCTGGAACAGCGCCATCGCGGCGTGCTGCTCGCCGGTGTCGAGGATCGCGTCGGCGAGGTTCTTCGCCGCGAGATACGCGAAGCTCAGGCCGTAGCCGTTGAACGCGAGCAGTGCGAACTGCCCCGGATTCTGCGGCAGCGGCCCGACCAACGGCAGGCCGTCCGGGGTGCCCGCCATGATGCCGGTCCAGGCGTGAGGGAACTCGAGACCGGCCAGCGCCGGGAAGTGGCGAGCGACGTAGGCGCGCAGGTTGTCGCTGATCGCGGGGTTGACCACCGAGTCGTCGACGGTGTCGAGCTCCTCGCCGGGCACCGACCAGCGCATGCCGCCGATCACGAAGCGGCCGCGGTGCATGCGGAAGTACTCGTAGCAGAAGTTGCTCGACATCGCGTACGGCGGGAAGCGCGACGACAGCTCGAGCGGCAGCGGCTCGGTCGCGATCACCTGGCCGCGGAACGGGAACACCGTGCGCGCCAGCAGACCGCTGCTGTCGAGCTCGCGGCCGAGCGCCGAGGTGCAGTGCACGATCACCGCGCAGTGCAGCGTGCGGCCGCCTTCGATCTCGATCGCGAACTCGCCGGCCTCGCCGGTGATCCGGCGCACCGGCGCGTGCTCGACGAGGCGGGCGCCGTGTTCGAGCGCGAGCCCGGCGAGGCCGCGGACCATCAGGACGGGCTGCACGACCGCCTCCTCGGGCAGGTGCAGCGCGCCGTGGAACCCTTCGCCGAGCGGCAGCCAGCGCGCCAGGTCCCGGCTCGCCACCAGCTCGAACGGTCGCCGCTCGGCGGTCAGCAGCTCGGCGGCCTGCTCCAGCTCGGTCCATTCGTGCGGCGTCTCGGCCAGCCGCAGACCGCCGAGCTGCGCGAAGTCGCAGGGCACGCTGCGCAGCCCGAGGCCGATGCCCAGGCGCTGGCGCAGCGCCACATGGTTGTCGCGCAGGAAGTCCCACAAGAGGCGCGCGCGGCGGGCGCCGAACTGGCCGTGGATGCGGTGGTAGTGCTCGCCGAGTCCGAGCAGCAGCTGGCCGTCGTTGCGGCCGCTGGCGCGGCCGGCGATCGCGCCGGCCTCGAGCAGCGCGACGCTGGCGCCGCGCTCGGCGACGTGCAGAGCGGTGGCCACGCC
>JAGQRB010000851.1 GCA_020425925.1 Planctomycetota bacterium
CACGAACACATCTCGCGCTACGCCGACGGTGCGCCCGACGAAGCCGAACGACGGCGGGCGCTCTGGCACACGGCGCTCCGGTGCCTCGACGCGCGTTCGCCCGAGTTGCTGCGGCAGGTCGATCTCGTGCTGTGGCACGGCGATCCCGAGCAGCGCGCCGCACTCGAACGCGCGATGACGCAGCCGGCACCGGTCGGTCCGCGCGCGGCAATGCGGCTGACGGGCCGACCGCGCGCGCCGCTGCCCGCCCTGATCGCGGCCCTCGACGACCCGCTGCTCACGGTTCGCACTGCCGCGGCGGGCGCGCTCGTCGCCCGCGGTGATCCGGCCGGCAACGCCGCGATCGGCGCCATGTTGCGGGTCGACGACCTCGTCGCACGCCGCGAGACGATCAACGCGCTCGGCCTGTTCGGCGATCGACGCTGGCGTCCCGAGGCCGCTGCGGCCGCGCTCGAGCTGCTCACGGCGGCGCTGCCGGGACCGGAGACCACCGACTGGTTCGAGGATCTGCAGCTGCGCGAGCGGATCGTCGACAGCGCCGCGCGTCAGGTCGAAGCCGGGATCGCCGACGACGATCGTTCGCCCTACGTCGAGGTCCTGGTCGCGACGCTGGCGCTGCCGATCTGCGCCACGCCGTGGGTGCGCGGCCGTGTCGACGGTCTGCGGGCGCGTGCGATCGCGGGCCTGCGAGCGCTCGGCGACCGGATACCGACGGACGTTCCGGCGCTGGTCACCCGGATCGCCGAACGCGACGAGCTCGTGCCGCAGCTGTGCGAGACAGTGTTCACCGCCCAGGTCGCGCTCGCACCGCCGGCGGCGGCCGAGCGCGCGCGCTGGAGCGAGCGCTATCGCGCCGCCGAACGTGCGATGAGCCGCCCGACGCGCAGCGGTTCGATCGGCTACGACCAGGCCCGCGCGATCGCGGCGATCTACGACGCGTCGGGGCGACTCGGCGATCCCGCGAACGTGCCGTGGCTGCGCCAGCGCCTGGCCAGCGGCGAGGTCGCGCGCGCCGCGGCCGCCGGTGCGCTGCTGCGGCTTGCCGGCGACGATCCCGCGATCGCGCGCGCGGTACGGAGCTGCCTCGCCGGCGACGCCGGCAAGTGGCCGCACGTCGAGGTGCGCGCGGCCGCGATCGCCGACCTCGGGGCCGATGCCGATTGGGCGCTGGCACTGGTCCTCGACGGCCTGCCGCCACTCAGCAGCGAGGAGACCCGCGCGATGTTCGAGCAGTTGGCCGCCGCCGCCTCCGGGCACGACCAGACCGGCACGCTGCAGCGTGCGCTGCTGGCCCGACTGCGTGCGGCGCCGAACGACTCCCACGCCGACGACCTCGCGCGCACGATCGTGCGGCTCGATCCGGCCGCCGCGCTGGCGGCCCGAACGCCGGGCGATGTCGGGCAGCGGCTCGTCGGCAAGCTGCTCTACGAAGCGCCCGAGCTGCTGGTGCCCGAACTCGACGACACCGACCGCTCCCACCGCTACTGGCTCGCCGACGCGCTGCGGCACAAGTCGCCGACGCCCGCACTGCTCGGGGCGTTCCGTGAGCTGCTGGCGCGCGAAACACTGCAGGACGCCGACAAGGTGCTGCACACCCTGGCCCAGATCGGACCGACCGCGGCCGAGCTGCCGGCGATCGAGCGCTGGCTCGGGCGCTCGCAATGGGCCGTGACCGCGATGGTCGCGGTCGGCGAGCCGGCGGTGCCGCGCATCGCCGAGGTCGGGCTCGCCCACATCCGCGGCGACCTGCGCGAGCTCAAGCACCTCGGACCGGCCGGCGCGCCGCTGATGGAACCGCTGCTCGCGGCCGAGAACGAGCTGACGCGCGAGTACGCCCCGCACGTGTTCGCGTGGTTCGGGCGCCCGGGGCTCGAACGGCTGCGCACGCTCGACTGGGACGAGACCGCGATCGCGAACGCCGCCGCGGAGGTCGTGATGGACTCGCTCGCCCACCCGGCCGCGCGGCTCGCCGCCGTCGACGAGCTGTTGCAGCACCCCGAAGCCCCGGGCGTCGGGCACTACGACCTCGCCCAATCCGCGCCACCCGAGCTCGCCGAGCGCCTGCTGCTGCTGCAGGGCAACCGCGACCCGAACGGCGAAGGCGCCACCACCGCGCTGCTCGAGACCCTCGGCTCGACCGACGCGGGGCTGCGCGCGTTCGCGCTGCGCCGCCTCGCCGACCACGCCGACCGGCAGCGGATCGAGTGCTACGTGCACTGGCTGCGACGCGATCCGGATCCGGCGGTGCAGCGCGCGGTCGCGGCGTTCGACCGGCGCTGACCGAGCTATCGATCGGGGCCGATCCGGTCGAGCACGACCGCGCGCCGGCGGCGGCGCTCGTCGCCGACCGGCATCGCCGCGCGCACACGTTCGGCGGCGGCCGTCGCAGCGGCCTCGTCGCGGGCATGGACCACGGCAAGCGGTTCGCCGCGCGCGGCGGTGTCGCCGAGCTGCTTGCCGAGCACGACGCCGACCAGCGGATCGACGACGTCGTCGGGCTGACGCCGACCGCCACCGAGGTCGACGACGACATGACCGAGCGCCAACGGGTCGACGTCGGCGACGAAACCATCGCGCTCGGCGGTGACCTCGAGCACGACGGGCGCCCGGCCGAGCCGCTGGGGCTCCTCGAGCACGCGCACGTCGCCGCCCTGCAGCTCGAGATTGTGGCGGAAGACCTGGCGCGCGACGCCGTCACGCCAGAGCTGCTCGAGCATCGAACGCGCCGCATCGGGTCCGGGCGCGGCGCCGGCGAGCACCACCATCTCGGCCGCGAGCGCGAGCGTCACTTCGCGCAGGTCGTCGGGGCACGGGCCGTCGGGTTCGAGCGCACGCAGCACCTCCGCGACCTCGAGCGCGTTGCCGAGTGCTGCGCCGAGCGGGTGATCCATGTCGGTGAGCAGCGCCGAGACCTGCACGCCGGCGGCGCGCCCGACTGCACAGATCGTCTCCATCAGCGCGCGGGCGTCGCCCTCCTCGCGCATGAACGCGGCGCGGCCGCACTTGACGTCCATCACCAGGCCGTCGATGCCTTCGGCGAGCTTCTTGCTCAGGATCGAGCTCGTGATCAGCGGAATGCTCTCGACGGTGCCGCTGATGTCGCGGGTCGCGTACATCCGGCGGTCAGCCGGCGCGATCTCGCCGCTCGGCGCCAGCATCGCGTAGCCGCAGGCCTCGAGCACGCGCTCGAAACCGGCGATGCCGAGGTCGGTGCGGTAGCCCGGGATCGCAGCGAGCTTGTCGATCGTGCCGCCGGTATGGCCGAGGCCGCGACCGCTGACCATCGGCACCGCGACGCCGGCGGCGGCGACGAGCGGCGCCAGCAGCAGGCTGACCTTGTCGCCGACCCCGCCGGTGCTGTGCTTGTCGACCTTGGGACGCGCGATCGTCGGGTGCTGCAGCACCACCCCGGAGTCGCGCATCGCGAGCGTCAGCGCGGCGGTCTCACCGGCGGTCATGCCGTTGCAGCACACCGCCATCAGGAACGCGCCGAGCTGGGCGTCGCCGAGCGAGCCGTCGACGACGCCGTCGATCAGGTCGCGGATCTCGGTCTCGGCGAGCTGCTCGCCGTCCCGCTTCTTCGCGATCAGCCGCGCCGGGTGGTGCCGCATCGTCGGCTCAGGGTGCGACCGGGTGCCAGAGGGACTTCACCTCGACGAACGGCTCGACCCACGACAGGTTCTGCAGCCGGCGCGGCGCGCTCCATTCGGTCGCGCCGAGCTCGGCGAACCGCACCCGCTTGAGGTTGTCGGCCGCGGCCTCGGTCAGCGCCCGTTCGGGCGCGCCGCCGACCAGCAGGCCGTCGACGTCGCGATGCGCCGCGAGCGCCGGCGCGAGCTCGGCGCGGTGCCCGGCGAGCAGGTTGACGGCGCCCGCCGGCACGTCGCTCGAGGCGCAGACCTCACCGAGCGCCAGCCCGGCGAACGGCGCGCGCTCGCCGAGCGCGGCGACCACGGCGTTGCCGCCCGCGAGCAGCGGCAGCATCAGCGCGAGCAGACCGACGAGCGCCGGTTGCTCCGGGGCGACGACCCCGATCACGCCGGTCGGCTCGACGGTCGAGAATGCGAAGAACGGCCCCTGCACCTCGTTCTGGCTGCCGAGCAGGCTCTGCAGCTTGTCGCACAACCCCGCATACCAGACCGTGAGCTCGATCGCGGTGTCGAGCTCCTTCCTGGCCGCGGCCGCCGTCGCACCGCCGAGCCGCAGCTCCTGCTGCATCGCGTCCCGGCGCGACTCGAGCATCTCGGCGAGGCGGTAGAGGATCTGGCCGCGCAGGTACGACGACGCCCGACTCCAGGCGGCGAGCCCGGCGCGAGCCGCGACCACGGCGTCGCGCACGTCCTTCCGGCTGCCGCGCGTGACGTTGAGCGCGGGATTGCCGGCGGGCGCGAACGACCGCCCCGACTCGCTGCGCGGGAACTTGCCGCCGACGTAGAGCTTGTAGGTCTTCGGAACCGGCAGGGGCATCGCAGCACGGTGCCGCGCCCGGGTCCGCGAAGCAAGCGGCTGCTCGACGCGGCGGTCGGAACCCGACCGTCCGCGGCCGCGGCCGACTACGCTCTCGCCATGCTCCCGCGCCTGCTCCTGCTCGTTCTCGCCCCGGGCCTGTCGCTCGGCGCGCAGACCGCCGCCGCCGCCGACCGGCCGGCGCGGCCGCACGTCGTGCTGATCCTGGCCGACGATCTCGGCTGGACCGACCTGTCGACCGGCCGCACCAATGGCGGTCGTGGCTCGCCGTGGCACCGAACGCCGAACCTCGACGCGCTGGCGGCGGCGGGCACGTGCTTCACGGACGCCTACAGCAGCGGTCCGAACTGCGCACCGACGCGCGCCGCGCTGTGGAGCGGCAAGTGGGCGGCGCGCACCGGCATCTACACCGTCGGCGGCGGCAACCGCGGTGCCGAGCAGCATCGCCGGCTCGACGCCGCACCGAACCGGACCGTGCTGGCCGGCGAGTTCGTGACCCTGGCGGAACGCCTGCGCGAACTCGGCTACCACACCGGCCACTTCGGCAAGTGGCACCTCGGCGGCGGCGCCGCGACCTCGCCGGGCGGCCAGGGCTTCGAGCACGCGGTCGGCGGCAACCAACGCGGCGGCGTCGGCAGCGACGGCCACTTCGCCGCCGCCGACGGCGCGTTCCCGCTGCCCGGCCTCGGCCCGCTGCCCGCCCCGGATCGCGCCGATGGCGAACACCAGTTCCTGGCCGATCGGCTGACCGACGAAGCGATCGCCTGGCTGGCGGCGACCACCACCGGGCCGTCATTCTGCGTCGTCAGCCACTACTCGGTGCACACCCCGATCCAGACGCCGGCGCGCGACCTGCCCACCGCGCCACCGCCGGCCGACTCGCAGCATCGCCACGTGCAGTACTGCGGCATGCTGAAGAACCTCGACGACAACGTCGGCCGCGTCGTCGCCTGGCTCGAGGCCAACGAGGATCCGCAGTGGCCCGGGCATCGGCGCATCGAGAACACGCTGCTGCTGTTCACCTCGGACAACGGCGGGCTCGGCGGCTACGCCGACGCCGGCATCGCGGGCGGTCAGGAGATCACCAACAACCGGCCGTTGCGTTCGGGCAAGGGGTCGCTCCACGAAGGCGGCATCCGGGTGCCGTTGATCGCGCGCTGGGACGGTCGCGTGCGCGCCGGCGCCGTCGACACGACGCCGCTGCAGAGCCTCGATCTGCATCCGACCCTGATCGCGCTCTGCGGTGGCGAGGTGCCGGGCGACCTCGACGGCAGCGACCTCGCGCGCCGCTTCGGGCCCGAGCCCGGCGACGTTCCCGAACGTGCGCTGTACTGGCACTTCCCGGGCTACCTGCAGGCCGACGGCAGGCGTGGCACCTGGCGAACGACGCCCGGCTCGGTGATCCGGCGCGGTGACCACAAGCTGATCTGGTGGTACGAGACCGGCACCGCGCAGCTGTTCGACCTCGCGAACGACCTCGGCGAGGACCGCGACCTCGCCGAACAGCAACCCGAGCGCTGCGATGAGCTCGTGCGCGAGCTCGGGAGCTGGCTCGAGCGGACCGCGGCGCCGCTGCCGCGCACTCGCGAGGGTCCCGCCGTGCCGCTGCCCGCGCCACGCCCGCGGTGACCCGACTTCGGATAGCCTCAACGCCGTGAACTCCCGCGCGCTGGTCGCCGTCTGTTGCTTCGCGAGTTGCCTTGCCGCCCAGGTCGGCGCCTGGGCCAAGATCCCGGGCGACCCGGGACCGCCGCGCTGGGCGAGCGGCCTGATGGCCTTCGATCGTGCCCGCGGTCGCGCTGTGCTGGTCAACGGCAGCGACGTCTGGGAATCGGCCGGCACGTCCTGGCAGCTCGCCGCCTCGGTACCCAACAGCGGCGTCTTCGGCGGCTGCTTCGTCTACGACGACGTTCGCCAGCGCTGTCTGTGGTTCGGCGGGTTCGCGTTCTTCAGCAATCTGCTGAGCGAGTGGGACGGTGCCGGCTGGCAGCCGGTCCCGACCGCGCACGCGCCATCGCCGCGGGCCGACACCGCGATGGCCTACGACGCGCTGCGACAGCGCACCGTGCTGTTCGGGGGTTGGACCGGCTCGGGCTACCCGGCCGACACCTGGGAGTTCGACGGCATCGACTGGCAGCAGGTGTTCCCGACGGTATCGCCACCGGGAACGAGCCAGCACCGCATGACCTACGACCGCGCCCGCGGCGAGGTCGTGATGTACTACAACCGCTTCCAGCAGCACGGCTGCTGGCTCTACGACGGCAGCACGTGGCGGCAGACGGTGCCCGGGCCGCCGGCTCTGTTCGTTCCGGCGCTGGTCTACGACGAGGCGCGCGCGGTCACCGTGCTGACCTCGAGCTCGAACTCGACGGCGCCGCAATGCGACACCTGGGAATGGGACGGCACGTCGTGGAGCAACCCGCAGCCCAACGGACCGACGCTCGGGTTCGCGGTCAACGGCGTCTACGACAGCGTCCGCGGCGCGGTCGAGTTGCTCGCCGCGAACTGGGACGGCGTCGCGACCTGGCGTTGGACCGGTTCGGACTGGCAGCGCGGCACGCCGTTCGGCTACCTGCCTTCGTTGCCGGGCATCGCCACCGCCTACCACGCCCCCTCGCGGACCGCCATCGCCTTCGGCGGCACCCAGAGTCCGATCGCCGGAACCGACGAGACGTTCGCGTACCGACGCGGCGGCTGGCAGCGCCTGTCGCCGACGGTTCGCCCGGGGGCGCGCGGCGACGCCGCGATGGCGCCGGAACCGTCGGGTGATCTGCTGCTCTTCGGTGGACAACACAACGGCGCGCTGGGCGACTCCTGGCGCTGGAACGGTTCGACCTGGGCGCAACTCGCGCCGGCGAACTCACCGCCGGCGCGCTCGCAGCACGCGATGGCGACCGACCGCGGCCGCGGCCGCGTCGTGCTGTTCGGTGGCCAGAGCGGTGCAGGCACCCCGCTCGGCGACACCTGGGAATGGGACGGCGTGACGTGGCTGCCGCGCGCGCCGGCCAACGCGCCGGTGGCGCGCGTCAACGCGGCGATGACCTACGACCTGCAGCGCGGTCACACGCTGCTGTTCGGCGGCGGCAGCTCGACGACTCCGTTCACCGACGATCTCTGGCAATGGGACGGGGTCAACTGGACGCCGCGTGCGCTCGCGCTCCGACCGACGGCGCGCGGCGGCGGCCGCTTCACGTTCGACCCGGCCGGCGGCGTCGCGGTGCTCGCCGGTGGCTTCGTCTACCACGTCCTCGGCGCCTACGTCGCCGTCAACGAGACCTGGCTCTGGGACGACGTGCAGTGGACGCAGGTGACCGGCCCCGCGCCCGACTACGATCCCAATGCGGTAGGCGTCTACCACGAAGAGCTCGGCAGCACGCTCTACTCGGTGCCGGTGCCGTTCACCCCGACCCGCTTCGCCGTGGACTACGAGTTCGCGTTCGGCTCGGTCGCGGCAACGTCGACGCTCGGGACCGGCTGCGGCGGCGGCTCCGGCGCGCCGCTGCTGAGTGCGATCAGCGTGCCCCGGGCCGGCAACAGCGAGTTCGCGCTGTGGCTCTGCAACGCGCGCGCGTCGACGCTCGCGTTCGTCGGCCTCAACTGGAGCACGACGACGACCCCGCTCGCCGGCGGCTGCCAGGCCTATCTCGTCGCCCCGGCGGTCACCGTCACGGTCACCGACGCCTTGGGCAATGCGCTGGTGCCGCTGCCGCTCCCAGCGAGCCCGGCGTTGCACGGACTCACGCTGCACGCGCAGGGCGCGGCACTGGATCCGGGCGGCCCGGTCGCCGGCATCGCGGTGCTGACAGCGGGACTGCGGCTCGTGCTGTCCTGACGAGCTCTGCTGGCGAGGTACGACTGTTGCGACCAGGGTCGGAAGGCCGGCGCTCGCGTCCGTTCGCGGGCGCCGAGGCCAGAAGTTCCATTCCTACCCGAGAACCATGCACAACCTTCCTCGCACGTCTGCACTCTTCCTCCTGATCACCGCCACCGCCTGCATGTCGGTGGACCAGGAACGCGATCTGATGAAGGGCGCGATCGAACAATCGCAACGCCTTTCGTCGGAGATCGTCAACTGGCGAACGATGGCCCCATCGAACACGCAGGCCACCGAGGAGAGCATCGGAGCGTTCCAGGACCGCGCCGACGAGATCGTCGGCACGCTGAACGGCGTGTCGACGCAGGCGCGCAAGGGCACCGACGTGTCGGGGCTGGTGCAGGCACTCGAAACCCTGCGCGACTTCGACACCGACCGCTACGACTCGGCGTCGCAGACCGCGCGCGACTCGCTGCTCGACCAGTTCGCCGGCCTGGCCAGAAACGTCCAGCAGTCCGCGTCCCGCATCCGCGCCTGATCTGCGCCCGCGGTTTCTGCGTTCTGCAAAGCGCCACGGCGGCGGCCAGACGCGCTACCGCGGACGCCGCGGGGCTGCGCGACCCGGCCCGTCGACGGGCACGATGACGAGGTGAGGGTCGCGCCGATCGCGCACCTTCACCCGGCGCGCGAACGACGCCGCAACCGCGTCACCAACGTGGAACGTGCTCGCGTTCGTCTCCATCCGGATCGCGCCGACCATCTTGCTGTCGATGCCGCCGCGGCGGCAGACGTGCGCGAGGATGCGGCGCGGATCGGCGCCGCCGCGATAGCCCCAGTTGATCCGGAAGCGCGTGAAGCCAGCTTCGCCCGCGGCCGGCGAC
>JAGQRB010000086.1 GCA_020425925.1 Planctomycetota bacterium
CGAGCTCGCCGCCGTGACCGGCCAGCACGCTGGCGACCACGAGGCGATGGGCTTCGGTGCGGACCTCGACCGTGCCGTCCGTGGCCTTCGCGACGAACGCGGGGATCTCGAGCTCGCCCGGACCGCGCAGCGGCCGCAGCGTCAGCACGGTGCGCTGCCAACGGCCGCTGCCGAGTTCGACCTCGGGCTGCACCGCCGTGGTGGCGAGGAAGTCGGCGGCGTCGACAGTGGGCGCGAACTCGACCTCGAGATCCCGTCGTCGGAACAGATCGAGTGTCACCGTGACCGGCTGCAGCAGCTCGACGTGCTCGCCGTCGCCGCCGTCGCCGGCCGCGACGTGCATCTTCAGGTCGAGCGCGACCGCCGGCGCCTGCGGCCACGGCCGCGGCACGCCGTCCTTGCCGCAGGCGGTCAGCAGCACGCCGAGGACCAGCGGCAGCAGGCGTGCCTGCCTCATCGCTTCGCCCCCCGCAGCTCGCGCATCCGGAAGAAACGCACCAGCGGCTCGGCGACCGAGCCCTCGGTCGGCACGTCGAGCAGGTCGACACCCGAACGGCGACAGAGTGCCTCGAGCTCGGCGCGCTCGGCGCGCCAGCGCGACCGCACCGCGTCCCGCACCCGGCGGCTGGCGGTGTCGACCTCGACCAGCCGACCGGTCTCGGGATCGGCCACCGCGAGCAGGCCGACGCGCGGCAGCTCGGGGACGTCGGCGACGCGCGGGTCGAGGCCGCCGGCGAACGGGTCGCGGACGCGCACGGCGATGACGTCGTGGCGCTGCGCGACGAGCCGCAGCTGCTTGCCGAAGCGCGCTTCGGGCGTCTCGGCGCCGCCGAGGAAATCGCTGACGACGAACACGATCGCGCGCCGTCGCTGCACGCGACCGGCGTAGTCGAGGCCGCGCGCGAGGTCGGTCTTGACCGTCGCGAGCGGCGGCTCGCAGGCCTCGCGGATCAACCGCAGCACGTGGTTGCGACCCTTCTTCGCCGGCACGTACTGCTCGATCTCGCCGCCGAAGCGGATCAGCCCGGCCTTGTCGTTGTTGCGTGCGGCGGCGAACGCGACACAGCCGACGAACAGCGCCGCGGTCTGCGCGACGGTGCGCCGCGGCCGCCCCTCCGGGCTGCTGCCGAACCGCATCGAGGCCGAGACGTCGAGCAGGAACAGCACCGTGAGTTCGCGCTCCTCGACGAACTTCTTGACGAACGGTCGCCCGACGCGCGCGGTCACGTTCCAGTCGACGGCGCGGAGTTCGTCGCCCTCGGCGAACTCGCGCACCTCGTCGAACTCGATCCCCGAGCCGCGGAACACCGAGCTGTAGCCGCCGGCCATCACGTCGGTGACCATGCGATCGGCGCGCACCTGGATCCGGCGCGCCTCGGCGAGCAGCTCTGCGTCGATGGCCCGCGCCACGGCCTACGGAACGGGTACGGTGTCGAACACCTGCCGCAGCACCTGCTCGCTCGTGATGCCCTCGGCTTCGGCCTCGTAGGTCGTCAGCACGCGATGGCGCATGACCATCGTGCCGACCGCCTTGACGTCCTGCGGCGTGACGAAGCCGCGCCCTTCGAGGAACGCCCGCGCGCGCGCCGCCCTGGCGAGCGCGAGCGAGGCTCGCGGCGAGGCGCCGTAGAGGATCAACGGCCGCAGCTTCTCGAGCCCGACCGCGGCCGGGTCGCGCGTCGCGAACACCAGATCGACGATGTAGCTCTTGACCTTGTCGTCGAGGTAGATCGTGTCGAGCAGTGCGCGCATGCGGAGCAGCTCCGCCGGCGAGGTCACGGCCTGGACGTCGGTCGAAGCCGCGATCGCCGACATCCGGTCGATGATCTGCAGCTCCTCGGCCTTGTTGGGGTAGCCGACGACGAGCTTGACCATGAAGCGGTCGACCTGGGCCTCCGGCAGCGCGTAGGTGCCCTCCTGCTCGACCGGGTTCTGCGTCGCCAGCACCAGGAACGGGTCCGGCAGCCGCCGCGTGTCGCCGGCGAGCGTGACCTGGCGTTCCTGCATCGCCTCGAGCAGCGCCGACTGCACCTTGGCGGGCGCGCGGTTGATCTCGTCGGCGAGCACGAAGTTGGCGAACACCGGCCCCTCGCGCACCTGCCATTCGCCGGTCTTCGGGTTGTAGACGTGGGTGCCGACGAGGTCGGCCGGCAGCAGGTCGGGCGTGAACTGGATGCGGCGGAAGTCACCGCCGACCGCGCGCGCCAGCGACGCGACTGCGAGCGACTTCGCGAGGCCGGGGAGCCCCTCGAGCAGTACGTGACCGTCGGCGAGCAGCGCGACGAGCAAACCGTCGAGCAACTCGTTCTGACCGACGATGACATGCTGCAGGGCAGTGCGGACCGATTGCAGGCTCCGGCTCTCGGCTTGGATTCTCTGGGCGATGGCGACGACGTCGGTCATGGAGGAACTGCGGGCGGTGGAAGGGCGGGACGACGGTGGAGTGGGAATACTCCGTGAAACGGCCGCGGGCGCGACGGCCGGGTCCTCGGCGACCCGAGTCGCTAACGATTCTGGGCCGCTTTCGACGTCTCGTACAGCACGCGGTAGCGCGCCGCGATGCCGTTGCGCGCCTCGCGCGACGTCTGCATCGAGACGACGCCGAAGTCCTCGCGGGCAACGGTTCGCAGCACCGCGGACGCGAGCACGAACAGGTACGGCTGGTCGAGCTCCGTGAGCAGGCGGGCGAGCTCGGGGATCGCCTCCTTCTCTACCGACGGCCCGAAGTGTTCCGGCCGCAGCAGCGTCGCCGCGTCGGCGCGCGCCAGCCCGTCGAGCAGCCATTGCCACTGCGGCTTGTTGCGGTTGGCGCGCCACCATTCGTCGACCACCGTCCACGGATCCTCGGCGGCGCCGAGATCGATGCCGGTCGTGCCCATCAGCGCGACGCGCGCATCGGCCTCGTGGCGCGGCGTGCGCAGCAGCTGCATCAGCTCGGGGATCGCCTCGGGATCCTGGTAGCCACCGAGCAGCAGCACGAGCTCGTCGTGGATCGCCGGGTCCTGCTGGATCTGCGCCTGATGCCGGATCGCGGGCACGGCCAGGCTCGCGCCCATGCGACCGAGATAGAGCATCGCCAGGCTGCCGAGGTCCTTGCCGTTCGCGATCACCGCGAGCTCGGCGAGGGTGTGCGCCGCGCGCGGATCGCGGAGCTCGCCGAGACCGCGCAGCGCGGCCTCGCGGTCTTCGGGCACCGGCGCGCGCAGCGCGCGGTCGAGCACGCCGAACGCCTGCGCTCCGCCGGTCCGACCGAGCGCGACGAGGCACTCTCGCCGCACCAACGGCACGGTCTCCGGCGCGACGATCAGCGCGACCAGCGGCTCGCTCGCGATCGTCAGATGGAGCTGACCCACCGCGTGCGCCGCCGCGCGCCGGACCTCGTCCGGCTGCTCGCCGTCCTGCAGCAGCTCGACCAGTCGCGGACCGGCCCGCAGATCGCGTGTCACGACGGCCTCGTCGATCGCAACGCGGCGCACGACCGCGCGTTCGTCGCCGAGCGCCGCCAGCACCGCATCGGGCCCGAGCACCGCGAACACGCTGCGCA
>JAGQRB010000852.1 GCA_020425925.1 Planctomycetota bacterium
TCGTAGAACGGGTACTTGCCGAACCAGTGCTCGAACGCCGCGAGCGTGCGCGGCACCTCGGCGAACTGCTTCGACGCCTGCTCGCGCTGGTGTTCCAGCACCCAGTACTGCACGTCGAGCTTGCCGCCCTCGCCATCGTAGACCGAGTCGATCGAGACGTAGTTGCCGACGTTGACGTTGACGCCGTAGTTGTTGATCGGGTTGACGACGCGCCAGTGGAACGTGCGTGTGGCGCCGTCCGCGTTCGGCTCGGTCGACAGCAGGCGCCCGTTCGACACCGCGGTCAGCTCATCGGGGACCGCGATCCGCATGTCCATGCCGCGGTCCGGCTCGTCGTAGCCGTGGTCCTTGTTCGGCCACCAGATACTGGCGCCGATGCCCTGGCAGGTGGTCGCGATGAACGGGTTGCCGCGATCGTCCTTGCGCCACGAGAAGCCACCGCTCCAAGGGGGTCGCGTGCTCTGCCGCGGGCGGCCTTCGTAGGCGATCACGATGCGGTCCTCGGTGCCGGCCGCGACCTCACTCGGGAAGTCGACCCAGTAGACGTTGCCCTTGCGCTCGAACTCGAGCTCGGCGTCGCCGTGTGTCACGCGGGTGATGGCGAGCGGCGGCTGGAGGTCGATCTGCATGCGGCGACCGGCCTGCAGCGCCTTGAACTCGATCACGTTCGCGCCCGCGATGCTCTTCTGCTCGGGGAAGATCTCGAGCGACAGGTCGTAGTGCAGCACGTCCCACCATTCGCGCTCGGGAGTCACGGCGCCGCGGAGCTGGTCCTGGCGGGTGAAGCCTTCGGGGATCGCGGTCTGCTGCGCGGCCAGCGGGCCGATCGCCGCGAGTGCGGCCGCAGAACGAAGGAGTACGGTGATCGAGGTGTGTCGCATCGGCATGGCTCGCGCCGGCAGACGGCGCCGACGGTCCACGTTACCCGCCGGATACGCCGAGAGCAGTCGCCGCAACCGGGAGTTCCGCCCGCGGCCGATCGTCGTATCCCACGCCCCAACGACGACCGGAGGTCACCATGATCCGGATGTTGCCCAGCGATGGCGGTCGCGTCGTCGCGATGCACGTGAGCGGCCGGCTCACACACGAAGACTACGAACGAACGATCCTGCCGCGGCTCGAACGCGCGCTCGCGGAGGACGGCAAACTGCGGTGCTTCGCCGTACTCGACGCCGGGTTCACCGGCCTCACTCCCCACGCGATGTGGGACGACCTGAAATTCGACCTCGCGCATCGCAAGGACTTCGAGCGAATCGCGCTGGTGACCGACAGCGGCTTCGTGCGCGCGGTGCTCCGGTTGTTCCGGCCATTGTTCAGCGGCGAGATGCGGCTCTATCCGCTGGCGAAACAGAGCGAGGCGGAGGCCTGGCTGCTCGAGGGCACGAACTCGGCACCAACGCCGAAGTCTGCGAACGCGACCTAGGGTAGCGGCCGGCGACTCACTCGGCGCGCAGCCCGTGGCGCCGCATCATGCGATAGAGCGTGCTGCGCGCGATCCCGAGTGCGGCGGCCGCCCTGCTGACGTTCCCGGCGGCGTCGTTCAGCGCGCGGCGCACCGCGGCGGCCTCGACGTCGGCCAGTCCGCCGGCGCTGTCCTCGCAGCTCGCGGCGGCGGCGGCGGAGACGTCGATCCGCGAATCGCTCGCCCCGCGGTCCGAGTCGGGCAGGTGCTCGAGTCCGATACGCGAAGCGCCGTCGGCGAGCACGAGCGCGACCTCGAGCAGTGTCTTGAGCTCGCGGACGTTGCCGGGCCAGGTTGCGCGCTCGAGATGCCGCA
>JAGQRB010000853.1 GCA_020425925.1 Planctomycetota bacterium
GCCGACGCCGAGCGCGGCCTCGCCCGCGTTCGCGAGATCCTGCAGACCGACGTCCGGATCCTGCGGCGGCCCGAACCGGCGGCCGTCCACGCCGGCGCGACGATCGCGGTCCGCTGCGCCCTGCTGCCGGACCTGTCGCCCGGCGAACGGGCGCATCTCGAGCTGGCGCTGCGCGACGCCGCGCGCTGAGCGCGGAAGCCGCCCGGCGCCGCGTTTCGCTCGCCGCGGGGCGCCCGACTCGCTATCGTCCCTGCCCCTCGCGCCCGACCTCGAACAGACCGTATCCCCGGGCAGGAGCTCACCTCGCATGATCATCGGCGTCCCCAAGGAGATCAAAGCCCAAGAGAACCGCATCGGCGCCGTCCCGGCGATGGTGCTCAGCCTGGTCGAAGCCGGCCATCGCGTCGTCGTCGAGACCGACGGCGGGCTCGGCGCCGGAATTCCGGACGACGCCTACCGCGAGGTCGGCGCCGAGATCGCGCGCAGCGCCGCCGACGTCTACGGCCAGGCCGAGATGATCGTCAAGGTCAAGGAGCCGCTGCCCGACGAGTACGCGCTGATCAAGCCCGGGCAGATCGTCTTCACCTACTTCCACTTCGCCGCCAGCCGCGAGCTCACCGACGCGATGATCGCCTCGGGCGCGCACTGCTTCGCCTACGAGACGCTGGTGCACCGCGGCACGCTGCCGCTGCTGACGCCGATGAGCGAGGTCGCCGGTCGCATGGCGGTGCAGGTCGGCGCCGTCTGCCTCGAGCGCCACTTCGGCAGTCGCGGCATCCTGCTCGGCGGCATCCCGGGAGTCGAGCCCGCCAACGTCGTGATCCTCGGCGGCGGTGTCGTCGGCACCAACGCGGCGAAGATGGCGGCCGGCCTCGGCGCCGACGTCCGGCTGCTCGACATCGATCTCGATCGCCTGCGGTACCTCAGCGACGTCATGCCGGCGAACGTCACGCTGCTGCACAGCTCGCCGATCTCGGTGCGCGAGCAGATTCGTCAGGCCGACCTCGTGATCGGTGCGGTGCTGGTGCAGGGCGCGCGCGCGCCGCGGCTGGTGCGCCGCCAGGACCTCAAGGACATGCAGGACGGCTCGGTCATCGTCGACGTCGCCGTCGACCAGGGCGGCTGCATCGAGACCTGCCGGCCGACGACGCACGCCGATCCGACCTACGTCGTCGACGGTGTGTTGCACTACTGCGTCGCGAACATGCCGGGCGCGGTGCCGCGCACCTCGACCTTCGGACTGACCAACGCGACCGGGCCGTACGCGCGCAAGCTCGCCGGTATGGGCGCCGCGGCCGCCGCCAAGGACCCGGTGCTCGGCACCGCCGCGAACGTGCTCGGTGGCAAGTGCACGCACGAGGGCGTCGCGGGCGCGTTCGGCCTCGACTACGTCGCGCCGTCCGAAGTGCTGTAGTCCGGAATGGGTCCGAGCGTCCTCGACGCGATCCTCCTCGGCCTGGTCGAAGGGGTCACGGAGTTCCTGCCGGTGTCGAGCACCGGCCACCTGATCGTCGCCCAGCGGCTGCTCGGGCTCGGCGCCGACGCCGCCAACAACGTCTTCGCGGTCGGGATCCAGATCGGCGCGATCACCGCGATCCTGGTGCTGTATTGGCGGCGCCTGCTCGAGGCGCTGCGCACCTGCCTGCGCCGATCGCCGCCTGGCCGTCGCAAACTGCTGTGGCAGATCGCGGTCGCGGCGGTACCCGCCGTCGTGCTCGGCCTGCTGGCCGACGATTGGATCGACGAGCATCTGTTCAGCTCGCGCGTCGTCGCGACGACGATGGTCGTCGGCGGCATCCTGCTGCTGCTGCTCGAGCGCCTGCTGCGGAACCGCGGCGCGGGCCAGCAGGACCTCGCCGCGATGTCCTACGTCACCGCGCTCGGCATCGGCATGTTCCAGTGCCTGGCGCTGGTGCCCGGCACGTCGCGTTCGGCGGCGACGATCGCCGGCGCGATGCTGCTCGGCATGTCGCGCACCACGGCCGCCGAGTTCTCGTTCCTCGTCGGGCTGCCGATCCTCTACGGCGCCGGGTTCTACAAGCTCGCGAAGGGCGGCGGCGCGCTGCTCGGCGGCGAGGCGCTGGTGCCGTTCCTGGTCGGTACCGCGGTGTCCTTCGTCAGCGCGCTGCTGGTGGTCGGACCATTCGTCGCATTCCTGCGCCGGCACACGTTCGCACCGTTCGCATGGTACCGGATCGCCGGCGGCGCGCTGCTCGGCTGGCTGTGCTGGATCGAGTTCGTCGCGTAGTCGACGGGCTCAGCTCTTGCGGTAGCCGAGGCTGCGCAGCACCAGCAGGATCTCGCTCCAGCTCGGGAACGGCCGGCCGTGCTCGGCCTTGAAGCGGTCGATCGCGGCGATGAACTCGAGCGCGTCGGCGTCGACTTCGGCGAGTGCCGGGGCGCTGCGCTCGGCCGCCTGCGACTTCTTGTCGGTCTTCGTCTTCGCCTTGCTGGCGGGCTTCGGCCTGGCTGCGGTCGCTGCCCGTCGCCTGCCGGCCGGTTTCTGGCCGGCTGCCTTCTGGCCGGCTGCCTTCTGGGCTGTCGTCTTCTGGGCCGCCGATCGACGGGCCACGACGGCCTTGCCCTGCTTGCCGGGGTGCTTCCTGGTCTTGCTCGCGCTGGCCATGCCCGACTATCGGCCGGCGGCGAACATCTGCTTGATCGCGGCGTCGAACGGCGGCCGCAGCAGCCCGTGATCGGTCACCAGGCCGCGGACGAGCGCGGCCGGGGTGACGTCGAACGCCGGGTTGCGCGCGGGCACGCCGGCCGGCGCCAGCCGGTGACCGGCGAGCTCCGTGCCCTCGGTGGCAGCGCGATCTTCGCTCGGAATCGCGCGGCCGTCGGCGAGGCTCGGATCGAAGGTCGACCGCGGCGCCGCGACGTAGAACGGCACCTCGTGCGCGGCCGCCGCGAGCGCGAGACCGTAGGTCCCGACCTTGTTGGCGCAGTCGCCGTTTGCCGCGATGCGATCGGCGCCGGTGATCACGAGCTGGACCTCGCCGCGCGCGATCAGGCCGGCGGCGGCGCCGTCGCACAGCAGCTCGACCGGGATGCCGGCTGCCTGCAGCTCGAGCGCGGTCAGCCGGGCGCCCTGCAGCAGCGGCCGGGTTTCGTCGGCGAGCACGCGAAACCGCGTGCCGGCGCGCCACGCCGCGAACAGCACTGCCAGCGCCGTGCCGTCGCCCGCGGTCGCGAGCCGCCCGGTGTTGCAGTGGGTGAGCACGGTGCCGCCCACCGGTACCAGCGCGGCACCATGGCGTCCGATCGCGGCACAGCTCGCCTCGTCCTCGCGGTGGATCGCACGCGCCTCCGTGAGCAGGGCCGCGAGCGACGGTTCTGCGGCGGTGGCGGTGACACAGCGTTCCAGGGCCCAGCGCAGGTTGACCGCGGTCGGACGCGCCTCCGCCAGCACCGCTGCCTCGGCGCGGATCGCCGCTGCGATCGCGGCGGTGCGCCGTTCGGCAGAGGGGCTCGCAGGGAAAGCGGGTAGAACTCGGTGGTAGCCGGAGCCGTAAAAAAAAAAGGGCGCGCCGCGCACTGCCAGCCGGGCGATGGCGTCGACCACGCCGTCGCGGTCGCGCAGCTCGAGCACCTCGATCGCGTGTGGCAGCAGCGTCTGGTCGAGCAGCAGCAGCACGCCGTCCTCGGCGTCGCCGCGCCACGCCACGGTCGCAGGCAGGCCGGCCATCAGGTCCCGCATCCCGCGGTCGACCGCGCGCCGGCGCGTCCGGTTCGAGCGGCGGCGATCACGCGCCGAGCCGCCGCTGGATCTCGGCGTAGGTCGCGGCGGTGCGCGCGATCACGTCGTCGGGCAGGGTGGGGGGCGGCGGCGTCTTGTTCCAGCCGCTCGCCGTCAGCCAGTCACGCAGCACCTGCTTGTCGAACGAGGTCGGGCGGCCGCCGGGCCGGACCTCGGCGGCGGGCCAGAAGCGGCTCGAGTCGGGAGTCAGGCATTCGTCGATCAGCACGAGCTCACCGTCGCAGAGACCGAACTCGAACTTGGTGTCGGCGATCACGATGCCGCGTTCGCGCGCGTACTCGCGGCCCCGACGGTAGAGCGCCAGGGCGGCGGTGCGGGCACGTTCGGCGACCTCGCGGCCGACGAGCTCGATCGTGCGCTCGAACGGAATCGCTTCGTCGTGCCCGCTCTCGGCCTTGGTCGACGGCGTCAGGATCGGCGGTTCGAGCTCGCTGGCGTGCAGCAGGCCCGCTGGCAGCGCGACGCCGCTGACCGCGCCGTGCTGCTGGTAGTCGTGCCAGCCCGAGCCGGTGAGGTAACCCCGGACGACCCATTCGACCGGCAGCGGTTCGCATCGCCAGCAGCGCATCGCGCGTCCGCGCAGCAGCTGCTTGTAGTCGCCCGGCACGTCGTCCCAGGCGTCGACGTCGGTCGAGAGCAGGTGGTTGCTGCAGACGTCGCGCAGCCGTTCGAACCAGAAGCGCGAGGTCTCGGTCAGGATCCGGCCCTTGCCCGGGATGCCCTCGGCCATCACGACGTCGAATGCCGAGATCCGGTCGGTGGCGACCAGCAGCAGGTCGCCGCCCAGCGCGAAGATGTCACGCACCTTGCCGCGCCCGAGGCGCTCGCAGAACGGCAGGTCGACCGACAACACGCAAGCGTCCACGCCCGGATTATGCAGCCCGGGTGCCGTTGATTCACCGCCGACGTGCGGGAGACTGTCGCGGTGCACAAGCGCATCACCCCGCGGCCGGACGGTGTCCCGGCCGATCTCGGCCGTCCCGAGCTCCCCGGCAGCAAGAGTCACGCGCAGCGCGCGATGCTGCTGGCGTCGTGCCTGCCCGGTCGCAGCAAGTTCACCGGCGTTCCGGTCAGCGACGATCTCGCCGTGCTGCTGCGTGCGCTCGCCGCCCGCGGCGTGCGCGTGACCGGCGAGGGGCGCGGGGTCTGGAACGTCGAGGGCCACCGGCCCGCGGTCGAACGGCCGGTGACGATCGACGCCGGCGAGAACGCGACCGTCGCGCGCATGACGCTCGCGATGCTGCCCCTGCTCGGCTGTCGCCTCACGGTCGACGGCCATCCGCGCTTGCGCCGGCGCCCGATGGGAACGGTCACCGCGTTGCTGCGCGACGCCGGCGTACAGTGCGACAGCGACATGTTGCCGATCCAGGCCGACGGCCGCGGCTTCAAGGCGCCCGAGCTCGTGCACGTCGACGCTTCGGTGACGACGCAGCCTGCGAGCGGTGCGATGCTCGCGGTCGCGCTCGGCGGCGGCGGCATCGTCGAGATCGCCCGACCGGCCGCGATCGGCTACCTCGACCTGACGGCGCAGATCCTGCAGTCGTTCGGCAGCCATGTGGTGCGCGAGGAGCACTCGTGGGGGATCGGCTACGAGCTCTCGCCGCCGGCCGGCGGCGATCGCACCTGGGCGGTGCCGCCCGACCCGTCGGCGCGGGCCTTCGTCGC
>JAGQRB010000854.1 GCA_020425925.1 Planctomycetota bacterium
CATGGGTCTCGTCGACGAGTGGAACCACCCGGCGCTGTTCGACTACATCGATCGCTTCGCGGTCACCGAGCCGCCCGGCTGGACGCGGGCGTGGGAGACCTGGATGGGCACGATGTGGGACACGTACCGGCCGCTGTACTGATCCGTCCCTAGCGCGGTCCGCCGAGCGGCAGCGCCGGTCGCTCGAGCCGCTCGGCGCGCTGCTGGCCCTGCACGATGCGCACCGCGGCATCGATCGGCACTTCGTCGATACGCTCGCTGCCGCCGCTCGGCCAGCGCACCTCGAGCCACTCGAGCGCGGTGGCGTCGCCGAGGCCGAGGAACGTTCGCAGCGGGTTGCAGCCGGTCGGACCGCCCGGGCCGACGAAGGCGTAGACCTCGCGTGGCCCGGCCGGCGTCGCGAGCCTTGCCCGCAGACGGGCGCCGATCGCGCTGCGGTTGTCGGTGGTTCCGACGAGGTCGACCGCGAGCCAGTGGCGGGCGTGTCCGGGGTTCTCGAACATCACGTCGCCGAACGAGTCGTCCTGGTAGAAGCCGCCGACCTGGCAGAACAGGTCGAGGTCGCCGTCGTCGTCGATGTCGGCGAACGCGACGCCGTTGCCCTTCTGCAGGTGGCCGACGCCGGCCGCGAAGGTGGCGTCGCGGAAGCGCTCGCCGCCGAGCAGCAGCGCATTCGGGAACAGCGCCGCGAGATCGTGCGCACCGGTCGCGACGTAGACGTCGGTGTTGCCGTCGGCGTCGATGTCGCCGAAGTTGATGCCGGTCGCCATCAACACCCGCCGCATGCCGCGCTGCTCCGCGACGTCGACGAAGTGACCGGTGCCATCGTTCTCGAACAGGCGCTGCGCCTCGTCCTCGACGATGCCGTCGACGTAGAACGCCGCGACCGAGCGGACCTGCCGGTAGTGATGCTGGTAGGTCACCAGCAGGTCGAGGTCGCCGTCGTTGTCGAAGTCGAAGAAGCCCGCCGGACCGCTGGCCTCGGGCGCGCCGACGCCGCGGGCCTCGGCCTCGTCGACGAAGGTGCCGTCGCCGCGATTGACGAACAGTCGGTTGCGGGCGAGGAAGTTCGACACGAACAGGTCGGGATCGCCGTCGCCGTCGACGTCGCCGAACACGACGGCGATGCAGCGATCGCGGTTGTCGAGGCCCGCGGCGGCGGTGGCGTCGCGGAATCGACCGTTGCCATCGTTGAGGAACAGCCGGCTCGGGAATCGCACGCCGCCTTCCGGTGCCGGCTCGCTCTCGCAGCCGATCGCGAGATCGAGATCGCCGTCGCGGTCGACGTCGGCGAACGCCGCGGTGCGCGTCGGCGCGGCGATCTCGATGCCGGCCGCGGCGGTGACGTCGACGAAGTGCCCGGGCGTGTCCTGGCGCAGCAGCGAGAGCGGGAACTCCGAGCGCGCGAACATCCCGCCGCCGCGCAGCACGAGCACGTCGAGCCGGCCGTCGCCGTCGACGTCGGCCTGGCACAGCCCGATGCCACCGAGCTGCCGCGACAGGCCCGCGGCCGCGCTGATCTCGGTGAACGTGCCGTCGCCGTCGTTGCGGCAGAGCCGCAGCGAGCGGTCGAGATCGAACGAACACGACAGCACGTCGAGCCGGCCGTCACCGGTGAAGTCGTCGACGACGATGCTGCCGGCGCGGGTGTGCGGCGCGAGCCCGAGCTCGCGCGCGCGTTCGGTGAAGCGCGGCAGCTGCACCTCGCCATGGAAACACTCGGGCGGGATCCGGTGTTCGACCGGCACGCCTTCCGGCCAGCTGCCGAGCGCCATGTGGGCGATGTTGAGCAGCCAGCTCGCCTCGCGCTGCAGGTCGCTGCCGGGGGTCGCGAGCAGCGTGACGAGCGTGTCGCGCGCCGCCTCGGCCGGCTCCTTCTCGACGTGCACCGCGGCCGCCGACAGCGGCAGGATGCAGCTCTCGGCGTTGTGGCGTGCGATGCAGTTCTGTTTCTCCGCGAGCCGGAACTGCGCCGCCGCGAGTCGGAACAGCACTTCGGGCTCCCAGGCCGCCGCGCGCGCGCGGTCGCTCGCGATCAGCTCGACGCACTCGCGACCGAACGCGATCGCCTCTTCGAGCTCGCCGGTCCGCACCAACGCCTGCGCCAGCGCGAAGC
>JAGQRB010000855.1 GCA_020425925.1 Planctomycetota bacterium
CGCCTCGACCCTGTCGAAACAGTGCCGGTTCGGCGGCCGGTGCATCGAGTTCTACTCGGTGGCGCAGCACTCGATCCTGGTCGCCGAGCTCGTCGAGCGTGTTGCGCCACCGCTCGCGATCTACGGGCTGCTGCACGACGCGCACGAGGCATTCACCGGCGACATCGCGACGCCGCTCAAGCTCGACCTCTGGGCGCGCCCGACTGCGAAGGGCGGTCAGTTCGTCCACGAGTACCCCATGGCCGAGGTCGAGCGGCGAGTGCAGCTCGCGGTCCTGCAGGCGCTCGGGCTCCCCGACGTGGATACCGAAGGCGTCGTCGAGCACGCGGACCTGGTCGCGCGCGCGACCGAGGCTCGCGACCTGATGCCCGGCGCGATCGGCATCGCGGAGGTCGAGCCCGACGCGCAGACGATCGTGGCGATCCCGCCGCACGCGGCCGAGCGCGCGTTCCTGGCGACGTTCGAGAGGCTGAGGGCAACCGTCGAACCACTGGAGGACCAATGATTCACGTCATTCCCTACTCGATCGACATCGAACGAGACCGGCTCGTCCGCATCCGCGACCTCCCTGACCACATCGCGAAGCGCGGGGTGCAGAAGCCGCACTACGCCTCGGTGCGCAGGTGGGCTCGCCGAGGTGTTCGGGGCATCGTGCTCCCGAGCATCATGCTGGGCGGTATCCGCTACACGTCAATCGAGGCGTGGTCCTGGTGGGTGAGCACGACCACGGCCGCGGCGGCCGTTGCGCAGGGCGTCGCCGGTACCGTGCGCAAGCTGTCCGCTTCAGAGCGGCGCACGCTCGAGCGGGCCGGCATCATCGAACCCCAGGCTGGATAGTCGTCAACCACCTGGCAGGAATCCCGGACATGGCCTCGAACGAACGACACCTCTTCGACCTGACGCTGCATCTACGGTTCAACGACAAGGATCGGGACTCGCCCTGGTGCAAGATGCACCTGAAGTCGTGCGTGGTGCCTGCCATCGGCAGCACGATTGCGTTGCACGAGGAGTGCACCGGGTATCTCGTCGAGGGTGTCTTGGTGCAGTTCGACGCGATCCATCCCTTCGGTGAGCAGGTGGTCGTGGAACTGCAACAGCAGAAGAACGTCATCTACGAGAGCTGGCGCTCTTGGGAGCGCATCAAGCGCGAGGTGGCCGACGAGAACGGTTGGCAATTCGAATCGGAGAACCCGTACGAAACAGAGTTCGGCCGCAAGATGGGGCTTGAGGGGCGAGATCCGGACGATCATCCGGATGCGCCGGTCGTTCGAGAGGACTACCCGTGAGCCTGCGCGAAGCGCATCGCCTTCCGGCGGTCGGCCTCGGCGTAGATCAGCGTTGTCTCGGCGTCGGAGTGTCCGAGCACCGTGCGGGAGGTATCGAGCCCGTCGATGCTGCGGATCCGCGTGGCGGCGTTGTGCCGCAGCTGGTTGGGAGACCAGCGAGTGACCTTCGCGGCATCGCAGCAGCGCAGGATCGCCTTGCTGTAGGCCGGGCGTGTGATGTGGGTGTCGGGCTTCGCGCCGCCGAACAGGAAGGCCGTCGGGTTCAGGCTGAGGAACGGCGCGAGCACGCGCTGCGCCTTCGGGCCGAGCATGATCTCCCGCACCATGTCATGGTGCTCGGTCTTGTGGCTCTGCGGTCGGTAGATCCAGACCGCGCCCTTGCGCTCGATGTCGGCCATCCGGATCTGGATGACCTCCCCTGGGCGCGCGCCGGTGAGCCACTGCAGGCGAATCATCGCGGCGATTGGCGGCGAGGTCCGGCGCAGCACGGCGACGACCGCGCGCAGCGGCGCCGGCGGAACAGGCTTCGACTCGCGCACGTCGTCGGAGCGGCCGCGGCGGATCGGCTCGATGGCGCGCAACGCTTCCCAGCAGCTCGCCGGCACGAGCTGCATGGACACCGCCCAGCGCCAGACGCGCCGGATGCGGTTCACGTGCTTGTTCACGGACTTCCGGACGGTGGGTCCCAGACGGTCTCTGCGTGGCCGCTTGCCGTCCTTCGGTGGCTCGGGAGGCGCGCAGAGCGCCTTGCGAGCCGTGATGAGGTCCTGGGGACCGAACTCGCAGGCCGGCTTGCTGCCGAACAGGCGTACGACCGGCCGCAGTGCGATCGTCAGGCAGGATCGTTCGGAAGTGACCTGCCCGTTCTTGGTGTAGAGGTTCTCATGCTCGACATGCTCCCAGTACGCGGCCACGAGGGCCGCCACGCTCATCGTGGGGTCTACCCTTCGCAGCACGCGCCCATGCGCCTTCCACTCCAGAACCACGCGCTCGTAGGCTTCCCGGGACTCGGCGGTGCCGTGCTTCCCGAGGTAGTGGTTCTGGCCTTCGATCCGAACGAAGGCTTGGCCTGTGGCTGCGTGGAGCAGATAGCTCGGGAACGGGTTCTTCTGTCGCGGCATGGCGCGCGTCTCCGGAAGGGGTTTCGTGGTAGTGCTACCACCTTTCGAAGCCGCTCCGCCGCGGGGCGGGTCTGCACCAAGTGCAGTATCGGCAAAGACATGAATGGTCGGGCCGAGAGGATTCGAACCTCCGACCCTCTGGTCCCAAACCAGATGCGCTACCAGACTGCGCTACGGCCCGACGGACGGGAGCCTAGCCGGTCTGCGGCAGCAAGGAAAGCGGCGACGGGCAACCGAGCGCGCGCGGAACGGCACGCTCGGACCGCCGCTCATAAGACGTCGATCGCGAGAACGCCGAGACCGCGGGCGCTCGGGTCGTAGCCGAGCCACCTCTGGCCGGGTCGCTTGTTCGTGATCGAGTGCGTCATGTGGGTCTCCGGTGGGAGGGTCATGGGTTCACGGCCTAGAACGCGTCCCTCCCCGCTGCCGTTGCAGCGGGAAGCGCAAAATCCGCGTTCGAGGTTCCCGACGAACCTGCGCGGCGGCGGTCAGAGGCCCCACTCGTGCAGCACATCGATCGGCAGCACCGGGACTTCGGGGTTGAGCGCGCGCATCTCGCGCTCGAACGCGGCCGGCGCGATCAGGAGCTCGGGTGCCACGGTGTCGAGGTCGAGGTCGCCGAACAAGCGCCACTCGCGTTCATGGGTGAAGTCCTGGACCTGGCCCGCGCCCGGTGGGCGGTAGACGTTGGCCAGTCCGAACAGCCGCTGCCACGGTCCGGCCGGGTCGCCGGACCCGTCGCCCGCACGACCCTGCTGCGCCAGCAGCGTGTACATCTCGTCGCTGAGGTAGACGCACGGCCGCCCGCCGGCGCGGTAGATCGCGTCCTTGCGGAAGATCCAGCCGAACCGACCGTAGCGCTCGCAGTGGCCGAGCAGGCCCGGCAGCGAGCACTCCGAGAAACAGACACACTGCAGGATGCCGTCCTTGGCGGAAGGGCTTCGGCTCAGCAGACGCCCGCTCGCTGCGATGAGCCGCGCGATCTCGGCCGAGGCCGCGTCGGCGGACTGCAGTGCCGTGGCGATCTCGGCCGCGCCGACGTCGTTGCGGATCGCGGCGCGCAGCGGCGTCATCGCGGCCCACGAGGTGAAGTGGCCGACGAACGGGCTCCAGTCGCGCTGTGTCGCTTGCAGGCCGGCGAGCCCGCTCTGCGCGAAGGCCGCGAGACCGTGGATCGTCGCCATCGGATCCGCTAGCGGCCGTTGGCGGCCGTGGTGGGCGACGCCGGCGCGGCGAGGTGCTCGCGCAGGAAGTCGCGCAGCATGCGCAGGAAGTGCTTGCGCGCTTCGCCGCGCAGGCCGTGCTGCTGCATCGGGTAGGGGAAGTAGGTCAGCGTCTTGCCGGCGGCGATGCAGCGATCGACGAATTCGAGCGTGTGGGCCCACATCACCGTGCGGTCGTCGGTGCCGTGCACCAGCAGCAGCGGGCGCTCGAGCGCGCCGGCGAGCGGCAGACAGCTCGACAGCTCGTAGCCCTTCGGGTTCTCGGCCGGCGTGTCCATGTAGCGCTCGGTGTAGCCGGTCTCGTACATCGACCAGTCGGTCACCGGTGCGCCGCTGATGCCGCAGGCGTAGGTCGTCGGCGCGAGCAGCAGCAGCCGCAGCGTCATGTAGCCGCCGAACGACCAGCCGTGCACCGCGATGCGGTCCGGATCGACGTAGGGCTGCTGCTTCAGCCACTCGACCGCGCGCAGTTGGTCGTCGACCTCGACGGTGCCCAGGCGCCGGAAGATCTGCTGCTCGAACTCGACGCCGCGGTTCGGCGTGCCGCGGTTGTCCAGCCGGCAGACCACGAAGCCCTCGGCCGCGAGCGCGGCGAGCCAGAGCGGCGCGCCGCCGAGCCAGTCGTTCTTGACCAGCTGCACGTGGGGGCCGCCGTAGACGTAGTGCAGCGCCGGCCGGCGCTCGCCCGGTTGGAGATCGGGCGGCAGCAGGACGTGGCCGTACAGCGTTCGACCGTCGCCGGCCTCCACCGTGAAGAACTCCTGCCGCGGCAGCGCGTAGTCGCCGAGTGGCGTGCCCTTGGCGCCGTTCGGCTGGCCGTCGTCGGTGTTCCCGAACGGCGTGACGGCCTCGCCGGTCGCGAGATCGAGGAAGTAGCCCGCGGGCTGGTGCGTCGCGTCGGACCAGAGGACATGGGCGAATCGCCGGTCGGGCGACAGCTCGGCGCGGTGGGTGCCGGCGCGGTGCGTCACCTGCGCGACCGCGCTGCCGTCGAGCGCCGCGCGGAACAGGTGCAGGTCGCGTGGATCCTCGCCCGATGCCTCGAACCAGAGGGCGTCGTCGCCGACGCCGACGAGGCGCTGCACGTCGAAGTCGCCGCGCGTCACCCGCTGCGGTTCTCCGCCGTCCGCCGCGAGCGCGAACAGGTGGCGGTAACCGGTGCGGCTCGACCACCACAGCAGTCGCCCGTCGGGCAGGAACGTCGGTGGATGCTCCGGTTCGATCCACTCGCGGTCGAACTCGCGCAGCAGAACCTCGCGGCGCTCACCGGTGCCGGCATCGTAGCGCACCAGCTCACAGTGGTCCTGGCCGCGGTTGACGCGCGCGACGAACACCGCGCCGTCGGCGCGCACCGCGACGTTCGTCCAGTAGACGTCTTCGTCGGGATCATCGGCCAACCAGGTGACGGCGCCGCTGGTCGTGTCGCAGACACCGATCGTCACCATGCTGTCGGCGTCGCCGGCCATCGGATAGCGGCCGTGGCGCGGCAGCGGCCGCGTGCCGAGATCCTGGTAGGGGTACTCCGCGATCGGTCGCTGGTCCTCGCGCGAAAACGCGAGCCAGCGGCCGTCGTCGCTCCAGAACAGTCCGGTGGTGATGCCGAACTCGGCGCGATGCGCCGCGCCGCCGTAGACCACGTCATCGGAGCCGTCGAACGTCAGGCGGCGCAGCGAGCCGGCGCGGTCGGCGAGCCAGAGGTCGCCGGCGTCCAGCCAGGCGACGTGGGCGTCATCCGGAGCCACGGCGTGCGCGGCACCCGCCGGCCACTGCAGCACGCGCTCGGCCGTACCGCGGCAGTCGCGCCAATGGAACACCGCGTCGCCGTGCTCGATGCGCAGCGTGTTGTCCGGCAGCCACGAGCAGGTCGGCAACCGGCCGTCGGCCGCGATGCCCCCGGCGCCGATCGCGGTCAGCAGTCGCATCGCGGTGATCGGTGTGGTCGGCGCGAACTCGGCGTCGAGCCGCACCAAGAGCCGCGGCCCCTCGACGTCGCCGAGCACGAGGCTCGCGCGGTGGCCGCCCGGCTGCCACAGCACCGATGGTGTCGGCGCTACGAGCTTGCCGCCCTGCTCGAGCACGGTTTCCAGCGTGAGCCGTCCCTGCTGCTGGCCGGCGGCGGGAGCGGCGAGCGCGACGGCGAACGGGATCCCGAAGCGGAAGAAGCGGTGCATCGGTGAGGATCATGCAAAGGTAGTGTCGATAACGCCAACGTTGCACCGCGCCGCCCCATCCCGCAGGATCCGGTTCTGACCACTACCACACAGCCCACCGTTTCGAACGTGTCCGCCGCCGCCGCGCCCACCGCTACCGTGACCGGTCGGCGCAGCCGCGTGGCTTTGATCGGCACCGGTTTCATCGCCGAGGCCCACGTCACCGTGTTGCGCGCGCTCGCCGACGTCAGCGTCGTCGCCGTCGTCGACGTCGCCGCGGCGCGCGCCGCGCGGTTCGCCCAGCGCCACGGCATCGCGCGCGTGCACGCCAGCGTCGAGGAGCTGTTGGCGCACGGCGAGGTCGACGCCGTGCACATCCTGGTGCCACCCGTGCTGCACCGCGAGCTCGCGCTGCAGTGCCTCCGCGCCGGTCTGCACGTGCTGGTCGAGAAGCCGCTCGTGCTGCGCGCCGAGGAGGTCGCCGACCTCGAGGCCGCGGCGCTGGCGTCCGGCACGGTGCTCGCCGTGAACCACAACCAGGCCTGCCACCCCGCGCTCGCGCACCTGCAGCGGCAGCTCGAGCGCGGGCGACTCGGGCGGCTCGAGCACGTCGATCTGCAGCACAACGTGCCGCTGCGCCAGCTTGCGACCGGCGACGTCGGCCACTTCATGTTCCAGACCGGCGCGAACATCGTCTGGGAGCAGGGCGTGCACCTGTTCTCGGTGGTCTACGCGCTGCTCGGCGACTGCCGGTCGGTACACGCGAGCACCGGCGAGCCGCGCCGATTGCCGAACGGTGTCGACTTTCGCGACGAGTGGTTCGTCGCGCTGCAGTGCGAACGCGGCACCGCGCACGTCCGCATGGCGTTCGGCCGGGCGATGCTCGAGACCACGGTGCACGTGCTCGGCAGCGACGGGGCGGCGTTCGTCGACCTGCAGCGCGCGAGCTGCTGGCTGCGCACGAAGACGCGCTGGCTCGAGTTCCTCGATCACGGCTGGAACCTGTTCGCAGGCGGAGTCCGGCTCGTCGGCCGGGCGCTCGGCACGGTGCTCGGCTACGGCCTCGGACTGTTCCGGCTCGCGTTCCCCGACGACCCGTTCCTGCGCGGCATGCGCGGCTCGCTGGGTGCGTTCCATGCCGCGGTGCGCGGCCGTGCCGCGTTGCCGGCGCCGCTGACGGCGCGCGCCGCCCACGCCGTGCTGTCGAAGTGCATGGAGACGGCGCGCGCGGCC
>JAGQRB010000856.1 GCA_020425925.1 Planctomycetota bacterium
CTCGGCCTCGAGTCCGGCGATGTCGACGCCGTAGATCGCGCCGAGCCGCTGTTCGATGCTCTTCAGATCGCCGCGGCGGACGCTGCCGATCGCGTGCACGAACTCCTGAAAGCGGTCCTTGCCGAACTTGCTCTTGGCCAGGAACGCGATGATCGAGGCCGCCTGTGCGTACTGATTCGAGGCCTGGCTGCCGCCGCGCCGGTTCGAGCCCGTGTTCGAGTGCAGCAGGCTCGGCACCACCATGAACTTGCCGAACGGCACGTAGTCGCCGCTCTTGATCATGTTGCGGGCGTCCGACCGGATCTGGCTGTAGCGCTCCGACATGTACTCGGCGACGCCTTCCTGGAACCACGAGCCGCCGCCGTGCAGACCCAGGCGGTTGGCGAAGATCTGGTGGGTCGCCTCGTGGATGTGCACGGGGTCGTTCGGCGAGTCGTAGTAGGTCGCGTAGTAGTCACGCCAGGCGTGCCCCTTCGAGGCCGCGGCCTGGTCGCGCGAGACCTTCGCGATCCGCGCGTAGTACTCGTAGTACTCCTCGCGGGTACGGAACAGGAAGACCGGCATCAGTCGCCGGCCTTCGACCTCGTCGAACGGGTAGATCTTGCGGATCTCCTCGTAGCACTCCTCCATCTTCTTCGCGAACAGCTTGCCGCCGGCGTCGAACAGGATCAGGTAGTGCTTGGTGCGCGCGATCTCGAGCTTGTCGTGCACCTTCTCGTCGGTGAACTCCTGCCAGCGCGCCCGCGCCTCCTCGTCGGTCCACTGCCAGTTGCGCAGCGGGCCGTCGTAGCGCACGCCTGCGGTCATGAACTGCTCGAGGCGCTTGCGATCCGCGTCGTCGGGCTCGCCGAAGCACTCGGTGAGCAGCTGGTAGCCGAACTTCTCGGTGATGCCGGTGGTGAACAGGAGTCGGTTCGCCTCGCCCTCGACGTCGACCGCCGCGCTCGCGATCAGCGCGTAGGGCACCCAGCCGAACGGACCGTTCTGCAGATGGCGTTCGTCGAACGCGAACGCCGTCCCGGGCTTTGCCCACTGCTCGGCATTGAGCAGGATCAGGCTGCCGACGTCGTCGGGCTCGTCGAGCCCGAACTCGTCGCGCGGGTAGACCCGCAGGGTGATCCGGACCTTGGCCGCGCCGAGCTCGCCGCGCCACTCGCCCTTGACCTGGACGTGCTGGATCGGGTGCCGCTCGAAGCCCGGCAATGCGCCGAAGTCGACGGTCAGCGCCTGCGGCTCGAAGCGATACGAAGTCGGTGTCGCCGCAGCGGGCTCGGGCCGGGCCGATTCGGCCTGGGCGCAGAGGCCGGATCCGACGCCGGCCGCGACCAGGAGCAGAATGGGAAGCTGTGCCATGCCCGCAGGATCGCACGTCGCCGGCGGACTGTCGCCCCGCGTCCCGATTCGCCGGCCCGGCGCGCCGGTCAGGACCGGGACTCTCGCCACGAAATTGTCGCAATCGCACCCGGCGATGGTGTCCACACCGCGGATCTGCTCGTCTTCCGCCTGCAGTCTCCGACACCTTCGATACCCATGATCCAGTTCCGTTCGACTCGCGTTCTTGCCGCTGCCCTCTGCTTCGCCCTGCCCGCGCTCGCCCAGGACGGCGAGCGGCCGCAGGGTCGACGCGCGCCCTCGCCCGTCAAGGCCGAGATGGAGAACCTCGAGGAGGCGATCGAGAAGATCGGCGAGTACCTCAAGAAGCCGGAAGGCGACGCGCCGCTGGCGCAGGTCGAGATCGCGCTCGAATCGCTGCAGGCCGCCAAGAAGCACGCCCCGCGTTCGGCCCAGCGCCAGCCCGAGGAGAAGCGCGACGAGTTCGTGCGGGCCTACCGTGTCGCGATCAACAAGACGATGCGTTCGGTGCTCGACCTCGAGGACGCGCTCGTGCTCGGCGATCACGAGGCCGCCGCGAAGGCGCTCGCCGCCCTCGAGGCGTCGGAGAAGGAGAATCACAGAATCTACAAACCGCGTCGCCAGCGCCGCGGCGGTGGTGACGGTGACCAGAGCGGTGAGGGTGGCGAGGGCGGTCGCGGTGGCCGCGAGGGTCGCGGCGGCGGCGACGTCTGAGCTGATTTCCGACGTTGTGTTGGGTTCGTCGGCGGGCCTATGCTCGCCACACGGTTTCCGACGGGGAGCGGGAACCGCGCACTCGCCAGAACCCAACCACAACGTCATGCAACACGCCCTGATTGCTTTCGTCTGTGCCGCGTCGCTCGCCGGCCCGGCACTCGCCCAGATCACCACCGCCTGCCTCCCGGTCGGGAGCAACGGCGCCTACGGCTGCCAATCGACCAGTTCGCCCGTGCTCACCAATGGCGTGGTCGCGACCGGCACGATCGACTTCGCCTACGACCCGGCCACGGCCCAGCTCACCGTGCGGGTCACCAACACCTCGCCGGTCGTTGCCGGTGAAGACAGCCCGGTCATCACCGCGATCGCATTCAGCGTTCCGAACGGAACGGTCAACAGCGCGACGCTGATCTCGCAGTCGGGCCAGGGTGGCGCGACGCCCGCGTTCGCGTTGCAGTTCACGCCGTTCCAGACCCAGATCCAGGGCTGTTTCGGCTGCTTCAACGCGTTGCTCTCGATCCCCGGCCTGGCCGGCGGCATCGGCAATGCCCAGGCGACGCAGTTCAACAACCCGGTCGTCGTGCTCGGACGCACCACGTTCGTGCTGCAGCTCGCCGGCCCCGGCGTGGCCGGCCTCACCGCCGACGCGATCTCGGCGATGCTCTCCGGTGGCGGCGCCTACAACGTCGCGACGTCGTTCGTGTTCCAGGGCGGCGGCATCGGCGGCACGGCGAACGGCTACGTCTCGAGCGGCGCGCCGTGCTGCCCGAACAATGCCATGGTCCAGAACGTCGGCAACGGTTGCGCGCCCGGCCTGCTCGCGGTGCCGACGCTGACCAGCATCGGCGTCCCGTACGTCGGCGACCTCGTCGGCACCGACGTCAACAGCCCGGCGACGCCGAACTCCGCCGGTCTGCTGATCCACGGCTTCTCGACCCAGTACGACCCGATCTTCAACCTGCCGCTGCCGATCAACCTCGCGAACTACGGCTTCCCGGGCTGCTCGCTCTATCCGAGCAACGAGTTCGTGCTGCCGATCACGACCGACAACGCCGGCTTCGCGACCTACTCGGTTGCCATCCCGGCGTTCGCGAAGTGGTGCGGCCGGCGGATCGCGTTCCAGGCGTTCTTCGTGAACGCGAGCGGCGGCGTGCTGAGCTCGTCGGGTCTGGTCGCGATCCTCGGCTCCTGAGGCGCGCTAGAGGACCGGCCGGAAAGACCTGCCTCGAAGCGTGGATGGAATCGTCGTGACAGGTGCGGCGCGGAAACGCAGGTGAATCCACTGATTCGTCGAGGCTTCTGCGGCGCGCATGGTGCGGCGAGGCCGCCGCGGGTCGTGGTGCTGGCTTTCCGGCCGTTCCTCTAGAGCCGGATCGCGCCGAGCGCTCCGAGCGGCGCCTGCACCATGAGCGGCTGCGACTCCGGTCGCAGCCAGCGCAGCAGCGTCAGCAGATCGTCTCGCGCCATCGCGGTGCAGCCGCTGGTCGGCCGCCCGGACCCGCTCCAGACGTGCAGGAAGATCGCGCTGCCGCAGCGCGGGCGCCGCTCCGGGTTGTGGTCGACCACGACGCCGAACTCGTAGAGCGCATCGTCGCGGCGCATGCGTTCGAACGAGCGCCAATGCGCCGTCGGATCGTTCGGCTCGGCGGCGGGGATCGAGCGCCAGGCGTTGTAGTCGGGTGACTCGGGGGCATCGACCCAGTAGTCGCGTGCCGTCGCCTGGCGCCACGGCAGCGCGACGTCCGGCGGCGGCGACGGCGCGTAGCCGAACGCCGGGCCGAGCTCGAAGACCCCCGCCGGAGCGCGGCCGTCGCCCTCGAGCTTCTGCGGTCCGTCGGCAGCGCGGTGGCGGCCGATGCCCCAGGCCAGCCCGCTGCGGCCGACGGTCGCAGCGATCGGTGCGCCGACCGCGCGCCAGCCGTCGGCGACACGCTCGAAGCGGCGGACGATGGCGGCGGTCGCGTCCCAGTCGGTCGTCGTGACGAAGATCACCTGTCGGGTCGCGGTCGGCAGCGCCAGGGCGTCGAGCGCCGCGCCGGGCTCCGGCGCGGCCGCGCAAGCGCTCCACGACAGCGCGAGCAGCAGCAGGTACCGACGCATCAGGTGCCGAGGAACGCGAGGAAGTCGCGGCTGCCGGCACCGTTCGCGATCGCGCGATCCATCGCCGCGATCACCGCCGGCAATGCGACGGTCGCGTTCACACCGGCGGCCTCGTGCATCAGGCGCGCGTCCTTGCGCGCCATCGTGAGCTCGAAGCTCGCGCCGCCGCGGTCGCCGCGGCTGACGTGTTCGCCGATCACCGGCATCGCGCCGCCGATCTTCCAGAACTCGAACAGTTTCAGCATCGTCGCGTCCTCGACCCCGGTGCCGCGGCCGATCGCGAGCACGTCGTTGAGGGCTGCGGTCAACGCGAAGTACATCGAGTTGCCGGCGAGCTTGTAGGCGGCTGCGAGGGCCGGTTGGTCGCCGACGTGGGCGACCTTGCCCGTCATCGCGGCGAGATGGTCCTGCAGTGCCGCCGCGTCGGTGTCCGTGGCCGAGACGACCATCAGCCCGGTGGCGTTGCGCGCGTCCTTCGGCGACATGAAGACCGGTGCCGGCACGTAGCGCACGCCCTCGGCGCGCAGCCCGGCGTAGCGCGCGGCGACCTTGGCCGGCAGGTTGGTGCTGTGGTCGATGACCCAGGCGCCATCGGGCAGGCCCGGGCGCAGCGCCGCGACGACCTCGTCGACGACCGGGTCCTCGGACAGTACGAGATGGACGTGGGTCGCGTTCTGAACCGCGGCCGCCGGATCCGCCGCGGCGGTCGCGCCGCGCTCGACCAGCGCCGCGGTCTTGCTCGCGGTGCGGTTCCAGACGGTCACGGCATGACCCTTGGCGAGGAGGTTTTCGACGAAGCCGGCGCCGAGCAGGCCGGTTCCCAGGAGTGCGATACGGGTCATCAGGCGCGCGATCGTCGAGGTCGGATCGGCCGGGTGCAAGGTCGGCGCCGGCTGCCCGCGACAATCCGGGTCACCCGGCTTCGGCGCCGTCGACGATGTCGTCGAGCAGCGCGGAGGCGGCGGCCTTCTCGGCGGCGCGCTTGGTGCGTCCGACGCCCTGCCCGCGGCGGCCGTCGTCGAGCCGGGCGACGACGCGGAACTCCTGCTCGTGCTGCAGACCCGTGGTCTCGACGAGGTCGTAGCGCGGCTGCCCGAGCCGATGGCGCTGGCAGTAGTGCAGCAGCGCGGTCTTGCTGTCCTTCTCGACGTCGGCCGGGTTCGCGAGCATCGCGTCCGCCGGCAGGCAGTGGCGCCGGACGAACGCGCGCGCCGGCCGGACGCCGCCGTCGACCAGGATCGCACCGAGCACCGCCTCGACGAGGTCGGCCCGGATCCGCTCGCTGGTGCACTCCGCCTTGCGCAGCCCCTTGCCGTGGTGCAGGTGGCGCGCGAGTCCGAGGCGGTCGGCGACGTCCGCCAGCGGTGCACGGCTGACGATCTTCGCCCGCGTCTCGGTGAGGCGACCCTCGGCGACCTCGGGCTCCGCCCGGAACAGCACCTCGGCGACGGCGAAGTTCAGGAACGCGTCGCCGAGGAACTCGAGGCGCTCGTAGCTCTTGGCGCCCTCGTTGCCGGTCGAGGCGTGGGTCAGCGCGCGGTCGAGCAGGTCGATGTCGTCGAACTCGTAGCCGAGCTCCTCAGCCAGCGCGCGCAGCGTCCGTCGGCGCGCCGCGTCGGTCGAACCGGTGCGGGGGGACATGGGCGGTCGGCGCAAAAGGCTAGCCGCTCGAGGCCGCGGCGCGCGCCCGCATTGGTGGTCTTTCTGGCACGGGCCGCGGTCAGACGGTCTCGCGGTTGCGTTCCTTGCGCTTGCGGTCGTTCTCCTTGAGGTCGGCCTTGCGCAGCCGGACGGCCTTGGCGGTGACCTCGACGACCTCGTCCTCGGCGACGTACTCGAGCGCGTCCTCGACGTTGAACTCGCGCGGCGGCGGCAGCTTGACGAACGCCTCCTTGGTCGAGCTGCGGATGTTGGTCGCCTTCTTCTCGCGCACGCAGTTGACGACGAGGTCGTTGTCCTTGCAGTGCTCGCCGACGATCATGCCCTCGTAGACCGTGGTGCCCTCGGGGACGAAGAACTGGCCACGGTCGCGCAGGTTGTCGAGCGCGTAGAACGTGACGTTGCCCTGTCCCATCGAGATCAGCACGCCGTTGACGCGCTCCTCGATCGCGCCGCGGAACGGGCCGTAGCCGTGGAACACGTGGTGCATCGTCGCCTGCCCGCCGGTGGCGTTCAGCACGCGGCTGCGGACGCCGATCAGGCCGCGCGCCGGCACGGTGAATTCGACGCGGGTGAAAGTGCCCTTGCGGTCCATCTTCAGCAGCTCGGCCTTGCGGGTGCCGAGGATCTCGATGACCTTGCCGACCGCGTCCGCGGGCGCGTCGACGGTCAGGTACTCGATCGGCTCCTGCTTCTGGCCGTCGACCTCCTTGAACAACACCTGCGGCTTGCCGACGCCGAACTCGTAGCCCTCGCGCCGCATCGTCTCGAGCAGGAAGCCGAGGTGCATGACGCCGCGGCCCGACAGCTTGAACGCATCGGCGGTGCCGCCGGACTCGACGCGCAATGCGACGTTGACGCGCAGTTCCTTCTCGAGCCGCTCGCGCAGGTGGCGCGAAGTCAGGAAGCGACCGCCGTCGCGGCCCGCGAACGGCGAGTCGTTGACCCGCATCACGATCGTCATCGTCGGTTCGTCGATCGCGATCACCGGCATCGCCTCGGGGCGCTCGGGTGCCGCCAGGGTGTCGCCGATCTCGATGTCCTCGATGCCGTAGATGCCGCAGAGATCGCCGGCCTCGACCTCCTCGGCCTCCTCTCGCGACAGGCCGACGAAGCGGTAGACCCCGCGCACGGTGACCTCGGACTGCCGGCCGCGGCGCGACAGGTGCACGACGCGCTCGCTCGGCGAGATGTGGCCGCGGTGCACGCGACCGATCGCGATGCGGCCGACGTAGTCGCTCCAGTCGAGCGTGGTGACGCGGAACTGCAGCGGCTCGCTCGGGTCGTCCTGCGGTGCCGGAATGTGGTTCACGATCGCCTCGAACAGCGAGCGCAGGTTCTTGCCCTCGCCACCCTCGCGTGCGGCGGCGAGGTCGGTCGTCATCCAGCCCTGGCGGCCGCTGCCGTAGAACACCGGGAACTCGAGTGCCTGCTCGTCGGCGTCGAGATCGATGAACAGGTCGAACACCTCGTTGACGACCTCCTGCGGCCGGGCGTCCTGCTTGTCGATCTTGTTGACGACGACGATGGGCTTGAGGTGGTGAGAGAACGCCTTCTGCAGCACGAAGCGCGTCTGCGGCATCGGGCCCTCGGCGGCGTCGACCAGGAGCAGCACGCCGTCGGCCATCGACAGCACGCGCTCGACCTCGCCGCCGAAGTCGGCGTGGCCCGGCGTGTCGATGATGTTGATCCGCGTGCCCTCGTAGCTGACCACCGTGTTCTTCGCCAGGATCGTGATGCCGCGCTCGCGCTCGAGCTCGTTGCTGTCCATCACGCAGTCGTTGACCTCCTGGTGCTCGCTGAACGTGCCGGTCTGGCGCAGCAGCCCGTCGACGAGGGTCGTCTTGCCGTGGGCGACGTGGGCGATGATCGCGACGTTGCGGATGTTCTGGGCCATGTGAGGGCGAAGCATTGTCCAGAGCCGCGCGATTCCGTCAATCCGGGGCGAGCCATTCGCCGGCTGCCGGCGGCCCCGCCGGGCTGGCTGGCTACGGCACCGCGAGGCCCAGCTGGCGCAGCTCGGCCGCGAGCCGGAGCAGCGGCAGGCCGACGATCGCGGTCTGGTCCTCGCCGTCGATCGCGGCGAACAGCGCGATGCCGAGCCCCTCGATCCGGTAGCTGCCGGCGCAGTCGAACGGCTGCTCGGCGGCGACGTAGCGTTCGATCTCGGCCGCTGCCAGGGCGCGCATGCAGAGCCGTGTGACGTCGAGGAACTCGATCAGTCGGTCCGGGGTCGCGATCGCCACGGCCGTCAGCAGCGCGTGTTCGCGGCCCTGCAGCGCGGTGAGCTGGGCGATCGCCCCGGCGGCGTCGCCCGGCTTGTCGAGCACCCGGTGGTCGAGTGCCGCGACCTGGTCCGAGCCGATCACTGCGTAGCCGGCGTCGCCGGGGTCGCAGGTCGCGGCGACGGCGAGCGCCTTGCTGCGGGCGAGCTCGCGGGCGATCTCGGCCGGTTCGCCGCCGGCCGCCTTCACGGCGGCCTCGTCGACCTGTGGCGCCAGCGCCTCGAACGGCAGCTGCAGTCGACCGAGGAGCGCCCGGCGGTAGGGCGAACTGCTGGCCAGCACGAGACGCGTCATGTCGGCATCTGACACCGGGTTGCGCCGTTCCCTCCAGCGCAAATCCGGAGCCGGCGAAATCCCGCCCGGCGTTCCGGTGTTGCACGCCTGACACACGCATGACAGTCCCCGTCTCGATGAAGCGAATCCTGACCTCGTGCGGCGCGCTCGCGCTGCTGTTCCTGCCCGCGTGCGGCGGCGACACGCCGCAGAAGCCCGCCCCCAAAGCGCCCGCGCCGGCGGGCGGCACGAGCGATGCCACCGACGCGGCCTCGAAGCAGCCCGCCTCGAAGCCGGCGCCGAAGAAGCCGATGCCGCCGGTGCGCGTCGACATGGTGATGGTCAAGGGACTGTTCGGCAACGACCCGGCGCAGCCGCCGGTCGAGAACCCGTCGACGCCGGAGAAGGTCGCGCTCGGCCGGATGCTCTACCACGACAAGAAGCTGTCGAAGAACGGCGACATCAGCTGCGCCTCGTGCCACGACCTCGCGACCTACGGCCAGGACAACAAGCAGACGTCGCCCGGTACCGGCGGGCAGCCCGGCGAGCGCAACACGCCGACGGTGTGGAACGCCTACCGGCAGTTCGCGCAGTTCTGGGACTACCGCGCCGCGACCGTCGAGGATCAGGCGATGGGCCCGATGACCAACGCGATCGAGCACGGCATCGACGGCGAGGACGCGCTGGTGGCCAAGATCAAGGAGGAGCCGGAGCTCGTCGCCGCGTTCGCCAAGGCGTTCCCGGGCGAGGACCCGGTCACGGCGGAGAACTTCGGGCTCGCGATCGGCGCGTTCGAGCGCGCCCTGAAGACCACGGGGCGCTGGGACAAGTTCGTCGAGGGCGACAGCCGCGCGCTCACCAACGAGGAGAAGGCCGGACTCAACACCTTCATCCAGGTCGGCTGCACGACTTGCCACATGACGCGGCTGGTCGGCGGCGGCATGCAGCAGAAGCTCGGCGTCTACGAGCCGTACAAGAACGCCGAGGACATCGGCCGCGCCAAGGTCACCGGCAACGAGGCCGAGAAGTACTTCTTCAAGGTGCCCTCGCTGCTCAACGTCGAGAAGACCGCGCCGTACAACCACGACGGCGGCACGGCGACGCTCGAGGAGGTCGTCAAGGAGATGGGCCAGCTGCAGCTCAACAAGAAGCTCAGCGACGACGAGGTCGCGTCGATCATCACCTTCCTGAAGGCGCTCACCGCCGAGCTGCCGGCCGACATCGTCGCCGGCAAGTAGGCACGGCGGTTACGGCCCGATCGTGATCAGCGCGGCGTCCGAGGTGATCGCCGCGCTGAGCCCGCAGCCGGAGAAGCCGCACTGCGTGTGCAGCATCAGCCACTGCGCCAGGATCTGCGCGCCGATCAGCCCGGGATCGTTCGGCACCGCGAAGCGGAACGATGCTTCGTACTGCGGCAGCACCGGATCCGGCGCCATCGGCGTCAGACCGAGGGGCACGAGGTAACCCGTGCAGCCCGCCGGCTGGTAGAGCAGCAGGTTGGCCGGGATCGGCGTCGTCTGTGCCTGCAGGCCGAGCGCGAGGTGCGGCCGGGCGATCTGCTGCGCCGAGTTGTAGGTGTAGTTCGGGCCGCTGTAGGTCAGGTCGAACGCCTGACCGAGGTGCGGCAGGCCGACGTTGCCGATCGCCGGCACCTGGCTCTGGAACGAGCAGCCGGCGCCGAACGGCGTCACCGCCGCCTGGGCGGCGAGTGCGCCGGCGGCGGTGATCATCGCGGTGACGAGTCGAATCCGCATGGTGTCGCTCCCGCGCGCTAGCGGCGCACGAAGACCTGCACGCTGTTGGTCGGCGTCAGGTTGCCGTTGCCCGACTCGAACGTGAAGCCCTGGACGATGTAGCGCAGGCCGTAGTAGGCCGTCGAGTTCGGGATCGCGAGCGCGAACGTCGCCGGCGTCGTCGCGAACGTGCCGAAGACCAGCGGGGTCGAGAGCGCCGAGTCGAGCAGGTAGCGGCCCGCGAAAGGTGCCGGCATCGGCACGTTGTCGGGCAGCAGGCTGCCGGCGAACGCGTAGAAGTCGTTCGGGCCGGCGTTGAACGACGGCGTCAGGTCGATGTTGCAGGTCTGACCGGTGCGTGGCTCGGTGCGGATCTCGAGGCCGTTCGTGATACCGGCGGCGGCGAGCATCGCGCCGACGTCGGGACGGTTCGAGATCGTCGCGATCGGGGTGCCGTGGGCGCGCAGCAGCGCGCGGATCGCGAACATGTCGAGCGCGGCGGCGGCCGCCGGCGCGAGCTGGGCCTCGGCGGCACCGAGCAACGCGACCACGGAGCCGGTCACGATCGGCGTCGCCGACGACGTGCCCGAGAAACCGCTGGTGTAGTGCTGCCGCACGTCGCCCGGGTTGAACAGATCGCCGTAGCCCGTCGAGGCGACGTTGTAGCCCCAGCCGTTGGCGTCGATACGCGAGCCGTAGCAGCTGAACGAGGCGCGCGCGAGCGCGCTGCCGTTGCTGGCGCCGACGATGATCGCGCCCGAGTCGCGGACGTTGAGATTGAACAGGCCACCGAGCGAACCCGAGTCGAGGTTGACGCCGCCATTGCCGGCGGCTTCGACGGTCACGACGCCGAGACCGGTCGCGATCAGGATCGCGTCGAAGTCGGCCTGGATCCACTCCGTCGGGCCGAGCCCGAGGGGCGTGCTGGTCTGCGCCTCGAGCACCATGACGTCGCCGGCGGTGAGCACGGGCAGGCCGACCGCGATCGCGTTCGCGACGCTGTAGCCGCTCGCCGGATAGTCGGTCGCGACGTTCATCGGCGAGTCGGGGTTGAAGCCGGAGACGCCGTAGATGTCGTTGTCGGCGCCGATGATGCCCATCACCGCGTCGCCGTGGTTGTTGTAGCCCGGGTTCGCGATCGGCGGTCCGACCAGCGCGCTGGCGACGAGGGCGTCGATGTCCTCGTGGCCGAAGTCCCAGCCCCACTCGATGTCGAGCACCCGGACGCCGCTGCCCATGCCGCCCGTGGTGTAGGCGACCGCGTCGCCGTCGATGCCGGTCGGCGGCAGGCCGCGGTAGCCCTGGCTCGAGGTGAAATCGGGCGTCGTCGGCGGGATGTCGCCCGGCGGCGGCGTCGGCAGCTCGCGCGGGTAGGCCAGCTCGACGTCGGCCAGCGCGTTGAGCGCGGCGACGAGTTCACGGGTCTCGGCGCCGCTGCCGGTCTCGACGTCGAAGTAGAGCGACAGGTCGACCGGCGGCACCTCGCCCGGCGGCGTCGCCGCGAGCTGGCGCGTGCGGATCTCGGCGAGCTGGGCCTCGAGGCCGAAGAAGAACGGGTGCACCGGACGCTGGCCGATCACCGTCAGGATCGCGGGATCGAGGATCGCGCCGTCGGCGCTGAGACCCTGCCGCCGCTCGGCGAGCTTCACCACGACGTGCTTCTGGGCCGGGTCGACCGGCAGCCCGTTCGCCAGTGCCTTCGGCATGACGCCGCGCACCGGTCCGGTCGCGCGCGGGGTCGCCGGCGACTGCGCCTGCGGGGATTGCGGCGTCGGCGACTGCGCCGCCGGATGTGCCGCCGCCGGGCACGTCGCGCTGCACACGAGAGAGAGGGTGGTCGCGAAGATCATTCGGAACTCCTGCTTCAGAGGCGCCGTTCGGGCGCCCGCGGACTGGACAAGAATGGGAGGGGGGCGCGGAGGTCGCCCATCCTACGCCACGCTGCGGATGTGCGATAGCATCCGGGCATAGGCGCCGTTACGGGCTACGAGCTCGGAATGTGTCCCGGATTCGACGATCCGGCCGCGCTCGAGCACGACGATGCGGTCGGCGCCGCGCACCGTCGACAGCCGGTGGGCGACCACCAGCGCCGTGCGGCCGCGCAGCGCGGCCGCGAGGGCGCGCTGAAGCCGTGCCTCTGATTCGCTATCGATGCCCGCGGTTGCCTCGTCGAGCAGCAGGACGTCGGGGTAGACGA
>JAGQRB010000857.1 GCA_020425925.1 Planctomycetota bacterium
CCGAACGCCACCGGCACGCCGGAGCCGATGCTGCGCGATCGTCCGACGCCGGCTGCCGGCGGCGCCGCCACCGGCGCGCGCCCGACCGGCGAACCCGATCTGCTGCGCGGCACGTTCGCGACCAGCTACCGCTTCCGCCACGGTGCCGGTGCCAGCGATCACAACCTCACCGCCCGGCTGAACCTCGACATCGGCCGCGAGGAGCGCGAGCCGTTCTCGTTCCACTTCGCCGGACCCGGCTTCGCCAACCTCGACGGCCGCCGCGACGACGACCCGTTCCGCGGCCTCGAGCAGAGCTTCCGCGACGACATCCACGGCCGCATCTATCGCGCCTACTTCGCGGCGCGCGCGCCGCTGCCGTACGTCGCCAGGCTCCGGCTCGGCCGCCAGGATCTCGACGCCGCACCGGTGCCGGTCACGTTCGACGGCCTCTGCGCCGACAGCGACGAGTTCGGCGCCGCCAAGGTGTCGGTGTCGGCCTGGGGCGGCATCCCGGTGCACCACTTCGAACCGAGCTCGCGCGGCGACTCGGCATACGGCGTCGGCGCCGGGATGCGGCCGTGGCAGGGCGGCCGCCTGCGCTTCGACTGGCAGTCGCTGCGCGACGACTTCCTGGCGATCGAACGGCACGACGAGGTCCTCGGTCTGCGCGCCTGGCAGAGCTTCGATGCGCTGCAGCTGACCGCGCTGCACACCTGGCTGAACGGTCGCCCACGCGAGGTCCAGGTCGGCGCCCACGGCGAGCTGCCGTTCGAGCTGTTCGTCGACGTCGACTACCGCGAGCTGCTGCGGACGCAGCGCTCGCAGGTCAACGAGCTCGACCCGTTCTACGTGATCGCGGCCGAGTACCGGCCCTACCGGCAGCTGCAGCTGTCGCTGAGCCGCGACTTCGGCAAGCACCTGACGCTGAGCTCCGGCGGCCAGGTCCGGCGGCTCAGCGAGGCCAGCGACGAGGGCACGTTCAACCGCGACTTCGAACGCTGCTGGGCCGATGCGTCGTTCCCGGGGTTGTTCGGCGTCGACCGGCTCACCGGCTTCGTCAACGGCAGCCTGTGGCACACCTCGGGCGAAGCCACCCGTGCCGTCGCCGGCGGCTTGCAGTACCGCACCGACGACGGCCTGCGGCTCGAGCTCGGCTCGGGCTACGATCTGTTCCGCTACGACGTGCTCGCCGATCGCGAGCGCGTGCACGTGCGGACGTTCTACCTGCGCGCCGACTACGCGCTCGCCGGCCGCGTCCGCCTCGATGCGACCTACGAGCTCGAACGCAACGACGACGACGAGTTCCACCTGCTGCGCCTCGGAATGACATGGACCCTGTGACCGCGAACGAATCCGACGCACCGCGCTGGCGCCGGCGCTGGCCGCGCTACTCGCTCGCGGTGGCGCTGTCGGCCTGGGCGGCGGCGACCGCCTGCCTGTCGGTGCAGACGAGCGAGCGCCCCGAGCCCTCGTTCCCCCACCGGGTGCACGTGGTCGACAACGACCTCGAGTGCACGTTCTGCCACGGCGGCGTCTACGCCGCCGACGCGCCCGGTCTGCCGCCGCCCGAGCTCTGCGCACCCTGCCACGACAAGATCGATCCCGACAAGCCGGCGGACCGCCGCGTGACGGCGTTCTTCGATGCCGGCAGCCGCTACGTCCGGGTCGCCGACAGCGGCCGGCCCGCGGACGTGCGCTTCTCGCACCGCGGCCACGTCGCCGACCAGCGGCTCGACTGCGTGCGCTGCCACGCCGGGATCGCGGACCAGACCGCCGTGCCGCTCGCGCCGCTGGTGCAGAAGGCGACCTGCATGGACTGCCACGCCGAGAACGGCCGCAGCAATGCCTGCGGCGAATGCCACGACGCGATCGACGAGCGCTGGCAGCCGCCGTCGCACGCGCGCGACTGGCTGCGCGGCCACGGCACGACCGTGCGCTTCGGCAGCGCGTTGAGCGCGGACCGCTGCGAGCTCTGCCACGAGCAGACCGCCGGCTGCACCGACTGCCACGCCCGCATGGCGCCGCGGAACCACAACCAGACATTCCGGCTGCGCACCCACGGCCTGCTCGCGAGCGCGGACCGCTCGCGCTGCCTGACCTGCCACCACACCGATTCGTGCGCGCAGTGCCACCAGTCGACCCGACCGCAGAGCCACCGCGGCGGCTTCGGCGGCGCCCAGCAGCGCCACTGCGTCTCGTGCCACCTGCCGGTCGAGCAGAGCAGCTGCACGCTCTGCCACCAGGCCGGCGCGCCGGCGCACGAGCTCGCGACGCCGCTGCCCGCCAACCATCTGCCGTCGATGAACTGCCGGCTGTGCCACGGCAACGGCCAGCCGCTGCCGCACCCCGACGGCGGCCACGTCTGCACGGCCTGCCACAAGTAGCCGGGGTGCCGGCGGCGGCGGCTCGCCGCCTACGCCCTTGGCCCCGCGACAACCCCCTCTTCGGGGTATCGCCGAAAGACCCGGCGTCGCAATGATGAGGGCTGTGTCACGCAGGTGTCATTGCGCACCTGCCCCTCCTCTCAACCCCGATCCTACGATGAACCTTCGCCTCGGCAGCTCTCTCTGGCTCCTCGGGCTCGCCGTTGTCGCCGCCTGCGACAGCAACAACAACAGCCCGCCCCCGATCGGGATCGCCCCCGAACCGACCGTCACCGCCGCCGACCGCCTGCCCGGCGTCGACGTCGAGATCACGGCCGTTCGCGGCGGCTCCGGCCCGGGAGGCAACCTGCGCGTCGGCGACCTCCTCGAGGTCGACTTCACGCTCGCGACCAACGACGGCGACCCGCTCGAACTCTCGATGTTCGCGCGCGGCGCGATCATGGTCTCGGGCCCGACGTTCAACTACCAGCGCGTGATCGAGTCGCAATCCGACCTGATCAGCGCCGCGACCAAGATCGCGCTCGGCAAGTACCGTTACCGCTTCCGCGTGCCGATCCCGGCGGCCTACGCCGCCCCGATCAACGACACCGCGTCGTTCGGCACCGCCGACGGCGAGATGACGGGCCAGGCGCTGCTGTCGGGGACCTACACCGTCGCGATCGAAGCCCGCAAGGACTACGAGATCGACAGCGTGCTGTATCGCGACCCGGGCAACGCGACCGCCGACTTCCTGCTCGGCGACGCGACCGCGCTCGAGGCCCGCGAGGTCGTCACGCTGGCGAACTGCAACCAGTGCCACGGTGAGCTCAACGCCCACGGCAACAACCGCAACAAGATCACGAACTGCCTCGCCTGCCACACCAGCGGCGCCGAGGACGGCAATGATCCGGCCAGCGGCAACGGCACGCCCGGCATCACGATCGACTTCAAGGTCATGATCCACAAGATCCACGCGGGTGCGAACCTGCCGTCGGTCAACGGCGTGACCACGAACCCGGACGGCTCGCGAAACTACGACGCGACGCCGACGCCCTACGTGATCCAGGGCTACCGCAGCAGCCTCGTCGACTTCTCCGAGGTCGCGTTCCCGGTCTGGCCGAGCCTCGCCGCCGGCATGCCGCGCGACGCGGGCTACTCCGCGCTGAGCTCGTCGCAGCGCAGTCAGGAGAACGCGATGCTCGCCGGCCCGGTCGCGTGCGCCAAGTGCCACGGTGACCCGGACGACAGCGGTCCGGCCGCAGCGCCGGCGCAGGGCAACCTCGCCTACACGCAGCCGTCGCTGCAGGCGTGCTCGTCGTGCCACGACGACTGGGTGCTCGACCACCCCTACACCTCGAACGGCTCGACGATGCCGATCCAGCGCGACAACGCCGCGTGCAAGGACTGCCACCGCGAGTCCGGCACGCCGCTCGACGTGATCGACGCGCATCGGCACCCGCTGCTGGATGCGGCGCTCGCGCCCGGCCTGGTCTACGACTTCCCGGCGATCACCGACGTCGGCAACGGCAACAGCCGCTTCGAGGTCGGCGAGAAGATCCACGTCCAGATGACGATCAAGGACAAGAACGGCAACGACGTCGCGGCGTCGAGCCTGCTGCGCCTCGTGTCGGTGCTCAACGGTCCGACGAAGAACCCCGTGCTGCTGAACTACGTCCGCCTGGACGTCGCGGCCATGGGCAGCGGCCCGGTCTACGAGTTCAATCTGCCGACGAACTACTACTACGAGTCGGTCGGCAGCTCGAC
>JAGQRB010000858.1 GCA_020425925.1 Planctomycetota bacterium
CGCCTTCGCGGCCGCTCGCGCCGCCTGCACCGCCGCCGGCGACGACGCCGGACTGGTCCGGGTGCTGCGCAACCACGCCACCTACCTGCGCGCGACCGGCGACCCCACCGCCGCCGCCGCGCTCGCTGCCGAGGCCGACGCGAAGGTGCGCGATGCCGGACTGCTGACCGGCATCTGGTCACCGCGCTGACGCGCGCGGCGGCGTCGCCCCGCTAGCGCGTGCGGGTCTCGACCACGACGCCGAGGCTCTCGAACGTGGCGAAGAACGCCTCGGTGCGACCGCCGTGGTAGGCCACCAGCACCGGCGCCGCGCCGGCGCGCACGAAGCAGCAACACCAGCGACTCTCCGCCAGCACCGCGAACCAGCGCGCCCCGACCGCAGCCGGCAGCACGAACAGGACCTGGTCGAACTCGCCGCGCAGCCGACGCGCCGCCAGCCGCGGCAGCCAATCGCCGGGATCGGGGCACGACGGCACCAGCACGCTGCCCGACAGCGCAGTCGTCGCGATCTCGGCCGCGGCCACGACCCGGCGAGCCCCCGGGACCTCGACGCCGACGCAGCAGTCGATCGTTCCGAACAGGCGCCGGGCGCCCTCGAGCACCGCGCGCTCGGGCGCGCGACCGGACGGGCCCGCTTCCGGCTGCTCGGCGAACGCGCGGGCGCCGTGCGAGGTCGGCAGCAACTTGCGGCGGGCGGCGACATCGAAGTAGCGCGCCAGCACGTTCTCGTCGATCGCGGCGAGTCGCCGCAGACGCAAGGCATCCTGCTTGCTGATCCCTTTCGGCAGCCCGCCGGGCAACCACCGTCCGGCCGCCGAACGCGAACGGCCGCGCCGCCCGCCGCTCTGCTCCAGGAGCATCCTGCCGAGCTCACGCTCCAGTCGGATGCGATCCGCAGCGATCTGGCGCAGTCGCGTCGGCGCGCCGCCGCCGCGCCGCTGGCGCTCGAGCTCGGCCGCGACGCAGGCGATCCGGGCCGCGAGTTCTTCGAGCCCGGGGCCGGCGCGGGTGAAACGATCGCGGAACTCTCGAACGGTCGACACTCACCTGCCTCCTCGCGCCCCAGTCTACCGCCGCCAGCGGCACCGACAATCCGATCGCCCCTGCCACACTGACGCTCGGCAGAACCCGCGGACCGGCGAGCGGCATCGACTTGACAGACGTCGCAGACGGGTCTAGGGTCCGCGCTCGCCATGACGTTCGTCACGCAGCATCATCGCCATCATCGCCCGATCCGGGTCGGCGACTAGGCTGCGTCCACAGCGACACCCCAGCGCGCCGACCCCTGCGGTCGGCGCTTTCGGTTTTGGGACGCGTCGACTGCCGAGGCCGGAGCACCGAGCTCCCGATGACCTCAGCCGATCCACCGTTCACCGTTCGCGCGGCCTCCTCCCGACCCACCGGCCGGAGCGCTGGCGCCGATCCGGACACCGTCCACCTGGCGCTGCCGAAGGGCCGCATGGAGCAAGGAGTGCGCGCCCTGCTCGCGGCCGCGGGTATCGGTGTCGCGACCGACGACCGCGCCTACCGACCGCGCCTTTCGGTCGACGGCTTCGAGACCAAGCTGCTGAAGCCGCAGAACATCGTCGTGATGCTCGCGGAGGGTTCGCGCGACCTCGGCTTCGCGGGTGCAGACTGGGTCGCCGAACGCGACGTCGAGCTCGTCGAGCTGCTCGACACCGAACTCGATCCGGTCCGCATCGTCGCCGCGGCGCCGGTCGCGCTGGTCGATCGCGGTTCGCTGCGACCACCGCCCGGACGACCGCTGGTGGTCGCCAGCGAGTACGAACGACTGACCCGGGCGTGGATCGGGACCCGCGTGCCGGACGCCCACTTCGTGCGCTCCCACGGCGCCACCGAGGTGTTCCCGCCCGAGGACGCCGACGCGATCGTCGACAACTCCGCCTCCGGTGCGACGCTGCGGGCCAATGGTCTGGTCGTGCTCGAGGAGCTGATGCGCTCCTCGACGCGACTCTACGCCAACCCGCGCGCGCTCGAGGAACCGGGCAAGCGTCGCGCGATCGACAATCTGGTGCTCTGTCTGCGCGCCGTGCTCGAGGCCCGCCGGCGCGCGATGGTCGAGCTCAACGTCAGCGCCGCCGACCTGCCACGGGTCGTCGACCGCCTGCCGTGCATGCGCGAGCCGACGATCGCGCCGCTGCACGGCGGTGCCGGCTACGCGGTGCGGGCCGCGGTGCCGCGCGACGGGTTGCCGCGGCTCGTCCCCGAGCTCAAGGCGCACGGCGCCACCGACATCGTGGTCTCGAGCTGCGAGCAGATCGTGCCATGACCGCAACCTCGTACTCGCCGCCGGGCTTCGCCGGTCCGATCGACCTCGATCTGTCGCGCAACGAGGGCCGCGCCCCCGCCCTCGCTTCGGTCGACACCGGTGCCCCAGACCCGCTCGAGCTCGCGCGCTATCCGACGTCGACGGCGCTGCAGCGCGACCTCGCCGCGCTCTACGGCGTGATGCCGGCACAGCTGCTGGTCACCGCCGGCGCCGACGACGCGCTGCTGCGCTGCTGTCTCGCGACGCTCGAGCCCGGCGCCGAGGCGATCGCCGCGACCCCGACCTTCGAGATGATCCCGCGCTACGTCGCGCTCGCGCGGGCCACCCTGCGCCCGGTGCCGTGGCGCGACCGGTTCCCGACCGACGCCTGTCTCGCAGCCGCGAACGAACGCACGCGACTGCTGTTCGTGGTCTCGCCGAACAACCCGACCGGAGCGATCGCCGAGGTCGACGATCTGCGGCGGCTGGCGCAGGCGCTGCCCGCTGCTCTCATCGTGCTCGACGCCGCCTACGCCGAGTTCGGCGACGACGATCTGCCGGCCGCGGCGCTCGCGCTGGCGCTGCCGAACGTCGTCGTGCTGCGCACGCTGTCGAAGGCCTGGAGCCTCGCCGGCCTGCGCATCGGCTGCGCGATCGGAGCGCCGGCGCTGGTCGAACGGCTGCGCGCCAGCGGCAACCCGATGCCGGTGTCGGCGCTGTCGCTGCGCTGCGCGCGCCGGCGACTCGCCGGCGGCGGCGCCGATCTCGCCGACCACGTCGCCGCCATCCGGGCCGAACGGCGCGAGCTCACCGCGCTGCTGCGCGCGCTCGGCGCCAACGTGCTGCCGAGCAGCGCCAACTTCGTGTTCGTGCGCGGCGTCGATCCCGGCTGGCTGACCGGCGCGCTCGCGGCTCTCGGCATCGCGATCCGCCGGTTCCCCGACCGCGCCGAGCTCGCCGACGCGGTCCGCATCGGTCTGCCGGGCGAGCCTGCGGCGTTCGACCGCCTCGCCCGAGCGCTGCGCGCCGCGCTCGCGCCCGAAGGCCTGCTGTTCGACATGGACGGCGTGCTCGCCGACGTCTCGCAGTCCTACCGCGCCGCGATCGTCGCCACTGCCGCGAGCTTCGGCGCCGAGGTCACGTCGTCCGCAATCGCGGCGGCGAAGGCCCGCGGCGACGCCAACGACGACTGGCGCCTGACGCAGGAGCTGATGGCGGCGCGCGGCGTCGAACGTCCACTCGCGAGCGTGACCGAGCGCTTCGAGTCGTTCTATCGCGACTTCCGCGAACGCGAGCGCCCGCTGCTCGACGTCGGGACGCTGCGCCGCTGGGGCGAGCGCTACCGCCTCGCAGTGGTCACCGGTCGCCCGCGCGCCGACGCCGAGCACTTCCTGACCCGCTTCGGCCTGGACGACGTCTTCGCGACCGTCGTCGCGCGCGAGGACGCAGCCCTGAAACCCGATCCGGCGCCGGTGCGCCTCGCGCTGCAGCGCCTCGGCGTGACCGCCGCGTGGATGCTCGGCGACACCGCCGACGACCGCGTCGCGGCGCAGCGCGCGGGCGTCGTGCCGATCCAGGTCGGCGCACCCGACGATCGCGCCGCCACCACCCTCACACGACCCGACGAACTCGAGAGACTGCTGCGATGAGCCACGCCCCGACACCGCGGACGGCCGAGGTGCGCCGCCGCACCAACGAGACCGATGTCGAGGTGCGGCTCGCCCTCGACGGCACCGGCCAGCGGCAGATCGCCACCGGCCTGCCGTTCCTCGACCACATGCTCGCGAACCTGGCGCTGCACGCCGGTTTCGATCTCACCTTGCGGGCGAACGGCGACCTCGAGGTCGACGACCACCACACCGTCGAGGACACCGCGCTCGCGCTCGGCGAGGCATTCGATCGGGCGCTCGGCGAACGCCGCGGCATCGCCCGCTTCGGCGCTGCCCACGTGCCGCTCGACGAAGCGCTGACCCGCGCCGTCGTCGACCTCAGCGGCCGGCCGTTCGCCGCGGTCGCGCTCGCGTTCGGACGCGAACGACTCGGGACCTGCGCGACCGAGAACCTGTCGCACTTCTTCCGCTCGTTCGCGACCGCGGCGCGTCTGACGCTGCACCTGCGCGTGCTCGAGGGCGAGAACGATCACCACAAGGCGGAGAGCGCGTTCAAGGCCATCGCCGTCGCGTTGCGCGCGGCGGTGTGCCGCACCAGCAGTGCCGGGCCCGGCGTCGCGATCCCGAGCAGCAAGGGGGTACTGTGATGCGCGAGATCC
>JAGQRB010000859.1 GCA_020425925.1 Planctomycetota bacterium
ACTACAACCCGCTGACGGGCCTCGCCCGCCAGGTCGACGACGGTGGGCTCGCGACCTTCACCCTGCTCGTCAACTCGAGTGATCTCGCGTTCTACGAGACCGGTGTCGATGGCCAGGCCGACGTCTACTACTACGATCCGGTCGAGGACGAGTCGTTCGCGGTGGGCGTGGCGGAGACCGACGAGCAGGTGCTCGCCGTCCTGCCCGACGGCGGCTGCGTGTTCTCCCGCATCGGCGGGGGCGGCGAGACCGACCTGTTCTACTTCCGCGTCGGTACCGGCGTCGTCGAGATCGGCCTGGACGTGCCGGCGATCGCGACGTTGTCGAAGTCGTTCGACGGCAACGGCAGCGGCAGCCAGGTGGTGTTCACGGCCAGCAACGGCGCCGTGCGCGAGCTCTACGTCTGGAACCCGTCGAACGGTCAGACCGCGGCGATCGCCACCAGCTCGGACAACGTCGTCGACGGCATCGGCGACGGCAACGAGGTGGTGTACCACACGATCGTCAGCGCCAGCGAGCACGACGTGTTCTGCTACGACATCGACACGCAGGCGACCGTCACGGTGCGGAACGCGAGCGACATCGGCCAGGTGCTGGCGGTGACGACCGGCACGCCGGCTTTCGCGGTGGTGCTCGGCGACGGCGACACCTCGACGATCCACGCGGTCTCGCTGGTGGGCTCACCGGCGACGACGAGCCTCGCTGCCGGCGGCGCGGTGTCGACCACGGTCGGCCAGTTGCCGAACGGCGACGTCGTGGCGCAGCGCACCGACGGTACCGCGCTCGGGTTGTTCGACGTCTCCGGCGTGGCTTGGAGCGCGCCGTTCACCGGTTCGGGTCTCGCCTTCGCCGGTCCCGGTCTCGACGACGGCGACTTCGTCGCGACCATCGGCACCGGTGCGAGCGCCAACCTGTCGATGTGGGATGCCTCGGCGACGGCGATCGTGGTGCTCAGCTCGACGGCCGGCGAGGACACCTATCAGACCCTGACCGACGACGCGACGATCCTGTTCACGCGCGTCGTCGACACCAACACGACCGCGGACCTGTTCAGCTGGGATGGCACGAGCGAGACGCGGCTGACCAATCAGGACTCGGCCGGTCTGGATCACGACCACACCGTGCTCGCCAAGTACGCCGGCTCGCGCTGAGTGCGCGCGGCCGGCGCGGTCGGCTACAGCGGGCGGATCCAGATGTTGCGGTAGTGGACCGGATTGCCGTGGTCCTGCAGCCGCAGCTGGCCCGTACTCGGGTGCTTCTCGTAGTGCGGCAGCGAGCGGTGGGCGCTCGGGCCCCAGTACTCCTGCGCATCCTGCACCAGCACGCCGTTGTGCAGGACGGTCACGCGTGCCGGTGACTCGAGCGCGCCGTCGTCCTTGAAGCGCGGCGCGCGGAACACGATGTCGTAGGTCTGCCACTGGCCCGGCGCGCGGCAGGCGTTGACCAGCGGCGGGTGCTGGCCGTAGAGCGCCGCGGCCTGCCCGTCGGCGTAGGTCACGTTCTCGTACGAGTCGAGCACCTGCACCTCGTAGCGCCCGAGCAGGAAGATGCCGCTGTTGCCGCGGCCCTGCGAGTCGCCCTTGACCTCGGCCGGCGAGGCCCACTCGACGTGGAGCTGGCAGTCGCCGAACTCCTGCTTGGTGTGGATGTCGCCGGTGCCGTTGACCTCCATGTAGCCGTCCTGCACGGCCCACTTCGCCGCGCCCTTGTTGCCCTCCCAGGCGTCGAGCGTGCGGCCGTCGAACAGCACGATCGCGTCCGATGGCACGGGCAGCGGCTCGGCCGGAGCGGGGCCGGGATCGACCACCGGCGGGTGGGGCCGTTCGGAGTCGTGGACGCGCCAGCCGCTGGGTAGTTTCGGGGTGTCGGTGTAGCCGGGGTTGTGCTGGGCGGTCAGCGCGGCGGCGTTGACCAGGAGGATCAGGGCGATACGCATGGCGACACGATCGCGCGGCGGCCGCCGCGAGGGAAGGGTCAGGCCGGGTCGTGTGGCCGCCGCGGCTCAGGCGCCGAGCTGAAACTGGACGTTCGGGTCGTCGGCGTAGCGGTCCTCGAAGGACCGTTCGGCGACCGCCATCCTGGCCTTCTGCGAGATCAGTGCCAGGTAGCGACGGAAGTCGCGAGGCGGCATCCCGCAGCGACGGGCGGCGCCCCGGGTGGTATTGCTCGACAGCGCGGCCGCGAGCGCCTGTTGTTGCCGTTCGGTCAAGGCGTCGGCGACCCCCTCGCGGACGAACTCGCGCCGCGCCGTCGGAGGCGGCTGGAACGCAGCGCGGTGCGCCAGCAGGTCTTCGGGAGCCAGCGTGCGGGTGCGCGCCCAGTCGGAACGGAGCAACGCGCAGGCCGAGCGGCGGGCCACGACGCGCAGCCAGGCCTCGGGGTGTTCCGGCGGCGCGCCGTCGAGCACGGCCAGGGTCAGGAGGTGGACGGCGCGCTCGCCGGCTTCCTCGGCGAGGATTCGGCTGCGTGCGACCGATGCGGCCGCCCGGTACGCAACCGGCAACAGGTGGTGGGGATCGTGCATGGCGTCGGTTCTCCGCTCGGGCAGGTCGGCTGCCGTGAAAAGTCCGGTGCGAAGACTCCCTGAGACTTGACGATATGTCAATAAAGATGACCTAAGAAACGGATGCGTGCCCCGTAGTTAGAATGCTCGCCGCGGCCAATCCATGTCGTCCAGCGACCTTCCGTTCCGGCGAACCCTTGGCGAGAATGGCTGCGTAGTGCCTGGACCTTGGCTTCCCTCCCTGTGACAGAGCTTCCCGAATCGACCCCTCGCCCCCTGGCGACGCACCTCTCGGTTCGTCTGCGCGAGCTGCGAGCCCGCCGCGGCTTCACCCAGGACTACGTCGCGAAACGCCTCGGCTGCCACGAGTCGGCGGTTTCCCGGTGGGAGAGCGGCAGTCGCTTTCCGACGGGTGAAGACCTCGTCGCGCTCGCGGACCTGTTCGAGGTCAGCACCGACGACCTGCTCGGGCGCACCAAGCAGTACGCTCCGCCGGGTTGCGCGCTGCTCGACATGCGACTGCTCGAGCGTCTGGCGGCGGTCGAATCCACCGAAGAGTTCGATCGGCTGATCGTCGAGCATGACGAACAGGCGGTCTGGCTGCCAGTCCCCGAAGGCGCGGTGATGGTGCCGGTCGCCGAGGCCATGCGACTCGCCCGCAAGGTCGCCGACAAGCACAAGGGCAGCGCGTTCGTCGATAGGCTATTCAGGCCGCGCGTGTGATCGGTTCGGCCGCTTGGCCGCCGAACCGATCGCAGGCGCGGACTGAATAGCGTCCGCTTGGACGCCGCAGCGCGGGGCACGCCGGGAGCGGACCAAGGCCGCCAGCCCCGCGGCGGCGTCGGGACCTGGCCACGGGCAGCCGCGGGGAAGTCGGGAGGGGCTGTCGAATTGCGTGCCGAGGGCGCGGGCGAGCCTGGCTTCGTCAGTGTGCGCTAGTGTTCGCGGTGCCTCAGCGGGGGCGGATGCGGGCGCAGACGGCGGCGGTGAAGCCGGCGGTGTCCAGGCTGCCGCCGAGATCGCGGGTCGATTCGCCGGCGGCGATCGCGCCTCGGACCGCTTCGTCGACCATCGTGCCGAGGCCGCGGTGGCCGGTGTGGGCGAGCAGCATGGCGAACGCCAGCAGCGCGGCGGACGGGTTGCAGATGCCCTTGCCGGCGATGTCGGGTGCGGTGCCGCCGGCGGGGTCGAACATCGCGAGCTCGACCTCGCCCTTCGGGTCGAACGAATAGCTCGCGCTGGCGCCGAGACCGAGGCTGCCGACCATGCCGCAGGCCATGTCGGAGAGGAAGTCGCCGTATTCGTTCGGGGTCACGACGACCCGGTAGTTCTCCGGATCGAGCACGGCCTTGTAGAGCAGCGCGTCGAACAGCTCGCTGCGGTGGTCGACGCCGGGGAAATCCCGGGCCACCTCCGCGACGATCTCCTCGAACAGGCCGTCGGTCTCGCGCTGGATCGTGTACTTGCTCGTGCTGACGACGCCGCACTCGAGCCGTCGCGCCAGCCGGAACGCGAACAGCGCGGCCTCACGTGACGGTCGCCGCTCGATCACCCGGATCGAGACCGCGACGTCGTCGCCGATGCGGCGGCCGGCGTCCTCGTAGGTCCCGCCGACCGCAACGCGGATGATGTGCATGTCGACCTTGCCGGTGTGGCGGGTCTTCACGCCGGCGAGGCTCGCGACCGGGCGGTGGATCACCGAGAAAGCGCAGCGTTCGCGCAGCACCTTGTTGGGGCTCTCGGCCTGCGTCACGGTCGGATACTTGATCGCGATGCGGTGGCTGTGGATCGCTGCCATCGCGGCCTCGTAGGCGGCGTCGGCGTTCGCGGTCCGCGCCTCGAGCGAGAGGTCGACCGCATGGAACTCGACGGTCAGCGGCAGGGTGCGGGCCACCTGGTGGACGGCAGCGGAGAGCTCGGAGGAGATGCCGTCGCCGTGGAACTCGGCGACGTGGAGGGTTTCGCGGTCGGGCATGGCAGCGCCCATCGTACGCCCGCAGCGGGCCGCGAATTCCATGGGGTTTCCGTCGGGAATCGCGCACCATGCGCCGCGGATGCTCGCGTTCCTCAGGCGCGCCCTCGCAGGGGCGGTTCACGGGCCGGCATGGCCGCTCCCCGTGTTCCTAGGCATCTGCCTGCTGCTGCGTCTGCCGGCGGTGCTGTTCGCCCACGGCTACGAGTTCCTCGACCAGCAGTTCCAGTACGTCGATCCGGCCTGGTCGCTCGCCAGCGGCGACGGCTGGATCCCGACCTGGGAGTGGATCGACGGGATCCGCAGCTGGGTCTATCCGGGCTTCCTGGCGGGGATCTTCCGCGTCACCCGGGCCATCGGCGTCGAGGAGCCGATGGCGATGATGCGCGTCGCCCGGGCCGTGCACGCGCTGATCTCGCTGCTGCCGATGGCGCTGCTGTGGCTCGCGCTGACGCGCTGGCGTCCGCTCGAATCGCCGCGCTTCGCGCTGCTGCTGATCGCCGGCAGCGGCCTCATGGTGACCAACGGCGTGCAGACCTCCGGGCCGGCGTTCGGCGCCACGCTCGCGGCCGCGGCCATCTTCGCGTTCCACGGTCCGGGCTGGCGCTATCCGGCTCTCGGCGGCCTGCTGCTCGGGCTCGCGTTCTGTTGCCGCTACCAGACCGCGATCTACGGTCCGGCCGTCGTCGCCGTCGGGCTCTGGCAGCGGCGCTGGGCCGCGGTGGTCTGGTTCACGCTCGCGTGCCTGCCCGGCATCGCGCTGCAGGGTTTCGTCGACCTCGCGGCCGGGCGCCCGTTCTTCGCCAGTCCGTGGGCCTACTTGCAGATGAACGTCGTGCTCGGCGGCGCCGCGCAGTGGTCGACGCGGCCGTGGTGGTTCTATCTCCTGCTCGGCGTCGCGCCGGTCCTGGTGCTGCTGCCGCCCTGGCTCGGCGTTGCCTGGCGTCGAATGCGCGACGGTGCGGTGGTGCTGCCGGCGGTCTTCGCCGCGGCGACGTTCCATGTCGTCGCCCACAGCTTCGTCGCGCGCAAGGCGCTGCGCTTCGAGTACGGGGCGGTGGCGCTGCTGGTGGCGGTCGTCGGCGTCGGCGTCGCCGTGCGGCTCGCGCACGAGTCGCGCCTCGGGCGGGTCTATCGCGCGCTGCTGGTCGCGGCGCACGCGCTGCTCTGGCTCTGGGCTTCGTTCTTCTCCGGCCATGCCGGCGCGATCGCGGCCGCGAACGCGTTGCGCGAGGAACCGTCGTTCGAGGGCGGGTTCGCGGTCGTGCACGGCGAGCTGACAGCCGTCGGCGGTGCCTTCTATCTGCGGCGTCCGCGCCTCGAGGTCGTCTGCATGACCCCCGAGGAGCTGGCGCGGGCGGAGCCGCCGCCGCGTTGGGTGATGGCCGTGCGCACTCCGCTGGCCGAGGACGTCGCCAGCGCCGCCGGTTTCGAGCTCGCCGGCGAGTACACCGGCTTCTTCGACATGCGGCGCAGCGATCGCCGCTTCCTCTACGAGCGGCGCCGGTGAGGCGCGGGCGCTCGGCGCCCGTTGCCGCTCGGCTACTTGTCGCCGTCGCCGGCCTTGTCGGCCTTGGCGTCGCGTTGCATCGCCGCGGCTTCGGTCGTGCGCTTCGTCGAGGTGGTGCTCTTGTGCTGCATCTTGATGTCGCCGCCGAACGGGCCGGGCATCTTGACGTCCATCGAGGTCTCGCGCTCGGCCTCGACGAGGAAGCCGTCCTCGCGCGACACGACGCTGCGGAACGTGATCTTGCCGTTCTCGATCGACATGTTCTCGCGCATCTCGCGCGCCATCGCGGCCTCGTCGCTCTCGTCGCCCGCGTCGGCGCCGCCGGCCGGGTCGGCCGCCTTCTCGATCGTGCCCTTGCCGGCGATCGCGAAGCTCTTGTCGGAGACGCTCTGCAGCGTCATCACGATGTCCGCCTTGGTGCGATCGTCGGCGTTCTTGTTGCGCGGTGCCCATTCACCGCCGACCGCGGTCGGCTTGTCGGGGCGCTCGCCGAACGCGGACTCGACGAGGTTGCCGATCGCCTCCTCACCGAACGCGCCGGTCAGCATCTGACCACCCATCGGGCCGGCCGCCTGCTCGACCTGCTCGAGCGCCGCCTCGGTGCCCTCGACCGACTCGGTGTGGCCGTAGCGATCGAGCTTGACGATGAACTTGGTGCCGGCGACCGCGGCCGCGGCGCGACCGATCGCCGCGAAGTCGGGCATCATGCCGCCGAAGTCGTCGAAGCCGTCGTCGGGCTTCTTGGCCTCGGCCTTGCCGGCGTCGATCGAGTCGAACGGGAACTCGCCCATCTGCGGCATGTCGAACTTGCCGCGGACGCGCTGCAGCGAGCATTCGACGGTGACGCCGCCGTCCTCGCCGACCGCCGTCACGACGATCTTCGCCGCGACGTCCATGACGTTCTCGGTCTCGACCTCCTGGATGCCCATGTCGATCTTCTGCGACTGCGTCGAGACCTGGCGGATCCAGACCGAGGCGTCGACCTTGGTGTCGAGATGGAGGTCGTGCTCCTGGGCCGCGAGCGGCAGGCCGAGGGCGAGGAGCGGGAAGACGGTGGCAGCGGAGAATCGATTCATGGCGGGGTTCTGTGGCCGGAGGGCGGGGAGCGTATGTCGGCCGGGAAGCCGATTACACGTCGAAGCGCAGCCCGACGCCGCGCACCGTGACGAGGTGGCGCGGATGGGCCGGGTCGACTTCGAGCAGCTTCCGGAGCCGCAGCACGACGTTGTCGAGCGTGCGGACAGTCGCCGGGGCGGTGCTGCCGAACAGGTGTTCGACCACCGTCCGCCGGGTCACGACGGTGCCGGCGTGGGCGTGGAGCAGCTTCAGCAGCTTGGTCTCGGTGGCGGTGAGCTCGGCGACCGTGCCATTGTGGCACGTCGCCTTCTGGGCGCGGAAGTCGACCCGGTTGCCGCCGAACTCGAGCACGTCGACGTCGGGGGGCGGCGGGGCCTGGCGGCGAAGCAGCGCGCCGACCCGCAGCAACAGCTCGCGCAGGTTGAACGGCTTCGTCAGGTAGTCGTCGGCGCGCAGTTCGAGGCCACGGATCCGGTCGGCGTCGGCGCTGCGGGCGCTGAGCACGAGCACCGGCGTCTCGTCGCCGCGCGCGCGCAGCTCGCGCAGCACTTCGAAGCCGTCCTTGCCCGGCAGCATGATGTCGAGGATCAGCAGATCGACGCCGCCCTTCGCCATGCGTTCGAGCGCGGCCGGTCCGTTCTGCACGTGCTCGGCGTGGTACGACTCGTGCGCGAGGTTGTCGCAGATCATCTCGCCGAGCGTGACCTCGTCCTCGGCGACGACGATCCAGCGGCTCACGACGACACCCCGGCAGCGCGCCCGGCGGCGTGGCGCGGCAGCCTGACGACGAACTCCGCACCGGCGCCCCGACCGCTGCTGCGCGCGCTGACCGAGCCGCCGTGCGCCTCGGCGAGTTGGCGCACGAGATGCAGGCCGAGGCCTGAGCCACCGGTCGCCAGGTCCTTGCCGCGCCAGAACGGTTCGAACGCGTGCGCCAGCTCGTGGGCGTCGAGACCGCGGCCGCTGTCGCGCACCGTGATGCGCGCCTCCGCCGGGTCGGCGTCGAGCTCCATCGCGACGGTGCTCTCGGGCGGTGAGTACTTGATCGCGTTCTCGAGCAGGTTGTGCACGATCAGCTGCACGGCTTCCGGATCGCGCGCGGTCTCGACCGCGCTGCCGATCCGGCTCTCGATGTGCACGCGCGCGGCGGCGGCGCGCGGCGCCACCGAGTCGAGCGCCGAGCGCAGGTCGTCGGCGAGATTGCCGAGGATGCGCCGATCGACGTGTTTCGTGGTACGCAGGCCGGCGGCGACGAGCACGTTGGTCAGACCGCGCTCGAGCCGGTCGGCCTCGAGCAGGCCCATGTTGAGGTAGTGCGCGCGCTTCGCCGGCGCGAGCCGATCGTCGCGCAGCGACTCGAGCAGCAGCGAGATCGTCGCCAGCGGCGTTTTGAGCTCGTGCGTCGCGCCGGCGAGGAAGCGGTTCTGTGCCGCGCGCAGGGCGGCCTCGCGGCGCGACGACGCCGCGAACAGCGCGCCGGCGACCAGCAGCACGAGGCCGAACACCGCGCCTTCGCTGACGAACATCCAGTAGCGCGCGTGCGCCAGATCGCGCACGCCGGCGCCGTCCGCGACGCCGAACGCCGCTGCCACACCGCCGGTGTCACCGACCGCGAGCCGTTCGCCGGCGGCGGCGAGCTGACGGCTCGCACCGGCCTGGAAGATCGTCCACCAGATCACGAACGCCAGCGACAGGCAGAGGGTGAGTCCGAACAGGACGAAACTCGGGGAACGCGACACCGGTGGGACAATAAGACAGCGCGCGTTCCGGCTCCACCGCAGCCTTCACGGGGCGCCGTGGCCGCGTCACGCGTCGGTCATTACGCTGTCGTCCATGACGCGGTTCCCGTTCGGCCCGGCGGCAATGGCGACGCTCGCGCTCGGGTTGTCCGCCCAGGACGACGCGGGCGCGGGCGCGGTCGCGGCCGAACTCGCGCCGCACGCCGGCTTCGTGACGCGCTACTGCCGCGATTGCCACGGCGGCGACCTGGTGCGGGCCGAGCTCGATCTCACCGCGACGCAATCCGATCCGGTCGAGCGACTGTTTCGGCTCAGCCGCCTGCGCGAACGGGTGCGCGCCGGCGAGATGCCGCCGCCCGACGCCGACGCGCCGCCGCCGGCCGAACGCGACGCGTTCGTGGCCTGGGTCGACGGCGAACTTCGGCGCGAGGTGCCTGCGCTGCCGCCCGCGTCCGGTCGGGTGACGGTGCGACGGCTGAACTCGGCGCAGTGGCGCCGCACGGTGCACGATCTGTTCGGCGTCGAGGTCGCGACCGCGGGCTTCCCGGCCGACGACCTCGGCTACGGCTTCGACACGGTCGGCGATGCGATGACGTTCTCGACGCTGCATCTCGAGAAGTACCTCGCCGCTGCCGGCGAGGTCGCGGCGCTGGTGTTCGCGGGCGAGGATCCCGAGCACCCGGCGGTGCGCCGCTTCGAGGGCGAGGCGATGCGCGTCGCGCGCGGCGGCGGCGTCGATCAGGACGGCGATCTCGCGGTGCTGACGACGCGCGCGCTGCTCGAGCAGACGGTGGAGCTGCCGCGCGACGGCACCTACCGCCTCCGCATCGTCGCCGGAGCGTCGCA
>JAGQRB010000860.1 GCA_020425925.1 Planctomycetota bacterium
CTCGCCACCATCCGCGACGAGGTCGAGAGCGAGATCGACGCCGCGATCGCGTTCGCCGAGAGCTCGCCCCGTCCCGATCCCGCGCTGCTGGAGGTCTGACCGATGCCGTGGAGCCGTTTCGACCGCGCCTATGAAGCACCCGCCGCCGGCGGGCGCGAACTCACCTACTGCGGCGCCGTGCGCGAGGCCATCGACCAGGCGATGGGACTCGACGACCGGGTGTTCGCGATCGGCCTCGACGCCGACGACAAGTTCGGCGTCTTCGGGTCGATGCTCGACCTGTCGCATCCCGAGCGCGTGCTCGGCACGCCGATCTCGGAGAACGCGATGACCGGCGTGGCACTCGGCGCCGCGCTCAGCGGTCTGCGTCCGATCCACGTCCACCTGCGCAACGACTTCCTGTTGGTCGCGATGGACCAGATCGTGAACTACGTCGCGAAGTGGCGCGACATGTTCGACGGTCAGGTCGCGGTGCCGCTGGTGATCCGGTCGGTGATCGGTCGCGGCTGGGGCTGTGGTGCACAGCACTCGCAGACGCTGCACGGGCTGTTCGCGCAGATCCCGGGGCTCAAGGTCGTCATGCCGGCGACGCCGTACGACGCCAAGGGCCTGCTGCTGGCCGCGATCAAGGACGACGGGCCGGTGCTGTTCTTCGAGCACCGCTGGCTCTACAAGAACACCGGCGGGGTGCCGGCCGAGCCCTACACGCTGGCGCTCGGTCAGGCGGCTCACCTCCACCGCGGCGACTCGCTGACCGTGGTCGCGACGTCGCTGGCGGCGATCCACGCGCTGCAGGCCTGCGAGGCCGAGGATCTCGACGTGGATCTGATCGACCCGCGCACGATCAAGCCGTTCGATCTCGACACCATCGTCGCGTCGGTCGAACGCACCGGCCGCCTGCTGGTGGTCGATCACGACTTCCCGTTCGGCGGCTTCGCGGCCGAGGTCTGCGCCGCGGTCACGACGCGCGCGTTCGGCAGCCTGCAGGCCGCTCCCGAGCGGCTGTCGTTCCCCGATCGCGGCATGCCGGCGGCGGGGGGGCTCGAACGCCGCTACTACCCGACGCCCGAACGGATCGCGGCGAAGGTCCGGGCGATGCTCGACGGCGCACCGGCGGCGACCCGCGAGCTGACCCGGGCGGGGCGGTGACCATGGCCGACGCGCGCGACCTCGACGTGCTGCTGATCAACCCCGGCGGTCAGCGTCGGATCTACCAGCAGCTCAGCCACCAGCTCGCGGCCAAGGAACCGCCGATCTGGGCCGGTCTGCTCGCGACCTACCTGCGGCGGCGCGGACGATCCGTCGGGATCCTCGACGCCAACGCGCTCGACCTGACGCCGGAGGAGGTCGGCGAACGCGTCGCCGAGCTGCGTCCGATGCTCGCGGTCGTCGTGGTCTACGGCCACAACCCGAACGCCTCGACCTTCGCGATGCCCGGGGCCGGCGCGGTCTGCGCCGCCGTGGCGACGGCGGATCCGGAGTGCCGTCGCGTACTGCTCGGCGGCCACGTCGCGGCGCTGCCGGAACGCACGCTACGCGAGGAGGCCGTCGACTACGTCTGCGGCGGCGAGGGTGCGGTCACGCTCGACGATCTGGTCGCCGCGCTGCGCGACGGGATGCCCGGCGAGCTCGCCAAGGTGCGCGGCCTGTGGTGGCGCGATGGCGATCGCGCGGTGCAGAACGCGCCGGCACCACTGGTCACCGATCTGGCGACCGAGATGCCCGGCGTCGCCTGGGACCTGCTCGACATGTCGCGCTACCGTGCGCACAACTGGCACTGCTTCGGCCGCGAGAGCCGCGCGCCGTACGCCGCGCTCTACACCACGCTCGGCTGTCCGTTCCACTGCACGTTCTGCTGCATCCAGGCGCCGTTCAAGTCGGGCGAGGCCGTAGCCGGCTTCGATCCGCGGCTGAACTCCTATCGCCGCTTCGACCCCGATCACGTCGTGGCACAGATCGCCGGGCTCTGGCGCGAGCACGGTGTGCAGAACATCAAGATCGCCGACGAGCTGTTCCTGCTGGATCGCCAGCACGTGCAGCGGGTCTGCGAGGGCCTCGCGGCGCTCGACGCCGATCTCAACATCTGGGCCTACGCCCGAGTCGACACCTGCCGCGATGCGGCGCTGCTCGATCTCATGCACACGGCCGGCGTGCGCTGGCTCGCGATCGGCATCGAATCGGCCAACGCGCGGGTCCGTGCCGACGTCGACAAGGGCTACAAGCCCGAGGCGATCGAGCGTGCGATCGGACTGGTGCGTGGCGCCGGCATCCACGTGATGGGCAACTACATCTTCGGCCTGCCCGAGGACGACCTCGGCTCGATGCGCGAGACGCTCGACTTCGCGAAGTCGCTCGACACCGAGTTTGCGAACTTCTTCTCGGCGATGGCCTACCCGGGCTCGGCGCTCTACCGCGAGGCGCTGCGGCGCGGCTGGCCCTTGCCGCGCGACTGGGCCGGCTACTCACAGCACAGCCGGTCGTGCCTGCCGCTGCCGACCCGGCACCTGGCCGGCGGTGAGGTGTTGGCTTTCCGCGATGCGGCGTTCGTCGAGTACTTCGATCGTCCCGAGTACCGCGCGATGGTGGCGCGTACGTTCGGCGCCGGTGCGGCCGGCGAGATCGACGCCATGCTCGGGCACAGCCTCGAGCGCGAGCACCTCCTGCCGGTCGGGAGTCGGGCGTGACGAGGCACGTGATGTTCGTGATGTACGGCTGGGCCAACAGCGGCGGCGGAACGATGCTGCCGCGTGCGGCCGCCCGCGAGCTCGCCGCCACCGGCGTGCGGGTGTCGGTGGTCTACGCCGCGGCCCGTCGCGACCCGTCGCTGCCCGAGTACGCGCTCCGACGGCACGAGGAGTCCGGGGTCGCGCTCTACGGGTTGGTCAACCGTCCGAGCGAGTTCATGGATCTGCGGGCGCCGCGGCGCGAGATCGACGATCCTCGGCTGCGCGGTCAGTTCGCGGCGCTGCTCGACGAGCTGCGCCCCGACGTCGTGCACTTCTGGAACCTGCACAGCCTCGGCATGTCGGTGCCGGCGGAGTGCCGCCGGCGCGCGATACCGACCGTGCTGAGCTCGAACAACTACTGGGCGATCTGTCCACGGCTCTACCTGGTCAGCGAACGGCTGCAGCGCTGCGACGGTCCGACCGCCGATGGCGCGCGCTGCCGGCGCTGCCTCGGCGGACCGGCCGAGGCCGCCGACTACGGCGCGCGCCGCGCCGCCGGCGTGCAGCTGCTGCGCAGCGGCGTGGATCTGCATCTCGCGGTGTCGGAGCGGGTGCGTGAACTCTACGTCGCAAACGGCGACGATCCGGGCCACGTGCGCGTGCTGCGGCAGGAGCCGCCTGGCGTCACGGCGATCTGGCAACGAGTCGGGGAACGTCGCCCGATCGTCGAGCGGCTCGAGCGACCGCTGCGGATCGGCTACGTCGGCTCGGTGATGGCGCACAAGGGCGTACACGTGCTGGCTCAGGCGCTGCAGCGGCTCGTGCCGAGCACGTTCGAGGCGGTCGCGCTCGGCGACATCGCACCCGACTACGCCGACGTGCTGCAGCGGTTCGATCCGCACGGTCGGCTGCATCTCACCGGTCGCTACGACCAGGAACGGCTGCCCGAGCTGCTGGCGAAGCTCGATGTCGTCGTGGTGCCGTCGATCTGGGACGACTGCGCACCGTTCGTGGTCGCCGAGGCGCTCGCGGCACGTTGTCCGGTGGTCGGCTCGAGTATCGGTGGCATCCCCGATTTCGTCATCGACGGCGGCAACGGTCTGTTGTTCGAGGCCGGCAACAGTGCGCAGCTCGCGGCGCGGCTGGCGACCTTCACGCGCGATCCGGCCCAGCTCGGTCGCATGCAGCGCGCGATCGCGCCGCCGCGCGGTCTGAACGCCTTCGTCGGCGACCTGCTCGTGGCCTACTCCGAGGTCGGGGCGGTATCCTCGGTGTCGTGACCCGTTGTCGATCCAGGATCCAGACCACCGCACTCCTGCTGCTCTCCGCCTGTCGGAGCCCGGACTCGCCGGCGCCCGCGCCGCAGGACCCGGTGACGCAACTGGCAGCGCTGGATCCGATGTTCGGTGGTGGCGACTCGGTCGTCGGCTGGCTCGATCGCAGCCCGTTGTGGTCGTGGCGCGGTGATCCGGCCGCGCGCGCGCACGCGGTCCGGCGGGAGCGCGATCGTCTCGACGTCGCCGCGCGGGAACTCTGCGCCCAGCAGCTGAGCGGTGCGCTCGCCGCGGACGTGCTCGCGTTCGTGAGAACCGACGCGGGTCAGGCGATGGTCGAGGCCGAGCGCACGGCCCTCGCCGGCCTCGGCCGGTTGTTCGACGACCTGCCGAGCCGCCTGGCGCAGATGCTGGCGGACCCTGACCGCGTCGGGGGCGCGGCGAGGGAAGCGGTGCGATCGGCGATCGCGGCCGCACCGAGTCCGATGCTGCTGTCGCTCGAGATCGCGTGCTGCGAAGTGGCGCCGGCGGAGGCGCGGGCAATCGCAGACTTCGTGTCGACGGCCGAGGGCGCGGCCTGGATGCGGGCTCGCGACGCAGCCTTCCCGGTCGCGCGGGAGGCCTTCGGCGCGGCCGTCGACCGGCTCACCGACGCGGGCTACCTGCGGCGGGCCCTGGACGACGCGGAGCTCGAGGACCTGGTGCTGCCGCGCGCGGAATTCGTCGAGTCCGAGCCCGCGAACGGCCGATGACACCGGGGCATGAGGTTCGAAGCCACCGATCTGCACGGTGTCGTGCGCATCGTGCCCGAGGTCTTCTCCGACCATCGCGGCCGTTACGTCGAGCTGTTCGACGCCGCCAGATACCGCGACGCGACCGGCGGGATCGCATTCGTGCAGGACGACGTCTCGGTGTCGCACGCCGGCGTGCTGCGCGGCCTGCACGGTGACTTCGAGACCACCAAGCTCGTCAGCGTGCTCGAAGGCCGCGGCTACGCCGTGATCGCCGACAACCGCACGGATTCGCCGACGTTCCACCAATGGCAGGCGTTCGAGCTCAGCGGCGACAACCGCGTGCAGCTGTTGCTGCCGCCGGGCATCGGCAACTCGATCCTCGCGCTCGAGGGTCCACTGGTCTACTGGTACAAGCAGGACACGCACTTCGTTCCCGGACGGCAGTTCACCATCCGCTGGGACGATCCGGAGTGGGCGTTCGACTGGCCGATCGGCGACCCGATCCTGAGCGAGCGCGACCGCGCCGGGGACTACGTCCGTGTCTGAGCCGCGCTGTCTGATCACCGGTTTCACCGGCATGGTCGGCAGCCATCTCGCCGATCACCTGCTGGCGCACACCGACTGGCGCATCGCCGGCTTGCTGCGCTGGAACGACGATCTGTCGAACGTCGAACACCTGCTGCCGCGGATCAACGAAGGCGACCGCGTCGAGCTGGTCTACGGCGACCTCAACGACTACCCCTCGCTGCAGCGTGCGATCGCTGCGGTGCGGCCCGACTACGTGTTCCATCTGGCGGCGCAGAGCTACCCGAAGACCAGCTTCGACGCGCCGCTCGAGACGCTGCAGACCAACATCCTCGGGACCGCGGCGCTGCTCGAGGCGATCCGCCAGAGCGGTCTGCGGCCGGTGGTGCACGTCTGCGCCAGTTCGGAGGTGTTCGGCCGCGTGCCGCGCGAGCTGCTGCCGATCCACGAGGACCGTCCGTTCCACCCGGCGTCGCCGTACGCGATCAGCAAGGTCGGCACCGATCTGGTGGGGCGGTTCTACGCCGAGGCCTACGGGCTCACGGTGATGACGACGCGGATGTTCACCCACACCGGACCGCGCCGCGGCGACGTGTTCGCCGAGTCGACGTTCGCCAAACAGATCGCGCTGATCGAGGAGGGGCGCATCGCGCCGGTGCTGCGCACCGGCAACCTCGACTCGCTGCGGACCTGGTCCGACGTGCGCGACGCGGTGCGCGCCTACCACCTGCTCGTGACGGTGAACCCGACGGCCGGTGCCTACTACAACATCGGCGGCACGTTCAGCTGCACGGTGGGGGCGATGCTCGAGCACCTGCTGTCGCTGTCGACCCGCGACGACATCGAGGTCGTCACCGACCCCGACCGCCTCCGCCCGGTCGACGCCGATCTGCAGGTGCCCGATACCGCGAAGTTCCGCGCCCACACCGGCTGGCAGCCGACCATCCCGTTCGAGCAGACGATGCAGGACCTGCTCGACTACTGGCGAGAACGCGTGCGCTCGGGCCGGCAGTTCCTGGTGCGCTGATTCGCCGCCGACCCGCTCGCGCAGCGTACGCGGTCACACCGTAACCATCGCCCGGTCCAGGTCGGGCCGGCTGCGACCGCCGCGGTAGAAGTAGTTCGCGGGCCGGAACAACGCGGCCGGAGCGACCGTGCGGCGTTCGCCGCTGGCGTGCAGCACGTCGTCGCGGACGAAGAACGCGTTGACCCCCGACGTCGAGCAGCAGACCAGCGTGTAGCCCTTGGTGCGCGCCAGCTGTGTGAGCGCCAGCAGACTCGCACCGTAGTAGTCGCTGCCGTCCCAGCGGTGGTCCGGATCGTACGGGATGGTCAGCGCGCGGTCGGCGGCGAGGTTGCCGTTGTATTCGAGCACGAGGACCCGCGGTCGGCGGGCGATCGCGCGGAAGACCCAGTAGTCGTTGCCGTCGAGATCGATCGACAGCAGGTCGGGCTCGGCCGGCACGCCGTGCGCGTCGAGCAGCGCTTCGATGTTGTCGGCGGTGATCCAGTGGGCGTGGATCGTGACGTCGGGCGCGCCGGGACGTTCGGCGCCGTCCATCAGCACGCCCTGCCACCCTGCGAGCGCGAGCTGGCGGGTGTTGCACTGCACGCCGTCACCACAGCCGAACTCGGCGTAGAACCGGTTGGTGGTGCCGATGTGCGCGAAGATCGCGGCCAGCACGCCGTCTTCGCCGGTCTGGCTGGTGACGCGACGCTCGCAGCGCTCGAGGTCGAACAGCGAGGTCAGGGGTGCGTCGATCGCGAGGTCGGCGGTCGGCAGCGGGAGTTCCGGAACGCCACCGGTCGCGGTCGGCGGGGTCGCGGCAGGGCGCAGCAGTACGGCCGCATCGCGCGGATCACGCGGCACCCGGCTCGACTTCACGCCGGCCCAGTCGGTGGCGATCGCCGCCGGCAGGACGTCGCGCTCGATGACCTCGCGCGCGGCGCGCAACACGCATCGGCCGTGCGGCGGTAGCGCCGCGCGGCATGCCGACAGCAGGGCCGGGAGAACCGTACGCGGCACGCGTTCGAGCACGTTGCCGACGAAGACGCCGTCGGTCTCGCGGCGCCGGCAGGCCGCGAGCTCGGGCAGGCCGCCGCTCTGCACCTCGTGGCCTGCGCCGCGCGCCGCCGCGGCGGCATCCGGGTCCTGCTCGATGCCGAGCGCCTGCGCCCCGCGCAGCGCCAGCGCGTCGAGGAACCGGCCGCGGCCGGCGCCGAGCTCGACGACCCGCGAGCAGCCGACGAAGAGGTCGGCGTACGGGCCGACGACGAGACCGGGTGCGGCGGGCGGCGGGAGCGGAGCCTTGCGTTCGGTGGTCGTGGCGCCATCGCGTTGCAGCACGAGCCGGCCGCCCGGTGCCAGCACCTCGTCGAGTGCGCCGAGCACATCGGCCCGGGCCCCGCGCGCGATCGTGTCGAGATCGGCGACGACGGCGTCGAACTTGTGGCGGTGCGGCGCGAGCGTCGCGGAGGTCGCGCGGGCGGGCTCGAGCCCGACCGCGGGTATCCCGAGATCGGCGAGCGCGCGCACGTCGACAGCGGGCATCGCGGTCAGGCAGAGCACCATGCGGCTGTCGGCCAGCAGGGCAGGCTCGAAGTCCATGCCGGGATCATGCGGCGTCGCTGGCGCGGGCAGAAGCCGTGTTGCATGCTTCCGCGATGCTTCGCGCGATGCTGCCCGTGTCGATCGCCGCCGCGCTCGCGGCGGCCTGCCAGAGTGCACCGCTGCCGGATGGCGAGGGCCGCGGCGTGCTCGCGTTCGATCCCGATCCGCCGCCCGGCGCCGCTACCTACGAGCTGCCGACGTTCCGGGTCGGTGACCGCTACGCGTTGCTGCGCGGCGGCCGCATGCGGCTCGACTTCGCGATCGTGGCGGTCGGTCCCGATGGTGTCGTGGTGCAGGATGCGACCGGACATCAGCTGCGGCGCACGCCGGAGCTGGCCTACCTCGGCAACTGGAACGAGCGCGGTGAGCCGGTGCGCCTGGTGTCGCCGGCCGATACCCGCTTCCACTGGCCGCTCTGGGTCGGCAAGACCTGGCGCTGTGAGTTCGTCGACCGCCGCGCCGGTGCGCCGCCGCTCGTGATCGAGGTGCGCTACCGCGTCGAGGCCGCCGAGCGGATCACCGTGCCGGCGGGGACGTTCGATACGCTGCGCATCGCGCGGATCGAACGCGCGATGGTCGAGGGCGAGCAGTTCTTCGACCAGACATCGCTGGTCTGGTATGCGCCGTCGGTCGGCCTCGAGGTGCGCCAGTTGATCGGCGGGACCGCGTTCGAGCTGGTCGAGTGGACCCGCGGACCGGTCGGGAACGAAGGCGGCGAACCCGGCCGGCACTGAGCCGCGGACGATCGATCACGAAAAACGCCGCAGCAGGCCTGGACCTGCTGCGGCGTTTCGAGCGAGAGAGAGTCGAATGTCGTCGCGCGATGCGCGGGCTACTTCATCACCTTGAGGAAGCTGCCGTCGCCCATCAGGCTGCCGACCTGGCCATCGGTGGCCATCACGTCGGCGTGCTTGAAGCCGGTGCCCTTCATGTCCCAGGCGTCCTGGAACCAGAAGAAGTAGGCGTCCGTGACCAGGAAGTCGCCGATGCTCGCGCCGAAGTGGCAGAGCGGGAACACCGGGACGAACCAGAGCACGCCGTTCAACCACGGGTTGTTGACGTACATCTTGTGATCCCAGTCGTCGACGGTGCGCTTCAGCTGGTGCGGGCCGGCCGAGCACGAGGTCATCATAACGGCGGCCGTGGTGACCGCGATCGAAGCGAGGAGCTTGCGCATGTTCTCTGAAACCTTGGGTTTGGTCGAGCGCAGTCGCTGCCCCCGGCAGCTCGCGCGCCCTTGAACGGGCCGCAAACTAGTCGTGCGCCGGCGACGTCGCAAGCGAGAAACGCCGTTGTCAGCTGGCCTTCAGGCGTTCTGGCGGCTGCGATCCGCGCTACTCTCACGGGCACGATGCGCACTTCGGCCCCGACCGTTGCCGCCGTTCTGCTCGCGCTGCCGCTGTTCGCGGTCCGGGCGGCGGGTCAACGCGGCAATGTTTCCGGTGGCGAGCTGATCGCCGAGGAAGCTTGCTACGACGTTCTCCACTACGACCTCGTGCTGACGGTCGATCCGGTGGAGAAAGCGATCGAAGGCGTGCTGACGATGCGCGCCCGCACCACCGCCGCGGCGGCGCGGATCGCGCTCGACCTGGATCCGGCGCTGACCGTGCGATCGGTGCAGCTCGACGGCAGTCCGCTGCCGTTCGCCCACACCGACGGCCGGATCTGGCTCGAGCCGGTGGCGGCGCTGCCCGCCGAACGCGTCATCGAGGTCGCGGTGGCCTACGGCGGCAAGCCGCACGTCGCGATCAATCCGCCGTGGCGGGGCGGGTTCACCTGGTCGGAGACCGCCGACGGCAAACCCTGGATCGCGACCAGCTGCCAGGGCGAAGGCGCCGATCTGTGGTGGCCCTGCAAGGACCACCCGTCGGACAAACCGGACGGCATCGACCTCCACGTCACCGTGCCCGTCGGCCTCGTCGTCGCGAGCAACGGCACCGAGCCCGAAGCGCCCGTCACCGCCAACGGTCGGACGACGTTCCATTGGCGCCTCGACCAACCGTTCAGCAACTACGCCATCGCGCTCGCGATCGCGCCCTACGTCGAGCTGACGGACACGTTCCGCTGCAGCGACGGCACCGAGATGCCGGTGCGCTTCTTCGTGCTGCCCGCGAGCGTCGATCATGCGAAGCGGTGCATGCCGCAGTTCCTCGACCATGTGCGGGTGTTCGAGCAGATCCTCGGGCCCTACCCGTTCCGCGCCGCGAAGTACGGCATCGCCGAGACGCCGTTCCTCGGCATGGAGCACGAGACGATCCTGGCCTACGGCAACCGCTTCCGCGACGAACAGTACGACTGGCTGCACGTCCACGAGCTGGCGCACGAATGGTGGGGCAACCTGGTCACCTGCCGCGACTGGCGGGACATGTGGCTGCACGAGGGCTTCGCGACCTACATGCAGGCGCTCTACCGCGAGCGTCGCTTTGGCCAGAAGGCCTACGACGACGAGATCCGCAAGGCCCGCACGCTGAACCGTGCTCCGATCGCGCCGCGCGACTCGAAGACCACCGCCGAGATCTACTTCGCCGGCGGCGGCGGCAGCGACATCTACCAGAAGGGTGCCCTCGTGCTGCACACGCTGCGCTGGCAGCTCGGCGACGAGCCGTTCTTCGCCTGCCTGCACCGCTTCTGCTACCCGACCCCGGCGCTCGAGCGCGCGACCGACGGTTCGCAGGTGCGGCTGGTCGACACCGACGAGTTCGTGCGGCTCGTCAGCGCGGTCGCGGGCGAGGACCTGGCGTGGTTCTTCGAGGCCTACGTCCGGCAGGCGGCATTGCCGCGGCTCACCAGCGAGATCGTCGGCGACGAGCTGCGGCTCCGCTGGGTGACACCGGGCGAGCTGCGCTTCGAAGTGCCGGTGCCGGTGCTGGTGGGCGGCGAAGAGGTTCGCGTGTCGATGCCGGCCAATCGCGGCGTGCTGGCGGTCGGCGAGGCCAAGTTCGTGATCGACCCCGAGGTGCGCGTGCTGAAGGTCCAGGACAAGACCCAGCGGCGCTGACCCGCGCGCCGGGCCCTACAGCCGCTTGATGCGCAGATCGCGGTAGGCGACCTCGTCGCCGTGATCCTGCAGCGCCAGCCGGCCGGTCGCCGACTTGCCGAACGGCCAGTCCTTGAACTTGCTGCCTGCGACCATCGCGTCCCACTCCGGGCCGCGGCACGGCACGTCGAGCAGCTGCTTGCCGTTGAGCCAGTGCTGCACGCGACCGTCGCGGATCACGATGCGACCCTCGTTCCAGGCACCCGCCGGCCGGATCTCCTTGTCGCCGGGCACCACGAGGTCGTAGAGCGCGCCGACCGAGTGCTTCGCCTGCGGGCGGGCGCCGACGTCGTCGAAGACCTGGTACTCGGGGCCGGTCATGTAGGTCTGCGGTTCGGTCTCGAGCACGTGCCAGATCACGCCGCTGTTGGCGCGTGGCGCGACGCGGAACGAGAAGCGGAAGTCGAAGTCACCGTACTCGTCGACCGTGACGAGATCGCCGCCACCGCCGCCGGCCTCGTGCACGATCGCGGCGTCCCGCACCACCCAGCCCTGCGCCGGCGGGCCGTCGCTACGGTAGGCGCGCCAGTGCTCGATCCTGCGGCCGTCGAACAGCAGCTCGAAGCCGTCCTTCTGCTCGCTGGCGGTCAGCGTGTTGAGCGGGGTCGGCGCGAGCGTGACCGCGCCGGTCGCCGCCCACTCGACACCGCGCGCGACGAAGCGGCGCAGCTGCGGGTCGGCCCAGGTCGCGCGCGACTCCGCGACGCCCTTCCAGACGTGGCCGAGCGGGGTGTGGAACACGCGGCCCATGCCCCAGGACGCGACCGTCGCCATCGGCTCGAAACGGCCGGTGCCGCCCGTCTTCGGGTCGCTGTAGGCGGCCATCAGCACGCTGTACGACGAGCCGTCGGTGTGCACCAGGCGGTGGTAGAGCTCGTCGGGATGCATGTGCATGTCGGCCATCCCGAGGGTGATCGGATGGTCGTGGTCGACGACGTGGACGTCGAACGGGTGGTAGCGGCCGTGGCCGGTGCCGTCGCGCCAGAGCAGCCCGACGAGCTTCTCGTAGTCCTGCCAACCCGGGAACGCGTTGTTGGCGGCATGCAGCACGGCGACGCCGCAGCCGGCTTCGACGGCGGCGAGGAAGCCGCGCTCGGCGGCCTCGGGCCAGCGCTCCTTGCGGTTGTAGTCGAGCACGATGACGTCGAGTTCGCCGCGTTGGTGCATCGCCGGGGCCTCGACCAGCGCGGTCCCGGGTTCGTTCGTCAAGGCGACGTCGAAGCGACCGGTCTCGGTCAGCGCGCGGCCGATCTCCGGCGAGGTCCACTGCCAGTCGTGGTTGTTGGCGCCGCTGACGATCAGGGCGTGCAGCTGCGGCGGCGGATCCTGGGGGCCGACCACGGAGATCACGGAGAGCGCGATGGCGAGCATCGCGGAACGGTATCGAACCGGGGCGCCGCATCGGATAACAAACCGTCATGCGGTGGGTGTCGTCAGGGTGGTTTCCGGTCGGCGGTCTCGGCCTCGCGTTCGCGCTCGCGTCCGCCGCGTCGTCGCCGGCTCAGGCCCGCGCCGGGTTCACGGCCGGCAGTTCGATCGGGCGTGCCGTCGCGGCGGCGGTGGAGCTCGGTGCTTCGACCGGGGTCTGCGTGCTCGACGAACGCGGCGAGGTCGCGTTCGAGCACGCGGCCGCGGAGCTGTTCGCACCGGCGAGCAACATGAAGGTGCTGACCGCGGCCGCGGTGCTGCGCGGCCTCGGTTCGGAGCACCGGTTCGTGACCCGCTTCGAGCTCGCCGAAGGCCTGCTGGTGGTCCGCGCCAGCGGCGATCCGAACTGGATCACGCACACCGTGCACGCACCCGCCGCGGCGTTCGGCGAGGTCGTCGCGGAGTTGCAGCGTCGCGGCGTCGTGGCGCTGCGCGGGATCCGGCTCGATCCGGGTTCGTTCACCGGCGCGGCGCGGCCGGCGTCCTGGCCGCAGAACCAGCTGCACACCTACTATTGCGCCCCGACCGGAGCATTCGTGCTCGACCAGGGCACCTTCGCGCTGCGCATCGATCCGGCCGGGCGGCGCGACCGCGCGCTCGTGCGGTTCGACGGTCCGTTGGTCGGGCCGCCGCTGCGCGGTGACATCGAGCTGGTGGCGCGGCGCGGAGTCTCGACCTGCGGTGCGATCGATCGCGACGACCACGTGCTGGTGCGGGGTGATCTCTCGCGCAGCTCGGCGCCGGTCCGCATCCAGACCGCGGTCGCCGACCCGGCGGTCTGGTTCGAGCGCTCGCTGCGGGACCTGTTGGCGCGCGCCGGCATCGCGTTGCGCGCCGACGCCGCGGCGCCGCCCGACGGCCCGGTGCACGAGGTGATGACGACGCTCGCA
>JAGQRB010000861.1 GCA_020425925.1 Planctomycetota bacterium
CGTCAAGGAGATCAACGACGTGCTGCTCGAGATCTCGAAGGGGCAGCCGATCGCCGGTGTCGTCGTCGATCCGAGCGGCGAGCCGCTCGGCAACGTCAAGGTCACGGCCCAGGGCCTGAGCCAGAAGACGCCGCAGACCGAGACCGCGACGACCGGCGCCGACGGCGTCTTCGAGTTCCCGAGCCTGCGCGAAGGCCCCTACACGCTGACCGCGATGAACAGCTCGCACGCCGAGGCCAAGACCCCGCCGGTGCTGACCGGCGATCTCGAGGTCAAGGTCGTGATGGTCGAGCGGCCCTGGGTCAAGCTGCACGTCGTCGGCTCGCGCGGCGAGGAGATCAAGGCCTACCGCGTCAGCCTGAAGCGCTACTTCCCGAACAACCCGCTCGGCATCGGCAACGTGCCGGAGTTCCGCGACCGCAGCATCACGCCGGCGGACTACCCGAGCAGTCTCGGCGGCAGGTGGGCGGCGATCCGCGGCATCCCCGCCGGCGAGTTCGTCTTCCAGATCGAGGACCGACTGCACGCGAAGTCGCTGTCGGAGCCGTTCACGGTGCGCGAGGGCGGTGACCCCGTCGAGGTCAACGCCCAGCTCACGCTCGGCGCGGCGATCATCGGCCGCGTCGTCGACGATGCCGGCCAGCCGGTCGCGGGCGCGTTGGTCAGCACCGACATGAACAACGCCTTCCAGGGCGACGGCGGCATCTTCGAGCTGTTCAAGTCGATGATCCCGGAGCGCCACACCAAGCAGCAGAAGCGCACCGAGAAGAACGGCAGCTTCCGCTTCGACAAGCTCGCGTTCGCGGACTACATGGTGCGCGTCGGCCACCCCGACTTCTGCGAAGGCCGCCACCTCGACATCACGCTCGCCAAGGAAGGTGAGATCGTCGACGTCGGCACGATCCAGCTGTCGCGCGGCACGATCCTCGAGGGCTACACCACGATCACCGGCCAGGCCGCCGGCCAGATCAAGGTCACGGTGTCGGTCCCGCCCGAGGATCAGCAGGCGATGACCCAGCAGGCCCAGGGCCAGGGACGCGATGGCGTCTCGGTGATGGCGCAGATGTTCTCGGCGTCGGTCATCAGCGACAACGACGGCCACTACAAGCTGCTCAAGCGCGTGCCGCCCGGTCGCTACAAGGTCTACGCCGCGCGCGGCGCCGGCGACAACAACCCCTTCAACATCTTGCTCGACATGCGCGAGACGGAGAAGATCATCGACCTCCGCGCCGGCCAGGACCGCCTGCAGCTCGACTTCGACCTGCCGTCGCGGTAGCCGGCTCCGGGCCGGCATCCCGCCGATCCTGCCGAGCCGATCCTGCATGACCCGACCGCTGCCGACCGCCTACTGGAACTACATCCGCGTCGAGCAGCTGCTCGGCCTGCAGCAGGGGACGGCGAAGAGCGACCGCGACCTCGGCGACGACGAGGTCCGGTTCATCGTCATCCACCAGATCGACGAGCTCTGGTTCAAGGTCGTGCTGCGCGAGCTCGCCGCGGCGCGCGACCTGTTCGCGCCCCAGCACGTCTCCGACGACGCGGTCGCGGCCGCGGTCCAGCGCCTGCGGCGCGTCACGATCTGCTTCGAGCTCGCGACCCAGAACTTCCGGCTCATGGAGACCATGAGCACGCAGGACTACCTGACGTTCCGGGACAAGCTGCATCCGGCGAGCGGATTCCAGTCGGCGCAGATGCGCGAGATCGAGATCCTGCTCGGGCTCGCCGACGACCAGCGGCTGCCGCTCGGCAACGAAACCAGCTACTTCGATGCGCTGCGCAACGCCGACGGCAGCGACTCGACGGCGTTGCTGCAGGTGCGAGCCCGGCAGCGCGACCTGCCGACGCTCAAGCAGGCGGTCGATACCTGGCTGCACCGCACGCCGATCGACGGCAGTCAGCCGGACGATCCGAACGATGCCGCGGTCGTCGAGCGCTTCGTCGAGCGCTATCTCAGCGGGCACGCGACGCTCCACGACCGCGCCATCGAGCACGCCGTCGCGATGCAGGTCCAGGGTGCGGGCGACGAGGAGGCGCTGCGCCGGCGCTACGGCGCACAGCTCGCCGCCGCCCAGCGCCACATGCGCGCCGAGGACGTCGAGGACCCGAAGCGGCGCGCGTTCGTGCGGCGCCTGCGCGCGGCGATCCTGTTCGTCGACAGCAACCGCCGACTGCCGCTGCTGAGCTGGCCCGGCCAGGTCATCGACACGCTCGTCGAGTGCGAACAGGCGATGCTGATCTTCCGCCAGCGCCACGCGCGCATGGTCGAGCGCGTGATCGGTCGCCGGATCGGCACCGGCGGCAGCGACGGCGTCGCCTACCTCGACGAGACCGCGCTGCGCTACCGCGTCTTCACCGAGATCTGGTCGGCGCGCACGCTGCTGCTGCCGCCCGACCTGGCGCCCGACGTCGAGGACGCCGACTGGTACGGGCTACGGCACGATTGACGGCGCGCGCGGCGCTACGAACGTCGCCGCCGCGCGTTCTCGGGCAGCGACAACCGGCGAGTGAACGTCAGCAGTCCACCTCGCATGCGGCGCTTCCTGAATCCGAGCAGGTGGAAGATCTCGGTGACGAACCAGCGCGCGACCTTCGGATCGACACAGATCGTGTTGGCCTCCGCCGGCGTACACCTCACGCCCGGCAGGAACCGCACCAGCGCGTCGAGTCGCAGCGCGCGGACCATGGTCGCGAGGTGCAACCAGAACGTGCGCACGGTCCGCCCCAGGAAGAAGCCGTCCTCGCCGAGCGCCTGGTAGAGCGGCAGCAGCACGAGCGCATCGCGCGGCGCACGGATCTCGCCGTCGCGGTCGTGGGCCAAGAGATCCCCCCGCCGCACGGTCTGGAAGTTCACGAAGCCCGGCTCCATGCGGAAGTCGTCGGCCGGCGAGATCGCGCGCCGCTCGACGATCTCGACGATCGGCGGGGTGTTGCCGACGGCCCCATCGAGCACCGCGGTCCGATCCGAGATGTCGAACCCCGGATCGGCAGCGCGCGCCGGCGCGAGCATGTCGAGATGGTCCATCGCGCGCCAGATCGCACCCTCGTGCTTCTGCGGTGACGCCGGATCGTCGTGCTGACCGCCTTCGATCGCGAGGCCCATGAGCCCGCGGTCGGCGAACCACTCGAGCGAAGCGCCGTCGATGGTCTCCTCGATGCCGAGGATCAGCGGCACCCCGGTCGCGAGTCCGAGCCGGCGGTTGTCGATCGTGTCGGCGAGGCAGAGGAAGGGTGCGCCGTCGGCCGAGCTGGTGTGCAGATCGAGCACCACGAGCGGCCCGTTGCGCGTCGCCAGCAGCTGCTCGAAGCGCCGCAGCAGCTCGAGCTGCTCGCGGTCCTCGACCAGCAGATCGAGCTCGCCGCCGCGGGTCGCGCGTTCGCGCAGCAGAGCGATCGCGGCGGCGCTCCAGCCGCGGTTGAGATCGCGGTCGACGTAGCGGCAGTTCCGGGCCAGCGCGGCGACGTTGCCCGCCAGCGCCACCACCCGCCCGGCGATCTGCACGCCGTCGGCGGCGAGCCGCGCGAGCAGGTTCTGCGCCGCGACCACGCCGGCCGGCTCGTTGCCGTGCATGCCGCCGAGCAGCAGCAACGTCGGTCCGGCGCGACCGCAATCCCAGGCGCCGAGTTCGCGCCCCGTCACGGCCCGCTCGAGCACCGCATCGCTCATTCGGCGGTCGCCTCGCGCAGGTGCTTCTCGAACAGCATCGCCGCGACGCGGATCAGGTCGCGCTCGGTGATGATGCCGACCAGGCGGTTGCCTTCCTCGACGACCGGCAGGCTGCCGACGCGGTGGCGACGCATCAGCTCGATCGCCTGCAGCGTCGGCGTATTCGACATCACCGTGATCGGCTCGCGCCGCATGATGTCCTTGACCGCGACCGGCGCGCGGTCGGCGCGCCGCATGCCCTGCCCCACGAGACGCAGCAGCGAGCGGTGCGACACCAGGCCGACCAGCCGGCCCTCGTTGTCCTCGACCGGCACGTGGCGGATGTGACGCCAGTCCATCAGGCTGGCGGCGAGGTCGACCACGTCCTCGGGGTGTACCGTGAACAGGTCGGTCGTCATGAACTGGCCGACGTGCAGGTAGCTCTCCTTCCAACCGTCGAACTCGCCGGTGTCGGCGAGCTCCCAGGTGTGCACCGGATCGCCCTTCTGCTGCCGCGAGACCAGCGCGCGCACCAGCGCGTGCATGCGCTGGTCCTTGGTACCCTTCTCGCCCATCGCCGACAGCGAATCGAGCATCCACCGCGCGCCCGATCGGCCGCGGCGGACCCGCTCGGCGATCACGCCGAGATAGCGGTCGATGTCGGCGGCATCGAGCTTGTGGTGCTCGAGGCCGGCGCGGGCCTGCGGCAGCAGCACGTCCTCGATCAACTCCTGCGCGCCGTACTCCTTGCCGTGGAACCAGGTCAGGTTGGCCTGCATGCCGAGCCGTGCGGCGGCGACGAAGTTGCCGGCCGCGTCGTCGAACTGCATGACCTTGCTGACGTCCTCGAACTCGTGCGAGACCGCCGACATCAACCCGAAGAAGAACGCCGCGTTGGCGACCTCGTCGACCACGGTCGGACCGGCCGGGAACGCGCGCGCCTCGATGCGCAGGTGCGGCTTGCCGTTGGCGATGCCGTAGCACGGCCGGTTCCAGCGGTAGACCGTGCCGTTGTGCAGGCGCAGCGCGGTCAGCTTCGGCACCTCACCGCGATCGAGCACGGCGTCGGGGTTCTCGTCCTGTTCGGCGGCGAGCACGACCCGGAAGCGGGCGATGTCCTCGCGGAAGATCTCGAGCACCGACTCGCGCATCCAGGCGTCGCCGAAGCTCACGCGCGGACGCCGACCGCGCATCTGGTGCGCCGCCGAGCGCGAGTCGACCGACTGCTGGAACAACGCGACGCGGGTCTCACGCCAGAGCCGCCGGCCGAGCAGCAGCGGCGAGTTGACGGCGCAAGCGAGCACCGGCGCGGTGATCGCCTGCGCGACGTTGTAGAGCTTGGCGAACTCGCGCGGACCGACCTGGAAGTGGATCTGGAAGCTGGTGTTGCACGACTCGAGCATGACGTTGTCATGCTGCATCTCGAACTCGTCGACGCCCTTGATGCGGAAGTTGAACTCGCCGCCGCGCAGCTGCGCCATCGCGTTGTTGAGCGCGAGGTAGCGCGGGTTCTGCACCATCGATGCCAGCGTCAGATCGGACCGGCGCAGCGTCGGCAGGATGCCGGTGATGACGATCTGGCCGCCGAGCTCCTCGGCCTGGGCGCGCGCCTTGTGCAGCAGCTCGCGGGTCTCGTTCTCGAGCTGCGACAGGCAGTTGCCGCCGAACGGCAGCGGCGTCAGGTTGCACTCGAGGTTGAACTGCGCGAGCTCGTAGGTGAACTGCGGGTGATTCAACGCCGTGAACATCTTCTCGGCGCCGCACCAGACCCGGCCCGATCGGTCGATCAGGAACATCTCCTGTTCGGCGCCGATCCGCCGCACGCCGGTCTCGAAGCGTTCCTCGTGCAGCATGCGTTCGAGCGCGTGCACGTCGGCGAGGATCGCCTTCATGAAGGCGCGCAGTTCTTCGTCGGTGTACGCGCTTGGCAGGTCGTGTCGGCCCATGGTCGCTGCTGGCTCGCCGGGACGCCCTATCGGCAGCGGACGAGTCGTTCCGGAAGATACCAGCTCGGTCAGACCGGCGCCCGCGCCGATTTGCGGCCGAGGGCTAGCCGCCGAGCACGAGCGGCAGGGTCGGTCGAAGGTCGTAGTGCGGGAGGTCGCCGCCACCGACCGCGCCGGGTGCGAGCTCGAGCCGGAGTTCGGCCCCACCCGCCGCCGCGACGCCCAACTGGCGCGCGACCGGGCCGGCGAGCGCGACGATGCGCTCGACGGCACCCGCACTGCCCGGCCCCGCCAATCCGATGCGGGCGAGTCGCGCGCTCGCCGCACCGAGGGCCGCCGGCGCCGGAATCGACGCCGAACCGGACGTCGGTGTTCCGCGGTGCGGCACGACGAACAGCATCGGTTCGGCCGGGCTGTCGGGCGGGGGCAGGAGCGACAGCGTCACCCCGGGCGGCATGAACGGTGCCGCGTAGCGCCAGCTCTCGACCCCGGCCGCCGCGAGCGAGTCGTCCGGGCTCGCCGGCCGCAGCGCGATGCCGAACGGCGAAGCGGCGGTGCGGCGCCAGTCGAGACGTTCCCGCAACGCGAGTGGCGCGACGAGCGCCGCGCCGAACGCCGCGGCCTCGCGGACGAACAGCAGCTCGAGGTAGGCGTTGGCGAACTCGACGCAGACGTTCGCCGTGCCCTGGCCGGGATGCTCGCGCCGCCGATCGATCGGCAGTCCGCGCTCGGTGAGCGCGCGCACCGCGATCGCCTCGTCCGGCGCGCAGACGAAGACGTGGTCGAGCTCGAACCGCGGTCGCGGCCGCCGATCGGTCATCGCGGCGTGGTCACCGTCCGCGATCGGTCGGAGCAGTGTCGGACCACGGGTCCTCGCCGGCGCGCAGGCGCGCGCCGAGCGCCGCCGGCAGATCGTCGAGTCGACAGCTCACGATGTCCTCGCCGCCACCGAACGACGACGGCATCGCCGACCAGACGCTGAGATAGACGCGGCCCCGGGCCACGCCGACGAGGTTGGTGTCGAACGCGCTGCCGAGCGGTTGACCGGCGAGCGTGAGGAACTCGGTGGCGGACACCTCGCGATGGCGGTTGCTGCAGGCGCAGGCGCCGGCGAATCCCACCGCCAGCGCGATCGCCGCGGCGAGCGCGAGTCGGCCCCAACGAGCGTTGCCGGTGCGCATCGTGCGCCCCCCGACCGAAGGCCCGGCCGGCGGCGACGGCACCAGGGTAGCGCTTTGGAGCTCTTCGTGACGGTTGCGCATGCGGCCAGGACTCTACCCGAAGCCCGGATTCGGTTCACTGCCGTCGCGGCCGGGAGGCGATGCAGCCCGCCGCGTCGCCGACGACGCGCGCCGCGCTGCAGGTCTCACCGCGGCCAGCCCGCCGCGTTGGCGAAGGTCTCGTAGCTCACGCTCGGGGTGAACTCGAGCTCCCCGCCGGTCCGCGCCTCGAACGCTGCGCCGGCGATCCCGAGGAGCGCCTCGAAGTCCACGTCCGCGGGCATCTGCGTCGGATCGCGCCGGACCCGCTCGTAGAACTCCTGCCCGTTCGCCACCACGCAGCACCGCGCGTAGAGGAACGCATCGACCGAGAAGTACTCCTCGGGTCCGACGTAGGCGTTCTCGCCGGTCTGGCGCGCGTGCGCTTCGGTGTCGAGCGCGAACAGCTTCTGCGCCAGGATCTCCTCGAAGCCGTGAATCGCCGCCTCCGGCCGCGCCGCGAGCGCCACCACCACGGGCGCACAGACCGCCTCGTCGTCGCCGAGCTTCGCCCAGTCGAGCTGCGCGATCAGCTGCCAGAACAAGTCCTCGTCCATGCCACGCTCCACCGTCGTCAGCCGCGCCAGCGCCGATTCGACGCGAGGTCCTTCGCGAACAGCACGATCCGACCGATCGAGAAGCCAGCGGTGCCGGTCATGCGTCCGCCAACGGCGACGGCGCCGTGTCTAGCGCACGAAGCCGTTGAACATGATGCGCTTCTGCTTCACGACCGGGTGGTTCAGGTCGACGACGAGGTCGCCCTTGAGGAGCCCGGCGGGCGCCTTCTCGTCGACGGAGATCTCGACGACGAGCTTGTTGCCGTCGTTGTGCGTGTTCACGTGCACGAACTCCTCGGCGATCGTGAGCTTCTCGAGCGTCAGCTTCTCGGCCTCGATCTTCATGCCGTCGTTCGGCTCGAAGATGACTTCCTTCTTCATCTCGGTGCCGCGCCGGATCATGCCGAGCGGCACGAAGCCGCCGGGCTTGACCTCGAGCGGGCCCTGCACGATCGCCATCACGCGCACCGAGAACGGCGTGCTGCCGCGCACGTCGGTGTTGAACTTCAGCACGCCGCCGCCGCCGACGTCGGTGCCGACCGGGCCGTACTTGCCGGCGATCGTCCAGGTGGCGTGGCCGTTCTCGACCTTCTTCTCGTACTTGACGTCGAACGCGTCACCCGGCGGCTCGAGGCCGGTGATGTTGAAGTCGGGGTGCAGCGGCGAGGTGACCGTGACGTTGAACTCGCGCTCCTCGTTCCAGGTCATCTTGTTGAGGTTGACCTCGCTGGGCGAGATCACGAACAGCTTGGCCGACTGCGCGTGCCAGCGCAGCTTGAACTGCGACAGGCTGTCGTCGGTGGTGTGCACGTCGAGGTGGGCCTGACGCGGGCCGGGAACGTTCGGGATCTCGAGGTGGACCTCGACCTCACCCTTCTCGTGCGGGCCGATCGCGATCTGCCGCACGACCTCGCGCTCCGGACCGTCACCGGTCTTGTTGATGCGCTCGAGCACGTTCGGCTTCGGCTTGCTGCTGAGTTCGTAGGTGCGATCGCCGACGCGGATGATCGCCTTCGAGCAGGTGCAGCTGCCCTGCAGGCCGCGCCAGACGATCTCCTGCTCGTGCGGGTTCTCGAACTTGAACGTGCCGACCGCCTCCTGCGAGCCGAAGAAGGTCCCGAGATCGATCTCGGTGACCGGGAACCACGAGTTCGGCGGCAGCTCCGGGGCCCCGCGCGGCGCCACTGGCGCCTGCGGCTGCGGGCTCTGCGCCGAGTCCGGCGGTCCCTGGGTCTTGGCCGGAGCCGCGGGAGCCGGCGGGGTGGCGCCACCGCTCTGGGCCGGCAGGAACGCGGCGATGGCGGCGACGGCGACGGACGCGAGCGGTAGGTGACGGTTCATCATCGATCTCAATGGTCCCGAGGCGACCCGGGCATTCGGGCGGCGAAATGGACGAAGCAGTATACCGATCGCTGCAAGAAAAACTCCCGGCCCGAGCGGGCCGTCGCGCCGGTCCCGCGGCCCTGGTTGCACCGCCCGCACGGCCGGATCCGCCGATCTCCGGCCGCCGCGACCGCGCGTGACCGACCCGACCGCTGGCGCTAGCTGGCCAGGGATCGCAGCGTTGCCGTGATTCCGGGTTTCCCCGCCGAAAACCGGCGCCGCGCCCCACGGTTTCGAAACTCTCGAGCGGGCCCGCGGGGATCGCCCCTGACCAGCCGCGCTGGTTTCGCCTTCTTCCGACATCCCAGAGACTCGTCATGAGAATCCCCTTCCCACGCACCGCGGCCGCCGGCCTCGCGCTCGTCAGCCTCGCCGCCGGACTCGGCGCCCAGGGCGCGATCGCGACCGAGAGCACCTTCTTCAGTCCATGGCCGGAGAGCACCGCGACTCCCGCACAGTTCGTCCGGGCGGTGGCCGGCCGCTTCGGCCAGGACGACCTGCCCGACCTCGTCGTGCTGCGCGACGCCGACGGCGATCGCGCCGCGGTCTACCAGCCCAACACCCACCGCTTCAACGGCGCCTATCCGGTCGGCTCGCAGCCGGCGCGCGATATCGCGACGCTGCCCGGCGTGGCACCCGGCGGGCGCGATGGTGTGCTCGTGCTCTCCGCGGCCGGGCTCGAGCTGCACTGGGCGGCGACCGGGCAGAGCCTCACACCGGTCGCGACCGACACCGACAGCGCCTGGCAGACCGCACAGCGCGTCTGGGTGGTGCGCTCGCAGAACGGTGATCCGACCGTGCTCGGTCTCGACGCCAGCGGCTCCTACATCCTGCGCTCTACCTGGAACGGCAGCGCGTTCGTGCCGGCCGCCCCGTTCTGGGTCGCCGGTGCGCCGACCGACCTGCAGTCGATCGACTACGACGGCAACGGCGAACGCGAGCTGATGCTCTGGATCGATCCGTTCGTGCTGATCACCGACTGGGCCGGCGTGCCGGTCGACGTCGTCGTCGCCGATCTCGGGGCCGGCACCGGCGGCTCGTTCGAGCGCAGTGCGGTGGTCGTCCCCGGTGCCACGGCCGGCGCCCCGCTCGAACGCGACCTCGTCGTGCTCTACGGCTACTCCGACGAGGCCACGGACTACCGCGCGGTCGCGTTCAACGCCGACGCCGGACCGTTCTCGATCCCGCTCGGCGGCGTGCCCGCCAACCACCAGACCGCCGCCGACGTCGACGGGGACGGTCTCGTCGACGTGCTGCTGTCGCGCTCGGATACCTCGGAGCTGTTCGTGCTGCGGCGGACCAACGCGGCGACGCCGTTCGCCGCCACCGGTGCGCCCAACCAGCTGCCGCTGCCGCTGCCATCCGGCGTCGCCGACGCCGGCATCGACTTCACCCTCGCCGGCGACATCGACGGCGACGGCGACACCGACGTGCTGGCGTTCCAGAACGCCCACGCGCAGATCTACACCGCGCTCGCGAACGTCGTGGCCGATCGCCACCCGCTGATCGACACGGATTCCGAAGCGCTGCCGCCGGGCACCCTCGAGCTGTCGGTCGGACGACCCGGCGACTGGAACGCTATGGTCGGCCTGCAACCCGGCACGCTGATGATCCGCGTCGAGGGCTGGGCGCAGCCGAACTCGAGCGATCCGACCCTCAGCACACGCCGCATCGACCAGCGGGTCCCGGCCCTGTTCTCGCCGACCGTCGCGACACAACAGGTCGCGATCGCCTACGACGGCAGCGGGCTGACGCCCGGAGACTACGTGTTGCAGCTGCACGTCTCGATCGTCTGCGATGTCGGCGGCTCGATCACGGCGGCGTTCCCGTCGCGCCTGACCTACTACACGCCGAACAGCACCTACGCGGCGGTGCTGCGTACCGAGGTCGCCCAGCAGCGCGCCGCGCCGTTCGATCCGGGGGAAGGCGACGGTGACATCAGCGGCAACAAGGGCAACAACCAGTCGATCACGCCGCCGCCGGACTGATCACGCGGTGCCGGTCTCGGGCCGACGCTGCCGGCGGCGGACCCCGAATGCCAGGGCCGCAGCCGTGCCCACCGCAGCGATCGCGAGACCGGCCGCGAGCCAGCTCCCGATCGACGCGGAGCCGCGCGGCGGTGACGGCGCCGCGAGCGCGGTCTCGCCGAGTCCGACCAGGTGGAACAGGAACGGATCGATCGCGTCCGGGTCGGCTGCGTGGCAGCGCACGCGGGCGCGCCGCAGTGCCTCCTCCGGTGCGGCGCCCGCGCGCCAGAGCTCGTCGTGCAGCGCCGCCGAGAACGCCAACGCGCCGCGATAGTCGACTTCGAGCCACGGCAGGATCGCGGCGCGGGCGCCGCCGACG
>JAGQRB010000862.1 GCA_020425925.1 Planctomycetota bacterium
AAGATGCCGACCCGGTGCGCAGCGGCCGGTTGTCGGACGCCGGCGTGCAGGTGATCCACGTGCACACCGCCGAAGGACCGCGGCGCCTGCACCTCGGCCAGGCGCTGAAGGAGCTCTACCGCCGCGGCCTGCGCCGCGTGCTGGTCGAGGGCGGCGGCGGTCTGGTCGCGCAGCTGTTCGCCTGGCATTGCGTCGACCAGGTGCTCGCGTTCGTGGCGCCGAAGATCATCGGCGGCAAGGACGCGCCGACGCCGGTCGCTGGCGAGGGCAAACCGTTCATGGCCGAGGCCTGGCGGCTGCGTGAGGTCGCGTTCGAGGGCTGTGAGGACGACGTGATGATCCAGGGCTTCCTGTAGCGTCGCTCGACCCTTACAGCCGGGCGACGACGCTCTGCACCCCGGTCCTGCCGATCGCCGACACCGCGACCTCGCGATACCCGTCCGGCAGCTCACACCGCCCGACCTCCTGCCCGACGATGCGCGCGGTGCGCCAGCCGATCGCATCCCTGACCTGCACCGCGATGAATCGCGCCGCCGGTTGCGGTGGCCAGACTACCGCGACGCCGCGGCTCTGGCGTTCGAGGCGCGCGGTCGGCGGTGGCGGTGCGGCGGTTCCGAGCCACGGCGACGGCGGCGCCACTGCGGGTTCGGCGTAGAGTCGCCGCAGCGCGCCGGCACCGTGCGGCAGCTCGCGGGTCAGCGCCTTGAAGCTGAAGTGGATGTGGCCCGGGCCCTGGTTCTTGCCGCGGATCAGCTCGATCTGGTCGGTGAGCTCGGTGCGGCGGCACGGCGGCTTCTGCTCGAGGCAACGGTTGGTGTTGAGACCGGGCCAGACGTTGCGGAAGCGCACGTTCTCGTCGAGCCAGTAGGCCAGCAGCACCGGGAAGCTCTGCGGCTTCTGGTCGATCGGCCAGTAGAGCTGCGGCGCCAGGTAGTCGACCCAGCCGGTGCGCAGCCAGCGCGGCACGTCGGCGTAGAGGTCGGCGTATTGATCGACCCCGGCCTTGATGCCGCGCGGCACGCCCGGTCGCGCGATGCCGAACGGACTGATGCCGACCTCGACCCAGGCCTTCTCGCGGTGCACCGCGTCGTAGAGCCCGTGCACGAAGTCGTCGATCCGCGCACGCCGCCAGTCGTCGAGTGCGAGCTCGCCGCCGCCCTTCTGGTAGGCCTCGAACGTGCGCGCGTCGTCGAACTTCAGACCGCGCTCGGGGTAGGGGTAGAAGTAGTCGTCGAGGTGCACACCGTCGACGTCGTAGCGCCGCACGACATCGAGGATCACGTCCTGCGACCACTGCTGCGCCCGCGCATCGCCGGGATCGAGCCAGACGTATTCACCGAACTTCACGCAGACGTTCGGCAGCCGCGAGCGCACGTGGTTGGCGGCCGGCGGTGAGCGGCCGTCGGGATGGCCGGCGCGGAACGGGTTGAACCACGCGTGCAGCTCGAGACCGCGGCGGTGGCAGGCGTCGATGGCGTGCTCGAGCGGATCCCAGTCCTCGTCCGGCGGTCGGCCCTGCGCGCCGGTGAGCCACTCCGACCACGGTTCGTGCGCCGAGCGGTAGAGTGCGTCGGCGGCCGGGCGGACCTGGAACACCAGCGCGTTGAGCCCGAGGTCGGCGGCGCGCGCGACGATCGCGTCGAGCTCGGCGCGTGCCAGCGCGGTCGGCAGACCGCGGCGCGAGGGCCAGTCGATGTTCGCGACGGTCGCGACCCATGCCGCGCGGAACTCGCGCAGCAGCGGCGGCGGCGGCGGCGCGGGCGCCGCGCCGGTGCGCGGTGGCAGGTCGCCGAGTCGCGCGACGTAGGGCTCGGTGCACGCCGCGAGCCAGACCAGCAGCAGCAGCGCACAGAATGACGGTGACCGGGACGCCATGTCGCGGATTGTCGGTCAACCGAGTGCGCGAAGCCACGTTCGCATCGGGATCGCCGCGCCGGCAAGGTTGCGACGGCCGACCCGGGCAAAACCGGACGGCTGCATGCAGCCCACCGAACAGCTACGTTCTTCGACCCGACGCGGCGCGAATAGTTCGCGCCCGCGCGCAGCAGCGCCGAATAGCATGGCGACCTACATCTACATCTGGAAAAGCGGCGAAGACGAGCAGGAC
>JAGQRB010000863.1 GCA_020425925.1 Planctomycetota bacterium
AGAGTAGCGTGAACGGGCGAACGGGCAACGTCCTTCGCGTCGGCGCCCGGCACGGTGCCGGGGGCCCGAACGCTGCAGAGCGCGCCATGGCATGGAGGCTCCGGCAGCCGGGTTCCTTTCGCCGTGAGCGGGATTTCGTTCGCCCCTTCGGCCCGCCCGAGCCCGCGTCAGCGCGCGAAATCCTCGCCGAAGTGCTCGAGCGCGCTCAGCACCGGCAGCGGCGTGAGCCCACCCATCGCGCACAGCGATGCATCCTTCATCGTGGTGCAGAGGTCGCGCAGCAGCGCGGTCTGCCGCTCGCGCTCGGCGCCGTCGGCGGCGACGATGCGATCGATGACCTCGACGCCGCGCGTGCTGCCTATGCGACACGGCGTGCACTTGCCGCACGACTCGATCGCGCAGAACTCCATCGCGTAGCGCGCCATCTTCGCCATGTCGACGGTGTCGTCGAACACCACGATGCCACCGTGGCCGAGCAGGCCGCCTGCTGCCGCCAACGCCTCGTAGTCGAGCGCGGTGTCGAGCTTCTGGGGCGGCAGGTAGGCGCCGAGCGGACCGCCGACCTGCACCGCGCGGATCGGCCGACCCGACGCCGTGCCGCCGCCGAAGTCCTCGATCAAGGCGCGCAGCGTGATGCCGAACGGCACCTCGACGAGACCGCCGTGTCTGACATTGCCGGCGAGCTGCACCGGCAGGGTGCCCTTGCTGCGCCCGACCCCGTGCTCGGCGTAGGCGGCACCGCCGTGCGCCAGGATCCAGGGCACCGCGGCGAGCGTCATCACGTTGTTGACCACGGTCGGCTTGCCCCACAGCCCCTCGTGCGCCGGCAGCGGCGGCTTCTGCCGCACGATGCCGCGCTTGCCCTCGAGGCTCTCGAGCATCGCGGTCTCCTCGCCGCAGACGTAGCTGCCGGCCCCGAGCCGCAGCACGATCTCGAAGCGCCGGCCGCTGCCGAGCACGTTCGCACCGATCCAGCCCTTCGCGCGCGCGCGCTCGATCGCCGCGGTCAGCACCTCGCGCGCGTCGGGGTACTCCGATCGCAGGTAGATCCAGCCCTCGTCGGCACCGACCGCGAGCCCGGCGATCACCATGCCGGTCAGCAGCAGGAACGGATCACCCTCCATGATCATCCGATCGCTGAACGTGCCGGAGTCGCCTTCGTCGGCGTTGACGGCGACGTACTTCTTCGGGCCACCGGCCTCGAGCACGGTGCGCCACTTGATGCCGGCCGGGAAGCCCGCGCCGCCGCGACCGCGCAGGCCCGACGCGACGACCTCGTCGACGATCGCGCCGGGCGCGAGCGCCAGCGCCTTGTGCAGCCCGGTGAGCCCACCGTGCTGCTCGAACGCCTCGGCGTCGAGCGGATCGGTGAGACCGACGCGCTCGAAAGTGATGCGGGTCTGCTGCGCCAGGAACGGCAAGCTCCCGGTCGGACCGAGCCGCAACGCGTGCTCGCCGCCCTGCAGCAACCCGGCTGCCATCAGGCCGGCGACGTCGTCCTTCGTCACCGGGCCGTAGGCGACCCGGCCGTCCGCGGTCTCCACCTCGACCAGCGGCTCGAGCCACAACATGCCGCGCGAGCCGTTGCGCACGATCGCGGCGTCGGTGCCGGCGGCCGTGGCGATGGCCTGTGCGACCTCGTCGGCGCCGACCGAGCGCGCCGCGGCGTCGCGCGGCACGAAGACGCGCACGCTCACGATCGGCCTCCGGTCGCGCGCACCAGGGCGTCGAGCCGCTCCGCGGTCAGCCGACCGATGAGCCGATCGTCGAGCAGCGCCGCCGGCGACAGCGCACAGTTGCCGAGACAGTAGACCGGCTCGACCGTGAGGCCGCCGTCCGCGGTGGTCTCGCGCATGCCGACGCCGTGTTCGGCCGCGAGCCGGTCGACGAGCCGTTCGCAGCCCATCGCCTGACACGCCTCGGCGCGACACAGCTTCAGCACGTGGCGGCCGGGCGGTGCCTGACGGAAATCGTGATAGTAGGTCAGCACGCCGTGCACGTCGGCGCGCGAGAGGTTGAGCGCGGCGGCGATCTTCGCGACCGCCTCGGCCGGCACGAAGCCGAGCCGGGCCTGGATCGCGTGCAGGATCGGCAGCGTTGCGCCGGGCTCGTTCTGCAGCTCGGCGATCGACTCGTCGATCGCCTGCAACTGCGCCGGCGTCGCGGGCGGGCGATCTGCAGCGGTGTTGGCACGGAGGGTCATGAGCCATGAGTTGTAGCGACCGGGACGCGGCGGGGCGAGTTCTGCCGCCGCCGGCGACGTGCGGGTCAGCTATCGGCCCGAGTCGCCGCACGTTCGGCCGCGGTGCCAACCGCGCCGGCGAGCAGCAGCGCCCCGCCGACCGCCGCCGCGACCACGGCGATCATCGCGACGGCCAACAGCCCGGCCCCGGTCGGCACCGCGTGACCCGGGCGCGCAGTCGCACCGCTCGCCCCCTCGGCGACGAACGCGACGATCGCGACCGCGATGCCGAGCGCGAGCAGCAACCCGCCGATCCAGAGCGTGCGATCGTGGCGCCGGCGCCCGGAACGGGCGGACCGCCACTGCCGCTCGCCGAGCCAGCCCCCTGCAGTGGCCCCGAGCGCGAGGCCGGCGACGCCGAGCGCGACGTCGAGGTTGCCCTCCCCGCGGACCTGTTCGTTGCAGAGCGCAATCACGCCGAACGCCACCGCGAAGCCGGCGAGAGCGCCCGCGATCAGCCAGCCGACCAGGTGCAGGACCCTCAGCATCGCCCCAGAGGGTAACGATGCGGTCCGCGGCGGGCCATCGCGCCGACCGTCGCGCCGCAG
>JAGQRB010000864.1 GCA_020425925.1 Planctomycetota bacterium
ATCCCCCACCGCGGCCGGCGAACGTGCGTTCGCGCTGCGGGTCGTCGACCGCTTCGGCGGCCCGGTGCAGGAGTTCGACATGGAGCTGCTGCAGGTGCTGAGGAACACCGACGGGCCACCGCACCGCGTGCGGCTCCAGGCGCCGTTCGCACGCGAGCTGCGCCCGAGCGACTTCTCGCCCGACTACGCCACGATCGGCGACATCGAGCCGGGCCGCTACGCGGTGGCGGTCACGGCCGCCGCGCACGGCCTGACGCTGTCCGAGCCGTTCGAGATCACCGAGCAGGGTGGCCCCTTCGTCGAGCTCAGGCTCGCCCAGGGCGGCGAACTCGGCGGCCGGATCCTCGACCCGTCCGGGCAGCCGATCACGGGCGCGCTGGTGCGGACCGACTCGAACCTGCAGTTCGAAGGCGGGGCGCAGCAGCTGTTCGGCCCGATGATGGCGGCGCGCATCGCCGGGCTCTTCACCGGCGCCGAGACCCGTACCGACGCGACCGGACACTTCCACTTCGGCAAGCTGATCCAGAACGACTACGCGCTGCACGTCGAGCACCCGGACTACTGCCCCGCTCTGCTGCGCAATCTGCCGGTCAGCGACCAGCCGCTGGACTGCCGCGCCGTGCTCGAGCGCGGCGCCGTCGTTCACGGCATCGCGAGCATCGACGGCAGGCCGACGGCCGGTCTCGTCGTGCAGGTGCTCGCCGGCGGCGACTCGAAGAAGGCGATCGAGAGCGCGACCAGCGGGGAAGACGGCACGTTCCGACTGCCCGGGCGCTTGCGCTCCGGTTCCTACCAGATCCAGGCCCATCGTCCGGACGCGAAGGTCAACCCGTTCCAGATGCTGATCGAGATCAAGCAGTCACAGCACGCCTTCGACATCGGCGCCAAGGACCGCGAGGTCGAGGTCGACGTGACGATCGCGACCGACAAGAAGCTGCAGTGACGCAGCGGTGCAGGCAGCTCAGCCGAGCAACCGCTCGGCGAGCCAGACGACACCGGCGATGCCGACGAGCACCGAGCCGGCGACGCGGACCCTGGCGCCGCGGCCAGCGCGCGCGCCGAGCCAGAGCAGCGGTACGACGACCGCGGCGAACAGCAGCTGGCCGAGTTCGACGCCGAGATTGAACGTCAGCAGCGGCAGCAGACCCGAGCCACCGCCGATCTCGAGATCGGCGAGGACGCTCGCGAAGCCGAAGCCGTGCACCAGCCCGAAGCCGAACGCGAGCGGCCAGCGGTGCGGCATCCCGCCGCCGGCCGCCGGCCGGAGGTTCTGCACGGCGACCCAAACGATCGACGCGGCGATCGTCGCTTCGACGAACGTCGACGGCAACCCGAGCAGTCCGGTCGCTGCCGCCACCAACGTCAGCGAATGCGCGACCGTGAACGCCGTGATCGTCGCCACCGCGCGCCGTAGCGTGACGCCGGCGAGCAGCAGCGCGAGCAGGAACGCGAGATGGTCGAACCCCAGCAGGATGTGTTCGACGCCGAATGCGAAGAACCGCGCCGCCTGACCGAAGCCGGCAACCGGCGCAGTCGCTGCGGGCACGACGAACTCGCGCGCACCCGGATCGAGCAGCGCATCGACGACGATCTCGCCGGCCTCGGCCGCCAGCACCGCCGCGTAGCAACGGTGACCGCGCGAGAGCTCGCCGAGGAAGTCGACGATCAGCGTGCTCGGCCCGGACGGCGGCCCGAAGCGCAGCGTGAGCTCGACGTCGGCATTCGGCGCGATCGCCGCATCGAAGTCGAACGGCCGCCAGTCGCTGGCGGCGCGCAGGCGGAACCCGCCGAGGACCGCGCGTTCGAGCACCGCGCCGCCGGCGGCGAGCTCGGCGGCGCCGATCGCGCCATCGCGGTCGCGGTCGAGCGGCACCGCGGCGGCGAAGTCGGCGTTCGCGAACGCGGCGTGGACGACGAGGGCATCGGCCGCGCGCACGACGCGCACCGAGCTCAGGCCGGGATCGTGGGGCAGCGGCAGCGCCGCACCGAGCGCGAGCAACGCGCTCGCGACGAGGGTCGAGGACATGGCGTTCTCCGGGGACGGGCGTTGGCGACGATGCACCCGCCGCACCGGCGACGGGTGCAGGCGACTCAGTGGTGGCTGTGCACGCGGCCGTTGTGCGGCGTCGCGGCGTAGGGCATCACCTTGTTGTAGGCGATGTCGTTGGCGTCGACGTTGTCGCCGGCGGTGCGGATGATCGGCGGGTTCACGCGCAGGTCGCTGATGACCGCGCTGACGCCGATGTCGTAGACGTCGTCACCGAAGCGGCGTCCGTTCGGCCAACCGCTCGGGATCATCTTGTTCTGCAGCGGGCTGAAGATCAGGTCGCCGCCGAAGATCGACGTCGATGCGAAGCCCGGGTCGTCGGGGTTGGTCGGGTGGTTGGCACCACCGCCGGCGAGCGGCACCGGTGCGGTCGAGAGGTCGACCTTGATGACGTCGGGGATGAAGATGCCCTCGAGGTCGAAGCGGCCGGTCTCGATGCCCGGGATCGGGTTCGGCGCGAACACCAGCGCGTTCAGCAGCGCCGCGAGCTCGGGCGTGCTGGCGTAGGTCGCGAAGCGCGACGCGTCGCTGGTCGGCGGCAACCGGTTGTAGGCGTCCTTGTCCTTGATCGCGACGAAGCCCTCGCAGAACAGCGGGTTGCCCTGGCGCCCGACCTGCACGTACTCGCCGAACTGCACCGGCGCCATCGCGGCCGACCGAAGCTCGACGGTCTGACGGAACGTCGTGGCATAGACGCCGACCGTCTGCATGTCGCCGCCGAGCCGCGCCATCGGGATCTGCATCATGATCGAGTGCACGTTGAAGCCCTGCTGCGAGTCCTCGCCCGGGCTGCGCAGCGCGAGCAGGTCGAAGGTCGCGCCGATGTCGGCGTAGAAGCCGTCGTCGCGCTGACCCGCCCACGTCACCATGCCGTTCGGCTGCGTCGTCACGGTCTGCGCGGTGTAGCGATCGAGCTGGCTGGCGAGCGCGACCCCGTCCTTGGCCGGACCGTCACCGGCGGACTGGTTGTAGTGCGGCGTCGCGCGGCCCTCGTTGTTCGGCGGCACGATGCCGGAGCCGACGAACGTGACGGCACCGGCCGACCAGTCGATCTCGAGGATCGAGTAGGTCTGCGTCAGGTTCTGCGCCGCATCGTCGACGTTCTGCACCACGCCGGTGTAGGACTGCAGGATCGTGTTGTTGTTCTTGTAGCGCTTGTCGAACAGGTAGACGTAGGTCAGCGACTTGCGCCCGGTCGCGAGGTCCGCGCCCTTGCAGATGTTGAGGCAGTAGGCGACGCGGTAGTCGAAGTTGTAGGCGTTGGGCCCGATACCGGGCTCCTCGAACGGATAGACCGACATGCCGAGCGTCAGGTACTTGCCGCTGTTCGGCGCGGCGGCGACGAAGGCGTAGACGTCGGTGATGTTCGCCGGGTCGTCGAGCGTGATGAGCGGCGCGTCCATGTGGCTCGAGGCGAGCGCGGACGCGGTGGTTGCCGCGAACGCGGCGAGGGTCGTGATGGTTTTCATGGTGCTTCAGAGCAGTTTCGAACGGAACGGAAACGGCGCCGCGACCGGCGTGCGGTCCGCGACACCGACAGCGGAATCGGCGCGGGTGGGCAGCAAGCCGGGGGCTCAGCGCGACGCGGCCAGACGGTCGAGCGCGCGGCGCTCGCTCGGCCACAGCGCGGCCTGCCCGGCGCGCGCCGCAGCGAGGTGACTGCCGACGTCCGCCCCGGCGGCGTCGGCGATCAACGCGGCGTGCAGCTCGAGGCGGGCCTCGCGGAGCCCGACCGCGAGCGCATGCTGCATCGCATCCTCTGCGCCGGCGACATCGCCGCTCCGGAGCCGCGCGAACGCCAGCGCATCGAAGCTGCGGGCGTCCTGCCGCACCGCGAGCTCGGCCTCGGCGAGC
>JAGQRB010000865.1 GCA_020425925.1 Planctomycetota bacterium
CAGCGCGCGCGCTGCATCACGGTCGCGCCACCCGAGCTCGAGCGCCACGGCCACGTCGCCGTGGTCGCGGCCGGCACCGCCGACCTGCCGGTCGCCGACGAAGCCGCCGTAACGCTCGCGGTCGCCGGCAACCGCGTCGAGCGCTACAACGACGTCGGCGTCGCCGGGCTGCACCGGCTGACCAGCAAGCTGGCCGCGATACGGCGGGCCGAGGTCGCGGTCGCGGTCGCGGGCATGGAGGGCGCGCTGCCGTCGGTGCTCGCCGGGCTCGTCGATTTCCCGGTGATCGCGGTACCGACCAGCGTCGGCTACGGCGCGTCGTTCGGCGGACTTGCGGCGCTGCTCGCGATGCTCAATTCGTGCGCCGCGGGTGTGGCGGTGGTCAACGTTGACAACGGCTTCGGTGCGGGCTATCTCGCAGCGCTCGTGAACCGTAGAGTCGCTCGCGCGACCACCGCGCCGACCACCGAGCCGATCAGCAAGCCCGCCCACGACCTTTGACCGTTCCCGCCAGCCGCTCTGCCGCCTCGCCGCGCGGCGCCCGATCGCCGCGCCCGGCAGCGCGCCTCGTATTGGAGGACGGCACGGTCCTCCTCGGCCGGGGCTTCGGCGCCGCCGCCGATTCGATCGGCGAGCTGGTGTTCAACACCTCGATGTCGGGCTACCAGGAGATCCTCACGGATCCGTCGTACCGCGGCCAGACCGTGCTGCTGACGCAGCCGCACATCGGCAACTACGGCGTCAACAGCGAGGACGAGGAGTCGGCGAAGCTCTGGCTCTCGGGCCTCGTCGTCCGCGAGGCGTGCCACCGCGCGAGCAACTTCCGCTCCGGCGCCGAGCTGTCGGACTACCTCGCGCAGCATGGCGTTCCGGGCATCGAGGGCGTCGACACCCGCATGCTGACGCGCCGCATCCGCGACCACGGCGAGCAGCGCGTGCTGATCACGCGCGATCTGACCACCAGCGTCGAGGAGCTGCTCGAGCGCGTTCGCAGCGCACCGCGGGTCGCCGACGTCGACCACGTGCTCGCGGTCACGACCAAGGCACCGGCGGCCTGGACCAAGGCCTACGAGTCCGAGTTCAGCCCGCCGCCGCCCCACACGTTTGCCGGCGGCGAACGCCCGCGCATCGTCGCCTACGACTTCGGCGCCAAGCGCAACATCCTGCGCTCGCTGGCCGCGTGCGGCCTCGACGTCATGGTCGTGCCGGCCGACACCCCGGCGGAAGCCGCGCTCGAGCACCGGCCCGACGGCATCTTCCTGAGCAACGGTCCGGGCGATCCGGCAATCACGAAGTACGCGATCGCCGCGGCGCGCGGACTGGTCGAAAAGCTGCCCGTGTTCGGCATCTGCCTCGGCCACCAGATCCTGTCGCACGTGTTCGGCGGCAAGACCTACAAGATGAAGTTCGGCCACCACGGCGGCAACCAGCCGGTGATCGACCTGCTGACCGAGAAGGTCGAGATCACGTCGCAGAACCACAGCTACGCGGTCGACCCGGACTCGCTGCCCGACGCCGTCGAGATCACGCACAAAAACCTCAACGACGGCACGGTCGAGGGGCTGCGGCACAAGGAACTGCCGGTGTTCTCGGTGCAGTACCACCCCGAGGCGGCGCCGGGGCCGCACGATGCGCTCTATCTGTTCGAGCGCTTCGTGGAACTGCTCGCGCGGCGGTAGGGATCTGCTCGCGCGGCGGTGATCCGCCGCGCGCAGGCGGCTACTTCATCGAGTTCTTGACGAACGCCGTCTTCTGCTCCTCGGTCCAAGCCTCCCACTTGCCGACGCACTTCTCGCAGCAGAAGCCGACCTTGTGGCCCATGTACTCGACGGTGACGTCGGGGTCGACGGCGTGCTCGGGCATCAGCGGGCAGCCCTGGTTGATGACCATCATGTCGGCGCCGGTCGGCGTCGCCATCGCATCGTTCGAAGCGCAGGCGGTGAAGGCGAGGCCGCAGACGAGCGCGGCGAACGAGTTCTTGAGTTCCCGAATCATGTCGGGATTGATAGCGCCGCCAAGCCGGCATTCCAAGCGCGCTCAGTCCGGTCCCCACGGATTCGTCGACCGGCGTTCGCCGCCGTGGCGGACCGCGCCCTCGCCGTGCCGATCGCGGATCGCGTCCATCGCGCGCAGCACCTTGTCGCGCCGACCGCCCGCCGCCGCGTCGTGGGCCGGCGCCGCGAACAGGCTGCCCTGGACCGGGACCGCGGCCGCGGCGGCAGCCGAGGTGAGTTCCGCGACCCCGACACCGAGCAGTCGGACGCCTGGTCGCCCCGGCCAGCAGCCGTCGAGCAGCTCGCGGATGACACGGTAGATCTCGAGGTCGTCGGCGGTCGCGGCGGCGAGCTTGCGCTGGCGGGTCAGGGTCTCGAAGTTCGGCCGCCGGAGCTTGAGCCGCACGACCCGGCCGCGGAGCTCGTGCTGCCGCAGGCGGCGCCCGACCATCTCGCTGAGCTGCAGCAGCAGGGCGAGCACGTCGTCGCGGGCGACGAGGTCCTCGGCGAACGTCATCTCGTGGCTGATCGACCTGGCTGCACGCTCCGACTCGACGGCGCGCCGATCGAGGCCGTTGGCGAGCACGAACAGGTGTTCGCCGAGATGGTCGCCGAAGTCGAACACCAGCTCGTCGCGCGTGCGCCGCTGCACGTCGCCGATGGTGCGCAGCCCGGCACGCTCGAGCACCGGTTGCGACTTCTTGCCGATGCCCCAGAGCCGCGAGATCGGCAGCGGCGCGAGGAACTCGAGCTCGGTGCCGGGCGGCACGACGACGAGGCCGTCGGGCTTGCGGAGATCGCTCGCGACCTTCGCGACGTACTTCGAGGTCGCCACCCCGACCGAGACCCGGAGCCGCGTCGTGTCGAACACCTCGCGCTTGAGCCGGGCGGCGATCGTCGGCCCGTCGCCGAACAGCGCGCGACTGCCGGTGACGTCGAGGAACGCCTCGTCGAGCGACAGCGGTTCGACGAGGTCGGTGAAACGCGCGAACACCGCATGCACTTCGGCGGCGACCGCGGCGTAGACGTCCATGCGCGGCGTGACGAAGATGCCCTGCGGACAGAGCCGCCGCGCGCGCACCCCCGGCATCGCCGAATGCACGCCGAACTCGCGCGCCTCGTAGCTGCAGGTGCTGACGACCTGCCGCGGGCCGTCGCCGCCGACGATCACCGGCTTGCCGCGCAGCTCGGGCCGGTCGCGCTGCTCGATGGCCGCGTAGAACGCGTCCATGTCGGCGTGCAGGATCGTGCGCGGGCCGGCCATCGCCGGCAAAAGTATCCGATCAGCGCGCGGCGGAGCTCAGAACCACTCGGGGATCTGTTCCGGATCGAGCCCCATCGCCTGCAGGATCAGTCCCTGCACGTACTCGGGATCGATCGAGAACTCCTTCAACGTCTCGTAGCACGAACCGGACTTCACCGAGAGCAGCGCGAGCGCGAGATGCTCGGGCTCGACCGTCTTGCTGCCGAGGTCCTTCGCGGCATCGCGCGCGCGTTCGAACGCGGTGTGCACGTGGCGATTGAACGGCCCGTTCGGGATCTCCGGTTCGCGCGGCAGGCTCTGCACGTAGCCCGAGAACATGTCGGGATCGACGTTGAGGTCCTGGAAGATGAAGTGCAGACAGACGCTGCGATCGGCGGTCAGACCGTAGATCAGGTGGCCGGTCGCAACCGACTGGTCGTTCAGCTGCGTGGCGAGCTCTTCGGCCCGTTTCACGGCCTGCACGGTCTTTTCGGCGAAGTCCTCGAACATCGGGCGGGAGAGCGTAGGGGTACGCGGTACAAACGACAACACAACTCCCGTGCCGGGCGGTTGCCGCCCTGTCACTTGCGCTGGGCGAGACGGTGGGCGCGGCGCTGCTCGGCCTCGCGGAAGCGGCGCCTCTCGTCGTCGGACTCCGGCAGCACCGGCGGGACGGGCGCCGGCCGCTTGGTCTCCGGGCTCAGGGAGACGAACGTGAGGTAGGCCGACACGACGTGCAGCCGGCTGCCGGTCGCCCGCTCCTCCCACAGCATCTTGACGCCGACCTCCATCGAGGTCCGGCCGGTGAAGTTGACCGACGCGAGCAGGATCACGACGCCGCCGACCGGCACCGGGTTGTGGAAGTCGACGTTGTCGACGCTGGCGGTGACCACCGGCGTGCGCGCGTGCCGCCCGGCGGCGACGGCGGCCGCGATGTCGAGCCACTGCATGACGCGCCCGCCCATCACGTTTCCGAGTGGATTGGCGTCGTTGGGGAAGACGATCTCGGTCATCTCCACCTTGCTGGCGGAGACCGGGCGGGGTGCTGGTGTCGGAGCGGTCATCGGGCCGAGACGATAGGCCGGGCCGAACGGCTATTCGAGCGACTCGCCGAGCGGCGCCACGACGATGGCGTGCTCCCGCACGATCTCGCCACCGACCAGGTGGCGCTGGATGATCTCCTCGAGCACCGCGGGCGTGCAGCCGCCGTAGTAGGTGCCCTCGGGGTAGACCAGCGCGATCGGACCGCCATGGCACAGCCGCAGGCAGTTGACCTTGGTGCGCAGGATGCCGCCGGCCTCGGACAGGCCGAGCTCCTTGAGCCGCGTCTTCAGGAAGTTCCACGACAAGAGGCCGGCCTCGCGGTCGCAGCACTTGGCCGGCGTCTCGGCGCAGAGCAGGATGTGGCGCCGCGCGACCTCGACCCCGACCTTGGCGACGAACTCGAGCTGGCGCTCGCGCTCCTCGGTGCCGCTCATCGCCGCCTCATGTCGGCGTCGACCGCGACCGGCGCGAGCTCGACCGGCCGCGTCAGCTCGAACAGCTCGGCGACCCCGCGCGCCAACGACCAGACGCCGAGGTCCTCTTCCTGCTCGCGGAACGGCACGCGCCGACCGAAACGCCCCTCGGCGGTCGCCGACCCGACGACGCGGCCAGCCGCATCGGTGACCTGGTAGAACCGGATCGGCCCGGCAGGATCGCGGATCTCGAGCTCGACCAGGGTGCCGACCGGCCGGCCGGCGTCGAGCGCCTGCCAGCGTGCGATCTCGACGACGGGACGCGGCTGCAGCGGCGGCGCGGGCGGCTCGGGCGACCGACAGGCGACGAGCGCCGCGGCCGCGAGCAACGGCGCTCCGATCGAGCGCGAGCGTGACGTTCTCATTGGCGCAACCGGCGTTCTAGCCGCAGAATGCCCGGCCCGCCACCGCGGGACCCCGACTTCCCATGACTTCGATGAAGGGCGTGCAGCTCACCGCGCCCGGCCAGTATCGCCTGCGCCGGGACCTCCCCGTCCCCGAACCGGGACCGAACGAGATCCGGCTGCGTGTCGCCGCCGCCGGCATCTGCGGCACCGACGTGCACATCTGTCACGGCGATCCGTCGATGAACGGCATGATCGCGCCGCCGGTCGTGCTCGGCCACGAGTTCTGCGGCCACATCGACAAGCTCGGCGCCGCGGTCGACGCCGCGAAATTCGAGCTCGGTGCGTTCGCCAGCGCCGAGATGCACGAAGTCTGCCACGAGTGCGCGGCGTGCCGCGACGGCGCCTATCACGCCTGTGCGACGGCGCGGATCCGCGGCGTCAACATGGACGGTGCGTTCGCCGAGTTCGTCGTGGTGTCGGCGTCCAACGTCGTGCTGCTGCCCGCCGATCTGCCGGTGCAGGTCGCGGCGGTGCTCGATCCGCTCGGCAACGCGGTGCACACGGCGATGAAGGTCCCGGTCGCGGGACGCACCTGCGCGATCGTCGGCTTCGGACCGATCGGCGCGATGTGCGGCGAGGTCGCGGCGTTCGTCGGCAGCACGCAGATCTACGTGCTCGACGTCTCCGACCACGCGCTGCAGCGCGCGCGCGACTGGGTCGAGCGCCGCTCGCTGCACGATCGCGTCACGATCGTCGACGCGCGCAAGAACCCGGTCGAGGCAGTCGTCGCCGGCACCGGCGGCGGCGTCGACGTCGCGCTCGAGATCTCGGGCCACCCGGACGGCATCAACAACGCGATCCAGATGGTGCGGCCGGCCGGCCACGTCGTGAACCTCGGGCTGCCGCGCGGCGACGCCGTCACGATCGAGCGGTTCTCGAAGAACTTCATCTTCAAGGGCCTGACGATGCACGCGGTCGTCGGCCGCGAGATGTTCCGCACCTGGCACCAGATGCTCGACCTGTTGAAGAACGGTCTCGACATCCGCCACTTCATCACCGCCGAGATGCCGCTCGAGTCGTTCGCCGAGGGCGTCGAGCGCTTCGGCCGCGGCGAAGAACAGAAAGTCGTGCTGTATCCCGGCGAACGTGCCTGAGAGAGTCTGCCCGCCATGTTCGAACAAGCCCGTTCCCGCTTCCTGGCCGAGCTCGAGGAGATCCGCGCGGCCGGACTGTGGAAGGAAGAGCGCGTCATCGCGACCCCGCAGGGCGCCGAGATCGAGGCCAACGGCAAGGCCGTGCTCTGTCTCTGCGCCAACAACTACCTCGGGCTCGCGAACGATCCGGAACTGAAAGCCGCCGCCGTGGCCGCGATCGGCTCGCACGGTCTCGGCCTCGCCAGCGTGCGCTTCATCTGCGGCACGCAGGATCGGCACAAGCAGCTCGAGGCGAAGATCAGCACGTTCCTCGGCACCGAGGACACGATCCTCTACAGCTCGTGCTTCGACGCCAACGGCGGCCTGTTCGAGACCATCACGGGTCCCGAGGACGCGATCATCAGCGATGCGCTCAACCACGCGTCGATCATCGACGGCGTGCGATTGTGCAAAGCGCA
>JAGQRB010000866.1 GCA_020425925.1 Planctomycetota bacterium
CGGCCGGATCGACTACGATCCGGAATGGTCGCGCGGAAAACGCTTCGTCGCAGCGGAGCGCGTCCGCGCGTTGCATAATCGCGCGCCATGACCGAGCTGTCCGTACGAGCCCTGGCCGAGATGGTAGGCGGTCGCCTGATCGGCGACGGCGAACGAATGATCCGGGGCCTCGGCGACCTTCGCACGGCAGGTCCGGAAGCGGTCGGGTTCGTGCGCGATCCGCGCTACCACGAGGCCGCGCGCGGCACCAAGGTCGGCGCGCTGCTGACCGACCACGAGCTCGCGACCGACGCCGCGCAGATCCTGGTCGCCGATGTCGACGTCGCCTACGCCAAGGTCGCGAGCCACTTCCATCCGATGCCGCGCGCGATCGCACATCGGGTGCACCCGACCGCGGTGATCGATCCGGAGGCGACGATCGAAGCGCCGGTGCAGATCGGTCCGCACGCGGTGATCGGCCGTTCGCGCATCGGCGCCGGCTGCGTCATCATGGCCAGCGTAACCATCGGCGACGACGTCGAGCTCGGACGCGACTGCGTGCTGTTCCCGCAGGTGACGATCTACGACCGCGTCCGCGCCGGCGACCGCTTCTACGCCCACGGCAGCTGCGTGATCGGCAGCGACGGCTTCGGCTACGCACCCGAACGCGGCAGCTGGCACAAGGTGCCGCAGCTCGGTGGGGTCGTGATCGGTGACGACGTCGAGCTCGGCGCCGGCACCGTGATCGATCGCGGTGCGATGAACGACACCGTCATCGGCAGCGGCTGCAAGATCGACAACCTCTGCCACATCGCGCACAACGCCCAGATCGGTGAGAACACCGTGATGGCGGCCGGCTGCATGGTCGCCGGCAGCGCCAAGGTCGGGAAGAACAACCTCTGGGGCGGCCGCAGCGCCTGCGCCGGCCACATCACGATCGCCGACGGTGTCCGGCTCGGCGGCGGCACGAACGCGCTGCGCAGCATCCGTGAACCCGGCGAGTACATGGGCTATCCGCCGGTCGAGAAGAAGCGGTTCGTCCGCATCCAGAAGGCGATCGTCGACCTGCCGGAGATGCGCGCCGAGTGGGTCGAGAGCCACGAAGAGACCAACGGCGAGGCGTAGGGCCGCGCCGGTGTCGGCTGCGCTGCGGTGGGTCGGTTTCGCCGCGCTGCTCGCGCTCGCGCTCGTGCTCTGGTTCTCCGCCGGGGAATCGTCGCCGCCGTGGTCGTCGGCGGCCGCAGCCGGTGCCGAAGTCGGCGCGGCCGTCGAACCCGAGACTGCCGATCCGTCCGCGCGCGCACCGGCGAGTCGGGTCGCTGCCCCTGCCGACGCCGAGGTGACGCCGGCCGAAGCGCCGGTTCGCGCGGAGCCGGCCGCCGGGACCGATCTGGTCGTGCGCCTGCATCTCACTGCGACGCCCGCCGTGCCGCCGCTGGTCGACGAGAGGGTGCGCATCCGCGCGCTGCTCGAGCGCTTCCCCAGCGGTCTGGTCGGTCGCCGTCCGCCGCAGTTGCTCGGCGAATTCGACCTCGCCGCCGGCCTCGACCAGCGCGCCGAGAGTCGCGTGGCACGCGCGGGCGAGAACCGCATCCGCTGGCTCTGCGACACCGCCGGCGCGCGCGGCGTCACGATCGCGACCCAGGTGGTCGGCGCCGACGAGCGCGAGGTCGACAGCGAGTGCGCGCTGACCCCGGCGATGTGTCTCACCGGCCGTGTCGTCGACGAGCGCGGCAGCGGGGTCGCAGGCGTGCCGGTCGTCCTGATGGTGCGCGCCGCCGACCAGGTCTATCGCTGCCGGGTCGATTCGCGCGCGGACGGCTGGCTCCGCCTGCTGGTGCCGCCGAACGCCACCGGCGATGCGCGCCTCGAGTGGGCCGACGGGAACACCGCGGTGCCGTGGACCGCGGGGCAGTACTTCGCGCTGGCCGGCAAGTTCGCCACTCGCCTGGCGCTGCGCATCGTCGACCGCGAAGGACGCCCGCTCGAGCTCTGCCGCGTCGCGCGCTACGCCGCGCCGCTGCGCGACGCCGAAGGCCGCGTGCCGGTATTCGAGACCGAGTTCCGGGCCACGGTCGACGGTGTGCTCCGGACCGAGTGGACGACGTTGCCGGCGGGCACGAGGCTCTACGTGCGGGCCCCGGGTCGCGGCGAGTGCGTCTGCATCTGCGGCAGCGACCTGCGGCCGGGCCCAGAGCCGCACGAGATCCGCTGCGACGACGCCGCGCACGGCGCGGTCCGCTTCACGTTCCGCGGCGATCCGGCGTTCGAGGGGCGGCGCCTGCTGTCGATCCACCTGCGCGCGACGTCGGAACGACGCGGCGGGCCAGAGCTGCGGGTCACGGTCGGCCGCGAGGTCGCGGCGACCGGCTGGACCGCCCACGAGGTCCATCCCGGCGACTACGACTACGAGATCCTCGACGGCGGCGCGACGCTGGCCCGCGGCGGGCTCGCGGTGCGAGCGGGCGAACTGACCCAACTGGCGTTCCCGTAGGCGCTCGGTGGCACCGCGCGGTCCCGACCGGCCGCACCCCGCCTGCCCTCAGCCAGCGCTCAGGGTAGGCTTCGAAGATCTCGCGGTCGCCGATGCAAACCCAGCTCCCAACCGTTCTCGCCCTTGCCCTGCTCGCCGGCTGCGGCGGCGGCGGCATGGGTACCGCCAGTGTCTCGACCCCGGCTGCGGTGCCGGCGGTCTCGTACTTCCCGCTCGAGCCCGGCCTGGTCCGGATCTACGACGGCGAGCACGACGGGCTGCCGGTGCGCGAGGAGGTCACGACGCTGCGCTCGCCGCGCACGATCGCCGGTGTCGCCTGCATCGGCGAGCAGACGCTGGTCTGGGTCGACGGCGTGCTGACCGAGTTCGCGGTCGAGTGGTTCGCGCGCGACCTGTTCGGCAACGTCTGGAAGTTCGGCGAGGACACCCGCGAGCGCGCCCGCGGCTTCAACCCGTCTGCCGATTCCTGGCTCGCCGGTCAGCGCGGCGGCGAGGCCTGGATCGCGATGCCCGTCGATCTGCAACCGGGGCTCGAGTTCACCGGCTATCGGCCGCGCGGCAGCGACACGTTCGTGGTCGAGTCGACGACCGAGACGGTCGAGCTCGATGCCGGCGTGTTCACCGACTGCGCCCGCATCGTCGAGAACCCGAACGAGCCGGACGATCGCGACATCCTGCTGTTCGCGCCGGGAGTCGGTCGGGTGGTCGAGGAGACTTCGTCGGGCTACATCGTGCTCAGCGCCGTGCGGCGACCGTAGCGGCAGCTGCGCTAATACACCCAGCTCTCGACCGCATCGGAGGCGGCGAAGCCGGCGGCGACCGCGGGGTCGAGCACGAACGCCTGCGTGACGAGCCGCAGGCCGGACAGCAGGGCGTTCGGCGGCACGGCGAACGCGAGATTGGCCGAGCCGACACCGGCGGTGCCGCTCGCACCGCCCGCGACGAACGCGATCGGGCCGACGGGCTGCGCGACGTAGAGCGTCGCCGGGCCGACCGGCACGTTCGCGGTCGCGATGCCGTGGAACCAGGCACCCGCGGCGCCGCCGCGCGTCGCCTCGAGCTCGAGCTGGAAGGTGGCGCCGAGCGCCGCGAGCCCGCGGCCGTCGAGCCGCGGCACGACGCCGCCGGTGCCGGCGGAGCCGGTGCCGAGCGCGGTGTGGCCCTCGGCGACGTAGAGGTAGAGCGGACCGCCGTACGTCGGCCCGACCAGCGCCCGGCGCACCGCGAGCGACCCGCGTTCGTCCGGATGGAACGCATACTCGCAGTGGACCGGCGCGACCCGCCACGCAACTCCGTCGCTGGATTGGTGCAGCCCGACCGTGGAGCCCGACGGACCGAAGTAGTGGTGCCGCGAGAAGAACGCGCCGCCGCCGACGAAGATGCCGGAGGTGCGCGGGCTCAGCAGTGCGAGTTGCCAGGTCTGGCCCGCGTCCGTCGAGGTCGAGACCGCGGACACGTTGTTGCTCCCCCCGTCCTCCGCGACCATCACCCGGTCGCCATCGGCGGCGAGCCGGGTCGGTGTGATGTTCGCGAGGCCGGTCACGAGGCTCCAGGTCAGGCCGCCGTCGGTCGAGCGGCGAATCTTGTTCGGGACGAACGGCGTGTAGGACAGCTCGTGGAAGATCGTCGGGCCGCCGACGATCGTCAGGCTCTTCGCCGAGCTGATCCAGTGTGCCGCCGGCAGCCACGACTGGCCGTTGTCGACCGAGCGCTGGTGCGCCGTCAGGCCGCTGCTCTGCTCTTCCCAGAACAGGTCGAGGACGTCGCCGCTGGCGAACAGCTCGAGCGGGCGGTTCACGCCGCCCGGCAGGAACCCCGGCGCGAGGTTCTGCGCCGGCGTCCACGTCATGCCGAGGTCGGTCGAGCGACTCGACCACAGCGCGTTGCCGTTCTCGGCCCAGAACAGCGAGATCACACCGCTGTGCAGATGGACGCGGACGACGTCCGCCCTGCCCGGAGCCGGTCGCGGGCCGCGCGGGTAGCTCCAGGTCTGCCCGTCGTCGGTCGAGACCAGCACGGCGCCGCCCTGCACCGGCAGCGGCATCGGCCCGTAGTCGACGATGCCGACGACGGCGACATTGCCTTCGACCGCGACGCCGAACGTCCGACCCAGCGCGAAGCCGATCACGCGGTTGGTGGTCGGGAAGGTGCGGCCGCGATCGGCCGATCGCGAGTGGAACAGCCGTTGGGTCGGATTCTCGACCCCGAACAGGTGCACGGTGCGATCCGAGCGGGCGAGCCGGTATTCGCGGTAGTCCGGCCCGTTCGGGTTCAGCAGGGTGGCGTGCGCCGGGATCTGTGCCAGCGCCGGGGCGGCGGCGAGGGCGAGAGCGGCAAGACGGGCCCGGAGCAGCGTGCGCATCGGCGCCAGCCTAGAGCACGGCCCGCAGAGCCGCTACCCGGCCAGCCACTCGGGCAGGCGCGCGCCGATCGCCGCGCGGATCTCGTCGCGGGTCTTGCGATAGACCTCGATCGGCCCGCCGAACGGGTCCTGGATGTCGAGCTGGTCCTGGCGCAGCAGCTGCACCTTGTCTCCTGCGGCCGGGAACTCGGCGAGCAGTGCGGCGCGGTGGCTCTGGCTCAGGCAGTAGATCCGCGTCGCGTGCTCGACGAGCTCGCGCGTGACGAGCCGGCTCGAGTGGGCGGTGAGATCGAGCCCGAGCTCGCTGCCGGCGGCGATGCTGCCCTCGCTCGCGGGCATGCCGTCGAGCGTCGAGGTGCCGGCGCTCGCGAACGCGAAGCCGTGTGCGAGCACGTCGGCCGGCGCGGTGCCGAGGGTGCGCGCGGCGAGATCGCGCGCCAGCGCTTCGGCGAGCGGTGAGCGACAGGTGTTGCCGGTGCAGACGAACAGCGTGAGATCGGCGGCGGTGTGCAGCACGTCGTGGCTGTCGAGGATGCCCTCGCGCAGCACCTCGAGGCGATCGCCGCGATCGCGCACCACGGTCGATGCGACGCCGAGCGGCGACGGGCCGTCGTCGACGACCAGCGCGAGCTCGCCGCCGAAGCTCGCGCAGATCGCGTCGGCCTCGAGCAGCGGTGGTTCGCCGGTGCGATTGACGCTGCTGAGCCAGAGCGGTTCGCCGAGCGCCGCGATCACCGCGGCGGTGAACTCGTGCGCCGGTTGGCGGACGCCGACGTCGCCTTCGCCGTTCCTGGCCGGCAGCACCAGCGTCAGTGGGCCGGGCCAGTAGCGGTCGATCAGCTTGCGGGCGCGCGCCGAGGGTGGAGCCGCCAACGCCGCGAGCTGGCCGCGATCCGCGACGTGCCAGGTGAACGGATGGCTCGCCTCGCGGCCCTTGAGCTCGCGCGCGCGCTCGACCGCGGCCGGGTTGCTC
>JAGQRB010000087.1 GCA_020425925.1 Planctomycetota bacterium
CGCGACCGCGCCGCGCTGGCCGCCGCGACCGCCGCCGCGCGGCCGGCCTACGACCGTCACTTCGCCAGCGACCGCGCCGCGCTGCGTTGGCCGTCGCTGTTCGAGCAGGCCGGCGTTACGCCATCGGGAGTCGATGCCGTGGAGGTCTCGGCGTGACGTTCGCCGGCGCGCGACGACACTTCGCCCGGCGCGAACGCTGGCTGCTGGCCGCCGTCCTGCTGCTCGCCGTCGTGGCGCACGGCACCGCGCTGCTCGGCGAGTTCGTGTTCGACGACATCCACTCGATCGCCGCCAACTGGGCGCTGCAGGACCCGGCGCACTGGTGGCGCTGGCTGTCCGACCCGACCGCATTCAGTCCGTCGGGTGCGATGTATCGACCGGCGGTGCTGCTGTCGCTCGGGCTGTCGTTCGCGATCGACTCGGCGCCGTGGATCTTCAAGCTCGGCAACGTGCTGCTGCACGCGCTCGTCGCCGGGTTGGCGTTCGGCTGGCTGCGTGAGCTCGGCCTGCTGCAGCGCTCCGCGTTCGCCGCCGCCGCCTTGTTCGCGGTGCATCCGCTGGTCAGCGAGGCGGTCAACCTGGTGTCGGCGCGCAGCGAGCTGCTGCTGTTCGTCGGGTTGCTCGTCGCGCTGCGCGCGCATCGGCGCGCCGAGACCGGCGGTCGACTGCCGATGGCACTCGCCAGTGTGCTGGGCGGTACCGCGCTCGCCTGCGGCAGCAAGGAGACCGCGGTCGTGCTGCCGGCGCTGATGCTGGCGCAGACCGTGTTCCTGCACCGCGGGTCCCTTCGCGAGCTGCGGTGGCGTCGCGCACTCGCGACCGTGCTGCCGGCGCTCGCGCTGGTGCTGGTCTACCTGCTGCTGCGCAAGGTCCTGCTCGGCGAGGCGACCGTGACGCTCTCGGGTCGCGGCGGCGGCGATCCGCTGAGCGGCTCGGGTCGCTCGCTCGCGACCCAGCTGTTCACGATGGGGCTGTTGCTGCCGCAGGCGCTGCTGCAGATGGTCGTGCCGGTCGGGCTGTCGCTCGATCCCGCGGTCACGTTCCGGAGCTCCTGCGATGCGCTGGTCGCGGTTGGCTGGGGCTCGGTCCTGCTGCTCGCCGCGCTCGCGCTGGGGGCCGGCCGCGGTCGTCCGCTCGCCGGCGCCCGCCGCACCGGCCTCGCACTCGCCGCCGCGGTGGCGCTGCCGTGGATCGTGATCCCACTCAACGTGCCGCTCGCCGAGCACCGGCTCTACGGCCCGCTGCTCGGGCTCCTGGCCATCGTCGCGCCGTGGCTGCCGCGGCCGGGTCGGCGTCCGCTCGCGTTCACCGGCCTGCTGTTCGTCGGCGTCGTGCTGTCGAACGCGCGCGCGCTCGACTACCGCGACGAGGTCGAGCTGTGGCGCCAAGAGCTCGCGCAGCACGACACCTGGCGCGGCCATTGGGGGCTCGGCGCCGCCCACATCCGGCGGCAGGAGTTCGCCGCCGCCGTGCCGCCGCTCGGCGAGGCCTGGTGCCGCAATCCGAACCACGCGACGTTGCTGCGCAACTACGCCGAGGCGCTGACCGCGACGCCC
>JAGQRB010000867.1 GCA_020425925.1 Planctomycetota bacterium
CGGCGGCCAGCATCGCCCCTTCGCTGACGAGCGCCGCACGCCGCACGTCGACGCGGCTGCGCAGCTCGTGATCGAGGTGCAGCACCGCGAGCGCGTTCTTCGGATCGAGCCAGCGCCGCAGCGCCGCGGCCGAACCGGCCTGCTCGGCCGCGATCGCGTTCTCGAGCGCGGCGCTGAGCTCGGTCGCGCGCTCGAGCTCGAACCGCCGCCGCATCGTGCCGAGCGCGTCCTGGTGTGCGATGTCCGCCGTCGTCGGCACGTCGAGCACCGCGAGCGCTGCCGATGGCGCGACGGCAGTGGCCGCCGTGCTCGAGGTCGCCGCGACCACCGCCGCCGGCCGCGCGTGCAGCCGCAGCGGGTCGAACCAGGCCGCGGTGAAGAACGTGACCGCCGCGATCGCCGCCGCCGCCAGCCACGGCGCGGCGCGGTTCGGCTCGGGTGGCAGCTGGCGAGCAGCCCGCCGCACGACGCCGGCGAGCTTGCCGGCGAACTCGGGGTCGGGCTCGACGCGCAGGCCGCGCAGCCGCTCGAGCAGCGCGACGGTGTCGGCGACCTCGAGCGCCAGCAGCGGATCGGCCGCGATCTCGTCACGGAACGCTTCGAGCTCGGCGGGCTCGCCCTGGCGCAGCAGCAGATCGATCGGCTGCATCCCAGGGTCGTCGACCGGCCGATCGCCGCCCGAGTCCGAACGGATGGCCTGACTCACGATGCGCCCCCGACCCGCTTGAGGTCGCCGCTGCCGCCATCGCCGAGCAGCTGCTTCAACGCCAGCACGGCGTTGTGCATCCGCGACTTCACGGTGCCGACCGGGATTCCGAGCAGCTCGCTGATCTCGGCATAGGGTCGCTCCTGGTAGACCGCGAGTTCGAACACCAGCCGGTGCGGCTCGGTCAGGGTCTCGAGCGCGCTGCGCAGCGCCGCGCGTTCCTCGCCGTCGGCGAGCCGGTCGGCCGGCGCGATGTCGTCGCCGGCGTACTCGCGGCGACGGCCGCGGCCCTCGCCGTCGTCGTGGGTGACCTGGTCGAGCGAGTGGAAGCGCGGCCGCGGCCGCATCTGACGGTAGTTGTCGATCCAGAGGTTCGTCGCGACGCGGTAGACGAACGTCGTCATCTTGCCTTCGGGCCGGTAGCGCTTGCTGCCGAGCAGCAGCTTCAGGAACAGCTCCTGCGCGAGGTCCTCGGCGCGGTCGCGATCCCAGCACAGCCGATAGAAGAACTGCACGATGCGGTCGCGGAAGTGGTCGACCAGCTGCCGGAACGCCTGCCGGTCGCCGGCGCGGTAGCGCGCGAGATAGTCGACCTCGGGCTCGGCGCGGTCGGGCGCGGGGCTCTTGCCAGGATTGTGGGCCGGGTGCTTCACGGCATGGACCAGATCGAGCGGACCCGTTTCGGAACGGATGGCGGCCCCACCCGGTTCACTCGGGTTGACCGCCGTCCGGCCCGATTCCGTCCGCCGCCATCATCTTCGGCAATTCGGCCACGAACGGGTAGCTCCCGGGCCTCCCGGGACGCAGCTCGACCCGCCGGCCGGGCCGCTCCGAGAGCTCGAGCGTCAGCCATAACGTGTTTTCCGGCAGAAGGTCACGCACGCGTTCGCCCCATTCGACGGCGACCACGGAGGCGCCGTCGAGCAGGTAGTCGAGGCCGCCGTCGGCGAGAAACCCCTGCAGCTTCGCCGGCAGGTAGGCGTCGGCATGGCGCAGCGGTTTCGGGCCCGGATGCTCGAGCACGAGCAGATAGGTCGGGCTGCTGACCGCGTCGGGATCGTCGAGTTCGAGGCCCCGCGCCAGGCCGCGGACCAGCGTGGTCTTGCCACTGCCGAGCTCGCCGGTCAGCGCGAGCGTGTCGCCCGGCTGCAGGTGCGCGCCGAGCAGCTCGCCGAGGCGTTCGGTGGCGCGCGGGTCCGCCGGCAGATCGAGGAACGTGCTGGTCATGCCGAGACGCGGGATCCTAGCGCCTCCATCGCCCGTCAGCCGCCAAGTGCGTGCTCGAAACCGGTTGCCGGCAGGCGTTCGCGGCGGCCGTCCCGGTGCACCAGCCACAGCCCGGGCCGCGCCACGATTCGACCGATCGGTCGGCGCGCGCGCGTCCGCAGCGGGCCGCCGGCCGGCAGCGCGCGGCGCGCGCTGAACAGCAGC
>JAGQRB010000868.1 GCA_020425925.1 Planctomycetota bacterium
CGCCGAGGCGTTCCTGGGCGACGACCTCGTCGCCGGTGGCGGCCCCGTCACCGGGTGGCGGAGCGATCCGCTCGTTGCCGAGCCCTTGGTGTGGTCGCTCGCGGTGATAGTGCTCGACGAGCTCGGACAATACGTGACGCAGCTGCCGCTCGCCGAAGAGGATCATCCGGTCGAGGCGCCCGCGCTTCACGGTGCCCACGAGCCGCTCCGCGAGGGCGTTCATATCCGGCGCCTGCGGCGCGGTCTTGACCACCGCGACGCCGGCATCCTCGAGGATCCGACGGAACTGCTCGGTGAACTTGGAGTCGCGATCGAGGATCACGAACGACTTGTCGCGCAGGAACCCGTCGACCGCGTCGGTGAGGTTGTGCGCGACCTGAGCCATGAACTCGGCGTTCGGCGTCGCGGTCACACCGGCGATGTGGACGACCCGCGTGGCGTGATGGATCACGGCGGGATGCCGTGGTCCTTCCGCGCCTTGGCGATCGTCGACTTGCAGCAGCCCCAGCTCGCGTTCTCCTTCGCCATGCGCACGATCAGCTCGCGGATCGCCTTCATGAGCCCCGGTCGGCCGAAACGGTTGCGAGCGTACGTGTGCTTCGCGGCGATCAGGGTTCGGTGCCAGCGCAGGATGGTGTCCGGGGTCACGATCGTCGCGATCTTGGAGAGGAGGTCGCGGCCGAGAACCTCGCCCTTCGCGGCCTGCCGTCGGCGCTGGTCGTCGCTCAGGCGCAGCCGTCGTTCGCCGATTTGCTCGCGCAGCACGCGGTTCTCCTCGGTGAGGAACTCGATGGCGCTGGCCTGTTGCCGGTTCACCCAGCCGGCGAATGTCGCGAGGAGGAATCGAAGGGCGAACACGGGTCGCGGGTCACTCTCCGGCGCGGTCGCGCCAGTAGCCGGGACTGCGGTGAAGGTGGGCCACGGCCAGAACGAAGACCTGTTCCACTCCGAGCGCGTAGACCAACGCGTACGGGAACTTGCGCATCCGTAGCCTTCGGATTCCGCTGCCATCGGCTGGCCACCGAAGCGGCGCTTCTCGGACGAGCGCGAACGCGCGTTGGAGCTCGTCAGCGAAGGACTTCGCGGCTCGAGCGCTGCGTTCTTCGTACCAGGTCCGGGCTGCCGCGGCTTCCTGGGCAGCCTCGGGGTGGACGATCAACTCCACCGGAGGACTACCCAAAGATCTTGCGTTGAGCCTCGGCGAAGGACAGGCCTCGGACAGTTCCGTTCTCGAGTTCCGAGAGTCGCCGCTTGATCTCGATGGCCCAGGCGGTCTCGGCGTCCGGATCGGTGGGACCCTCGAGGCTCTCGAGCAGCGACTCGGCGAGGGCGGCGCGCGCTTCCGGTGGCAACTCCATGGCGCGGCGCAGGAGTTCATCCGAGTTGTTCATGGCGAGCACGATACCAGCACGCTCGCGTCTTGTCCGAGCGCGCGGCAGAGGCAAGTTGGGAAGGTCGGCGGGGCACCCGGTCCCAGTCCCAGGGCTAGTGACCGGGCGGGACGGTGCCGTCGTCTCACCCGTCCACGGCCGCCTGCAGCACTGCGACCGCCTGGCGCATCGCATCGCGCAGCCGTTCTGCGTCGGCGTTGCTCTGGGTCTGGATCTTGCCGACGGTGGCCCGGACGAGTGCCTCGACGTCGAGGGGCGGCGCCACGGTCCGCGGCGATCGCGCAGCTCGTCCGCGTCGCGGTTTGTTTGCCGCTGCTTTCGAGGCCGCCGGTTCCTCGGGCTCGGGAGCGGGGTCCGTCACCGGCGGCGACTGGCGCTCCAGCAGCCGTACAGCGGCTGCGACGCTCGCCGTGGTGATCCGGACACATCTCCGTCGCTCCGGCCTTCGTCGCTCGCCCAACCGCCTCGAGCGCGGCGCCGCGCTTCAGGCATCCCCGGCATCCCGATCGAGTTCCGCCGCGAGATCGCGCGCGCTGTGGAGGAGGCGCGCCACTCGGATTCCGTCGTTCGCGGGCTCGTCGACGATGATGAAGCTCTTCATCACGACGAAGTAGCGGAACGAGTGACCCTCGGGATCCAGCTCTCGCCTGGCCTTTCCGAGGGTTGGCGACTCCGGGAGGCGTTCGAGCGCGGCCTGGAACTGCTCGCGTAGGCGGCGCGCCTGGCGGATCCCGAAACGATCGACGGTGTACGCGGTGATTTCTCGTCGGTCGATTCGGGCGGCCTCGGAGAGGACGATCCTGCTCACTCGGCCTTCCGGCGTTGGGCGGCTTCGAGAGCATCGAGCTCTTCATCCCACTCGTGGAAGAACGTGTCGCTGTCCACGACCGAGCCGCGGTCGAGCTGCGCGGCGCCTTCCCGAATCAGGCCGCGCGCCCGATCCAGCTCGGCGTTGCGCCGACGCTGCTGATCTTCGAGCAGGCGAAGGCCTTCGCGGACCACCTCACTTGCGGACTGGTAGCGGCCGGACGCCACGCAAGCGGCCAGGAACTCCGCTTGGTGCGGAGTGAAGGAGACGGAGATGTTCTCGCGGTTGGCCATGCGGGTCTGGATCTCGACTTCGTCGGCTGTGCGACAGTGTCGCACATCGGTGTGTGGAGTCAATCGGCTGCGACGTGGCAGCGCTTGATCCCTGGGTCAGGAAGTCGCGTCGAGACGGGATCTTGGAAGCTGCGAGCGTCATTCCGGGGGCGCCTCCACCAGCAGCCGTGCAAGGTCTCGCCGAACGCTCCGAGAGAGCGGAGAGGGTTCTCCAGAAAGGACTTCACGGACGGCCTCCGTGAGACGCCAGGCAGCGGCCGCAGGCGTACTGGCACTGGTACTGGTCTCACCGCGACCTCTCTGCACAACCCTGGAATCTGCAGAAGCTTCCGACTCCACGATTGCAGGTTCGAGTCCTGCAGGGCCTACCGCTTCCGCGCCCGGAGGCGCGGGCGCGGCAGTCCCTGCAGGCCACGGTGCAACGCGCCGTGGCCGAGGGCCACGCCGCGTTCCCGCGAGTCCTGCAGGGCCTACATTTTGGGGATGTGCGGTGGGCTTCGGCCTGGGGCGGCCGCGAGCGTACTGTCACTGGTACTGTCACGGACTCTGCGCCGGCGGCTGCGCGGAGAGCGGTTGCGACGGGCAGACGTTCGAGTTCGCGGCGCAGTTCGTCGACCTCCACCTTGTCGTAGGTGCCGAGGCCGAGCTCGATCGACTTGTGGCGCATGAGCCGCATCCGGAGCGACGGGTCGGTTGCGTTGCGGCGCAGGGTGGTGTTGAAGCCGGCGCGGATGCCGGCGCGGCGGTCGACCGGCCGCGCGCGTCGCACAGGCCGATGCCGGCCCACTCGGCGTCGAGCTTCAGCCAGCGCAGCAGCGCTCTGGACACGCGGAACACCTTGTCGGCGTTCCGCACCGGGCCGCGTCCCTTCGGCGCGTGCCTCAGGGCTTTGTGCTGAACGGAAGCACTCGTGTACAATCCCGGGGGGAGATCCGGACCTGCCTTTCCTCTCGACGCCAGTGGTGCCGACAAGCCTCTGCGTGCTTAGTCAATCCTAGCGCGACGTCGCTTTGTGTGGGAGCTTTGTGATCATGAGCAAGACTGGTGGTACGGCAGTGTGGACCAAGACGTTTGTGGGTTGGACAATTGCAGGTCTCTGCGCGAGCACTCTCTTCGGGTGTGAGGTCGAATCCCCGTGCCGTAGCTGCGAAGTGACCGTAGCAGCTTCTCGCATAGCCAATTTCGGATGGTCCACATGGGACCTCCTCGTCTTCCTGGCGGCGGATGATGTGGTGATCGGGCAAGTGGTCAGGTTTGTAGCTGAGGTGTATGGCAGCATAACTTTGGATGAGGAAAGGACTATTGGTCTTGTTGATGGGCGGCCGCTGCGTGAGAAGCTCCGCGGATGGAAGGCGGAGCGACGAGTCCTGGCGCTACCTTGTGCGGTGATGAGTGACAGATCGTTGCTCTTGCTGGGTAACGCGGTGTTTTGCATAGACGGCGCATCCGGAGGCGAGTGGCTCGACACAGTTCAAGGATTGAGGCGGTGGATAGATTGCGCATGGCCTCCTCCGGAGGTGCATGATAGGGCCGTTGATCGGTTCGTAGCGACTGTCTTGGACGACAGCGATAAGGTCTACGAGCTGACCCCTCAGCTCTTGACGGTGTCGCGGGATGGCTTTGACGAGGCTCTCTTGTGGCAGGCACGGAACTGGTCGCGCGGTGGAGAACGTGTCATTGGTCCAGCGACCGTGGCGGTGCCGGACTTGTTTCAGCAAGGGTTCTCGAGTCTTGAAGAACTGCTCGTGAATATCGCTATGTTGCGAGCTGGCTGGCCACACGGCATTCTGGCAACGGCCGAGTGCCCAGATGGTCGTTCCAGAATCATCGAATTACTCATGCTGCGTTTGAAGTTTCGCGATTTCGGGATCACATTATGAGGGGTGCGCTGTGTGAACAGCCGATGTCGATCCGAGTAGATAAGAAGACACGCCGATTGGTGGCAATGGTATTGGTTGGTTTGGCCGGGATCGTATTCACAATATGTGTGTGGCCGGTGACTCTATGGTCTGGTGGCGGTCGGGAGGCTTGGGATCGTATATCTATTGCGGAGGACCCAAGGGTGATCGCGAACGCCGCAGCGGAAATACGTACAAGCATTTGGGGGCAGTCGGCGCCGTCAGACTCGCATCTGTCCGCGCTGCGAGCATGTGCGGAGCACGAAAATGCAAGTGTCAGGTATCAGTGCCTGAGTCTCTTGGCCTCTCAGAGTGAGAAGAGCGTAGGGCTCTTCGAGCGCGCGCTTCTCGATTCGAGCCCGGACAATGTCCGGCTCGCCTACGTGGCGCTTCTCGGTCAGGTTGGCCCGAAGGGAGCGGTCCGTGCAGTTGCGCGACAGTTGAGCCGTCTGGAGGGGCGTCAGTCCTTCCGGCTGCTCGTTGGTCTCTCGATCGTGGAGGCCGGTGGGGCGCCAGCTAACGGAACGATGGAGGAACTGATGGCCGTATTGTCGACCTGGTGCGGCCAATCAGAGGAGCGGCGAGCCCGTTGCCTTGTGCGAGATCTCTTGGAAGCAGGCTGGGCGGGCAGTGGCGAGCTCGTTCGGGAGATTCGACGAAGTGAAGGACTCGAGCCGTACGCTCAGGGGCTTCTGCCATGAGCGCGCGCTGTCGGAAATGGCGCGTCCTGTCCGAGAACTCGACCGACGCGATTCCCGGCCAGAGTGCAATTGTCGACAGTGCCGGCAGACGGTTGGGAAGGTGCGAGGCTCGAGGTAGTGGATCATGTTGACGGAGTTCAGCTCCAGCAGGCGGATGTCCTGTGGATCGGTTACGGCTTGTTTGCTGTGGGGTCTGAGGTGAAGGGGATGTTGGAGGATGCGCTGGCCGGGTGCGGCCGATGGCTGAGTGTGGAAAGTGATCGCGGCACGCTGTGGGTCTTTCAGGGCAACGAGCTGGATGCTCTGGACTGGGAGAAGTCGTCCCTCGTTCGGACACCGGGGTCGACGTTCGTGGCGGTCCGGCGGTTCGTTCTTCGGGAGGAACTTCTGGCAGGGCAAGCCGCGTTTCGTTTGAACGAGCCACGGGGTGCCCTGATAGTCGGTGGACTTGTCAGGGAAGTTGTGGTCGGGAGCGGTCTGAGCGGGGTCGCGTTTACGCAGGTATGGCCACGCTCAGATGTGGTGAAGCCCTTCCGCTAGCCCTCAAACAACCGAAGATCACGCGCGCCGGACGCCGCGACCCTCTCGTGCGTCGGGGTCCGCGGTGCCCAGAACACGCGGTCGGTGGCCCGAACCCGGGCGAAGGTGCGCGGAACTCCGGTGTCCCTTGACTGCCGCCCGCAAGCCGCTCGACTCATCCGATGCATGCGATGACGACCCGGAACGTGCAAACGCGACGGTTCACTTCGATCGCTCCGCTGCGCGAGGTGCAGCCATGACCGAGACGCCGTCGATCCCCGAAGAGTCGCCGCGCGAACCGGAGAGCGCCGAAGACTTCACGGCAAGGATGCTCCGACGGCTGGCGCGCAGGGTCGGGGGTTCGAGCCGCTACACCCAGGAGGGTGAGATCGCCCGGGGCGGGATGGGCGCGATCCTGCGCGTCTGGGACGAGGACCTGCGGCGGCATCTGGCCATGAAGGTGGTGCGCGAGGGCGAGGGCACGCCGACCCGGACGTCCGAAGCCGGTCAGCACCTGCTCGGGCGCTTCTTCGAGGAGGCGCAGGTCGCGGGCCAGCTCGACCATCCGGGCATCGTGCCGGTGCACGAGCTCGGGCTCGACCCGGAGGGGCAGGCGTTCTTCACGATGAAGCTCGTCCGCGGGCGGGACCTCGATGCGATCTTCGAGCTCGTGCGCGACGGCCGCGAAGGCTGGAGCCAGGCCAAGGCGCTCGGGGTGTTGCGGAAGGTGTGCGAGGCGATGAGCTATGCGCACGACAAGGGCGTGGTGCACCGCGACCTGAAGCCCGCCAACGTCATGGTCGGGGCCTACGGCGAGGTGTACGTGATGGACTGGGGCCTGGCCAAGGTCCTCGGAGGCCCGGCGAACAGGGACGAGAGAGCGCGGCGTTCGGGAGCTTCGGCGCTGATCCGCACCGACCGCGCGGACGACGCGGACGCCGCC
>JAGQRB010000869.1 GCA_020425925.1 Planctomycetota bacterium
CCGCCGGCGGGTGCGCCGCGAACGACCCGCACCCGCGGCGCCGCCAGCGCCGCTTCGCCGTCCGCCGGCACCTCGGTGCGCAGCGCGTCGAAGTCGGATTCGCCGGGCTCGACTACGGTGACGTCGGAGTCCGGGGCGGCGACCGCGCTCGCCGCGGTCGCGGGCTCGCCGTCGTCCGGCGGGGCGGTTTGCTCGACCTGGTCGGGCGGCGGCGGCGGCGGCTCGTCACCGCTGCACCAGAACAGCCCGGCGGCGACCGCGAGCAGCGCGGCGAGGCCGCCGATCAGCAGGTGGGCCGGACGCATGGTCATGTTCTACGCGCTGCAACGGGCGACCGGGGGCGCGGTTTCGTCCCGAGCGAGTAAACCCTGGCGGCGGTTCGGGAACGGTTCGGCGGGGTCAGGTCGGACGCCCGAAGTGCCGATGATGCCGGTGGCAGCGATCGGTCCTTTGCCGGCGCGGCAAAGCCTCCTAGGATGGCGGAACCGCATTCGCTTTGCGAGACAAACCAAACGCGTGACGATGTCCCTCGAGTTCCTGCCCGGCCGCGTGTCGGCGCTCCTGCTGCTGCTCGCCGGCAGCGTGCTGCTCGCCACGCTCGGCGGCTGCGCGCCGTTCGAGGAGAAGCGCATCATGCAGCTGAAGCACGAGAAGGGCTTCGGCTCGCGCGCCGAGGGTGACGCGACCCGCGAGGACTACATCGGTGGTCTCGACATCATCCAGTTCCTGATCGACCCGCGCGAGCTGACGCGGCCCGGCGCCGAACGGCTCGTCGAGCTCACCGCGCGCCAGCCGATCGGGCTCGACGGCACCATCCACGTGCCCTACGTCGGTGCGATCTACGTGCTCGGCCGCACCGAGGCCGAGGCGGCGGCGTTGGTGCAGGGCTACCTGCGCGCGGTGTTCAACTTCGAGCTCGACCTGCAGGTCCGCATCATCACCTCCAACAAGGTGTTCTATGCGGTCGGCGAGGCCGCCCGCAAAGGTCCGCAGCAGCTCACGCCCGACATGACGCTGATCGACGCGGTGTTCCGCGCCGGCTGGACCGACTTCGCGAACCTCGGTCGCGTCTACCTGATCCGACCCGACGCCGAGGCGCCACTGGTGATCGACGTGAACTTCCGCGAGATGATCACGACCGGACTCACCGAGAAGAACATCCAGATCCGCGAGCACGACATCCTCTACCTGCCGCCGACGTTCCTCGGCCTGATCGGGCGCATGCTCCAACGCATCACCCAGCCGGTCGGCCTGGCGGTCCGCACGCTGTTCGGGCTGTCGCAGATCCGCACCTCGTACGAGGTCGTGACCGGGCAGCGCGAGGCGATCTTCTTCCGATTCTGATGACCCAGCTCGACCTGCCACAAGTCTCGCTGTCGCGCTACGTCGACCTGCTGAAGCGCAGGCGGTGGCAGGTCATCCCCGCATCGCTGCTCGGACTGCTGATCGGCGGCATCGTCGCGTTCTTCATCCCGCGCTTCTTCGTCGCCACCGCCAGCATCGCCTACGACCGGCCGCCCGACGTCGTCGACAACGGTCGCGAAGACCCGTTCGGCGCGGTGGTGAACTCGGCGAAGCTGACGATCCCGCGCGCGATCCCGGAGACGATCGAGAAGCTCGGCTGGCCCGAGGCGCTGACCGAGGACGCGTTCGTGCTCAGCGAGAACTGCCGCGCGATCGAGGAGCGGCTGCAGATCTACGACTTCGGCAGCAGCAAGGGGCAGTCGTTCGCGCTGATCCGGCTGACCTACAAGGACCGCGACGGCGAACGCGCGGCGGCGTTCCTCAACCGGCTGATGGAGACCTGGATCGCGCAGCGCGTCGAGGAACGCATGGCGGCGGCCAAGCTCGAGCTCGCCGACGCCAACCAGGAGAAGAGCCAGCTCGACACCGCCTACCAGACGTTCCTCAAGGACAAGCAGTTCCTGCAGGGCAAGTACCAGATCGTGCCGCAGGTCTCGCTCGACATGCAGCGCGACGGCCACAACGCGATGGTCGCGGCGCACCAGCAGAAGCTCGAGGGCCTGCTGAACAAGAAGGTCGAGCTCGAGCGGCTGCGGGCGCAGCTCGAGCTGGCCAGGAAGGCGCTGCGCGATCTGCCGGCGCGCGTGCCGATGAGCCTCGAGACGCTGATGCTCGCGGCGGCCCAGACCGACGAGGGCAAGAAGCTCGCGCTCGAGATCGCCTACGACCAGATGGCGGTCGAGAGCCTGCACCCGGGGCCGAAGCGCGCGCAGCACGAGCGCAACATCGAGTACAACAAGAAGAAGCTCTCGACACTCGCCGCGACCCCCGACATCGACGCCGACGGCATGGTCAAGAACCCGGCGCGCGAGGCGCAGCGCGCGATCGTCGACAAGCTCGAGGCCGAGGTCCAGGGCGCGGCGGCTGCCATCCCGCTGCTCGAGGCCGAGCTCGCGAAGCAGGGCGAGACGCTCGAGCGCCAGGCCGAGGGGTACGCGCTGTTCGAAGCGGTCGAGACCAAGGTCGCGACGACGCGCACGAACCTCGACGCCGCCGAGGCGCGCGTGCAGGCGGCGCTGCACACGGTCGGTCAGCTCAACAACAAGCCGCCGGTGCGCCCCGAGGCGCGCGCGACGGTACCGCCGGTGCCGACCGATCCCAACCTGCTGGTCGTCGCGCTGCTCGGCTGCGTCATCGGCCTGTTCGCCGCGGTCGGGCTCGTGCTGGTGCTCGACATGCTGCGCGGCTCGTTCAAGACCGTCGACGACGTCGAACGCACGCTGGCGGTGCCGGTGCTGGGCAGCGTCAGCTTCCTCGAGACCGCCGTGCAGCGTCAGCAGCTGGCGCGGGCGCGCCGCCGCGCCACGATCGTCGCGGCCGCGTTCCTGATGCTGGTCGGCGGCGTCGTGCTGCTCTACTACTTCGACCCGACGCGGCTGCCGCCGATCGTGCGCGACATGTTGTCGATCGTGCTCGGCACCGCATGACCGCGGCCGGAGACCGCCGAACGAGCTGAACGATGCGCGACCTGGTCGTCTTCGCGATCGTGATGCTGTCGTTGCCGTCCTGCTTCCGGCGGCCGTTCTATGGTCTGCTGATGTTCAGCTGGTTGGCCTACATGCGGCCGCAGGACCTGTGCTGGGGCTTCGCCCGTACGATGCGGCTGTCGTTCTTCGTCGCGATCGCGATGGTCCTGGGCTGGTGGGCCAACGAGAGCGGGCGGCGACCGTTCGCGAACTGGTCCGACTTCCGCAGCAAGTGCATCGTCGCGCTCGGACTGTTCGTCGCGGTCAGCTACGCGTTCGCGGCGACGCACGACGGCTATACCAATACCTACTTCTTCGAGTTCCTGAAGATCCTCGCGATCGCGCTGTTCACCAGCGGGCAGGTCACGACGCGGCAGCGCTTCCGCGTGCTGGCGTGGACGATCGCGATCTGCCTCGGCTTCTTCGGCGTCAAGGGCGGGCTCTGGGGCGTGCTGACCGGCGGCGGCAGCCAGATCATCCGCGGTCCGGGCGGCATGATGGAGGACAACAACGACTTCGCGCTGGCGTTGACGATGAACATCCCGCTGCTCTGGTACCTCGGCAACTCGGAGCGCGAACATCCGATCGTCGGCAAGCTCTGCAAGCTCTGCATGGCGCTGACGGCGGTCGCGGTGCTGCTGACCCACAGCCGTGGCTCGTTCCTGGCGATGACCGCGACCGCGCTGTGGATCTCGTGGCGCTCGGGCAAGATCGTGCGGGCCTTCGGCGTGCTCGCGATTCTCGGCCTGCTGTTCCCGCTGATCGCGCCCGACGCGGTGCTCGAGCGTCTGTCGACGATCGGCGACACCAAGGAGAGCTCGGCCTCGGCGCGCCTGCGGTCGTGGGCCGCGGCCTTCAACATGATCCAGCACAATCCGGTGCTCGGGGTCGGGCTGCGCAACTTCCAGTCGAGCTACAAGGAGTACGCGGTCTACGAGGTCGTCAACGGCACCACCTACGTCGCGCACAACAGCTACCTGCAGATCTGGGCCGAGAGCGGCTCGGTCGCGTTCCTGATCTACCTCGCGCTGCTGGGCTCGGTGTTCCTGGCGTCGCGCCGGGTCTTCCGGATGGGGCGGAGTCGGCCGGACATGCACTGGGCCGCGGACTACGCCCGCATGATGGAGGCGACGACGGTCGGCTTCATGGTCGGCGCGTTCTTCCTCAACCGCGGCCACTTCGACCTGATCTACCACTGGTTCGCGCTGCTCGCCGGCCTGATCGGCGTCACCAACGCGGCCTATCGCGCCGATCCGTCGCTGGCGATGGTGGCCTCCAAGAGCGGCGGCGACCGGCGGATCTCGGTGCGCTGGCGACCGACGTCGCCGCAGGCGGCCGCGGTCGCCGGCTACGCCCAGGCGGCCCTGACGACCTGGCGGCGGAGGAGCTGAGCCGACGATGTGTGGCATCGCCGGAGTCTTCGCGTTCGACGCGACCCGCACGGTCCCGGCCGAGCTCGCGCGCGCGATGGCGGATCGGCTGGCGCACCGCGGGCCGGACGGTGCCGGCGTGCGCGTCGGACCGGGCTACGCGCTGAGCCACCGCCGGCTGTCGATCGTCGACATCGCCGGTGGTGCGCAGCCGATGGCGTTGCCCGACGAGCGGCTCTGGATCACCTTCAACGGCGAGATCTACAACTACCTCGAGCTGCGCGCCGAGCTCGCGGCCGGCGGCGCGACGTTCCGGACCAACTCGGACACCGAGGTGCTGCTGCAGGGTTATCGCACCTGGGGCACGGGTCTGGCGGCGCGGCTGCGGGGCATGTTCGCGTTCGCGATCGTCGACGAGACGGCGCACACGCTCTACGCCGCCCGCGACCGGCTCGGCAAGAAGCCGTTCTACTGGACCGAGAGCGACGGCCGCTTCGCGTTCGGCAGCGAGCTGAAGGCGCTGCATGCGCTCGAGATCGACCGGCGGCTGCGGCCCGACGCGGTGGCGCAGTACTTCGCGCTGCGCTACGTGCCCGATCCGCTCGCGATCTTCGAGGGGGTGCAGAAGCTGCCGCCGGCGCACTGGTGCTTCGTCGAGGACGGCAGGGTCCGCCAGCAGCGCTACTGGCAGCTCGAGTTCCGCCCCGATCCGGCGGCGAACCGCCCGGACAAACAGCGCGAGGTGCTCGAGCAGCTCGACGAGGCGGTGCGGATCCGGCTGATGGGTGAGGTGCCGCTGGCTCCGTTCCTGTCGAGCGGGATCGACAGCTACGCGATCGTCGACTCGATGACGCGCACGCTCGGCCGCAGCGTGACCGCTTGCACGATCGGGTTCTCCGACCCGGCGTTCGACGAACGGCCCGGCGCGCGCGAGTCGGCCGCGGCCTGCGGTGCGGCGCTGATCGAGGAGGAGCTCGGGCCCGACGACCTGCTCGAGCTCGACTGGTTCACCGACACCTTCGACGAGCCGTTCAGCGACAGCAGCGCGGTGCCGACCTATCACGTCAGCCGGCTGGCGCGGCGCCACGTCACGGTCGCGCTCAGCGGCGACGGCGGCGACGAGGGCTTCGGCGGCTACCGGCGCTACCTGTTCGACGAGCGCGAGAACCGCACGCGTCGCTGGCTGCCGCGTGGGTTGTGGCGCGCGCTGGGCGCGGCGTATCCGAAGGCCGACTGGCTGCCGCGCTGGCTGCGCGGCAAACGCACGCTGCAGAACCTCGGCCTCCGTCCGGCGGTGGCCTACGCGCGATCGGTCAGCGCGCACCTCGGCGAGGAGGTGCTCGCCGTGCTGCGGCCCGAACATCACGCCGCGGCGGGGGACCCGCACGCACCGCTGATCGCGGCCTACGAGGCCTGCACCGACGGCTCGCCGCTGCACCGCGCCGTGCACACCGATCTGCTGACCTGGCTGCCGGGCGACATCCTGGTCAAGGTCGACCGCGCCTCGATGGCGGTCTCGCTCGAGTGCCGCGCGCCGTTCCTGGATCATCGGTTGCTCGAGCACGCCGCGACGATCCCGCCGGCATGGCATTTCGAGGGCGGCCGGACCAAGTCGTTCCTGCGGCGTACTTTCGCCGAACGGCTGCTGCCGGCCGCGCTCGAACGCCCGAAGCGCGGCTTCTCGGTGCCGCTGCGGCGCTGGTGCAAGGGACCGGTCGGCGATGCGGTCGAGCAGGCACTCGCGGATCGCCACCGCGGCGCGCCGCTGCTCGGCGAGTGGGTCGAACCCGACGTCGTGCGCGAGCTGCTCGAACGGCATCGCCGCGGCGTCGGCGATCATGCCGAGATGCTGTTCGCGGTGCTGGTGTTCGCGCGCTTCCTGCGGAGGTGGTGCGCGTGAGCACGATCGTGACGTTCACCAACCTGTATCCGTCGACGGTGATGCCGCAGCACGGCCTGTTCGTGCGCGAGCGCATGCGGCGGGTCGCGGCGCACTCGGGGCTCGACTGGTGCGTCGTCGCGCCGGTGCCCGACGTGATCTGGCCGCTGCGGACCGCGGTCTATCGCCGCTGGCACGCCGTGCCGCAGTGCGAGCGCGACGGCGAGGTCGAGGTGCTGCACCCGCGCTACCGCCACTGGCCCGGGATCTCGTTGCGGCGGCAGGCCGACGCGATGGCGGACGGCGCGCGCGCCGCGGTCGCGGCGATCGCGGCCAGGGGGCCGATCGTGATCGACGCACACTACGTCTGGCCCGACGGCGTCGCGGCGGCGAAACTCGCCGGCGAGCGGTCGGCTGCTGCTCGGTGTCGGCCGGTTGATCTCGGCCAAGGGTTTCCTGTCGGCGGTGCGCGCGCTCGCCGTGCTGCCCGAC
>JAGQRB010000870.1 GCA_020425925.1 Planctomycetota bacterium
GGCACGATCTCGGCGCGCGGCCCGGCGTGGTCGCGCAGCACGCGTGCGACCGCCCGCCGGGTCGCGGGATCGTCGCGCAGCGCCGCCCAGCGCGGCTGGCGCCACGGCGTCGCCGGCTCAATGGCACCGGCGTCGAGTGCGCCGGCGAGGGCCGTGAGCTCGGGGTCTCGGTCCGCGGTCGAGCAGGCGGCGATCGCGAGCGCGCTGGCGAGGGGGACGGCGTACGGGAATCCGGGTCGTCGGTTCATCGCCCGGGCGGACGCAGCGGGCCCGCCCGTGTTAGCGTGCGAGCGGCGACCCTGGCGCATTGCCCGCCGCGGCCGTATCGTGCTCCGCCCCAAACCGTGGCCATACCTCTCGTCAGCATCGTCGGACGCCCCAACGTCGGCAAGTCGAGCCTGCTCAACCGGCTCGTCGGTCGCCGCGTCTCGATCGTCGATCCGACCGCCGGCGTCACGCGCGACCGCGTGACCGCGACCGTCACGTTCGGCGACCGCCGCTTCGAGCTGATGGACACCGGCGGCCTCGGTCTGGTCGACGAGGCGCTGCTGAAGGAGCACGTCGAGGCCCAGATCGCGGTCGCGCTCGAGACCGCCGACATCGTGCTGTTCGTCGTCGACGGCAAGGAGGGCTACGTGCCCGGTGACGAGCTCGTCGCGCAGCGGCTGCGCAAGCTCGACAAGCAGGTCGTGCTGGTCGCCAACAAGATCGAGTCGTGGAACGAGGAGCTCGAGGTGCACGCCTGGACCCGGCTCGGCTTCGGCGAGCCGCTCGCGATCAGCGCCAAGGAGGGCTTCGGTTGCAGCGAGCTGCTCGCGCGCATCGCCGAGCTGCTGCCGGAACGCGGCGACGACGAGGTCGACCTGCCCGAGGACGTGCTCAAGTTCGCCGTCATCGGCAAACGCAACTCCGGCAAGTCGACGTTGATCAACCATCTCGCCGGCGAGGAGCGCGTGATCGTCTCCGAGATCGCCGGCACCACGCGCGATGCGGTCGACGTGGTGTTCGAGATCGACGGCAAGAAGCTGGTCGCGATCGACACCGCCGGCGTGCGCAAGAAGAAGAGCCTCGAGAACGCGATCGAGCTGTTCGCGCACAACCGCGGCAACGAGAGCATCCGCCGCGCGTCGGTGTGCGTGCACATGTTCGACGTGCGCGAGCCGATCAGCCAGGTCGACAAGGCGCTGGCGGCCTACTGCGTCGCGCAGCACAAGCCGGTGATCCTGGTCGGCAACAAGATCGACCTCGCGCCCGAGATCGACCTCGAGAAGTGGGACGCCTACATCAAGCAGCAGCTGCCCGGGCTCGACCACGCGCCGGTCGCGTTCCTGTCGGCGAAGGACGGCATCAACGTGCTCGAGACGCTCGAGCTGATGTTCGATCTGCGCGAGCAGGCGCGTCTCGAGATCGCGACGCCGAAGCTCAACGCCGTGCTGCAGGAGGCCAAGCAGAAGCTCATGCCGTCGGGCGCCGGCTTCCCGAAGCTGTTCTACGGCACCCAGATCGGCACCGAGCCCTTGTCGGTGCTGGTGTTCGTCAACGAGCCGAAGATCTTCAAGGGCCAATACCAGCGCTACCTCGAGCAGGTGCTGCGCGACGCCTTCGGCTGCACCGAGGTGCCGATCCGCATCGTGTTCCGCAAGCGCGACAAGGTCGTGCTCGGGGAGCAGTGACTTCGGAATGCGAGTGAGGCGGTTCGAGCCGGTCCTGTTCGGGCTGCTCGCCCTGTTGCTCTACTGGCTGCTCGGCGCCGACGCGTTCTACAAGGTCGACGGCATCGACATCGTCCGGCTGCTGCAGGAGCACGGGGAACACCCCTGGCACGTCGGTTTCCTGCCGGCGCTCGCCGGCTTCGCCCGGCTGCTCGGCATGCTCGGCATCGAGCCCGACCCGCTGCGGCTCGGCGCGCTGTTCTCGGCGTTCGGCGCCGCGATCGGCGTCGGCTTCGTGCGCGCCGGCATCGACCGGCTCGGCCCGCCGCCGCTCGGCATGACGCCGGCGATGGCGCGCTTCACGACCGCGGTGTTCGCGACCTGCCCGATCACGCTCACGTTCGCGACCGTCGTCGAGTTCCACGGCCCGATGCTCGCGCCGCTCGGGCTCGCGTTCTGGTGGACCTGCGTGCAGCTGCGTCAGCCGTCGTTCCGCGGCATGGCGCTGCTCGGTGCGCTCTGCCACCTGCCGTTCCTGCTGCACAGCCAGCAGTTGTTCCTGCCGGTGTGGCTGCTCGCATTCTTCGTGTTGAAGCGCGGGCTCACACGCAAGAACGTCGCGCTCGCGGTCACGGCCGGTGCAGTGCACGCCGCGCTGCTGCTGGTGCTGCCGCGCGTGTTCCCGGGCTTCTACGGCTACTGGGCCGATCTCTCGGCCGGGTTCTCGACCGAGGCCTCGATCGGCCGGCCGCAGAGCCTGGACTACACCGCCGAGATCCTGGTGCAGGAGTGGATCTGGCCGTGGCTGCCGTTCTCGCTGCTGGTCTTCCTGGCGCCGTTCCGGAAGGCGCTGCGGCCGGAGTTCGCCGCGTTCCTGCTCGGCTTCCTGCCGTATCTCTACCTCTCGGTGCGGCAGCTGGTGCACGAGCCCGAGTTCGGCGCCTACATGCTGCCGATGGTGCTGCCGGCCGCGATGCTGATCGGCCGTCGCCTCGGCGGCCATCCGGCGGTCTGGATCATGCTGGTGTTCCACTTCGTCATGTGGGGGCGCGGCCCGCGCGAGCACCTGCAGGAGCAGTGGCGGATCGACGAGTCGTTCGCCGAGCGGGTCGCCGAGAGCGCCGCCGGGCGCAGTCCGTTCGTGCTGGTCGGCAGCCACCGCGAGCTCGGCAGTGCCTACGCGCGGCTGCCGCTACCGGAGTTCCTCTGGGTGCGGCCGAACGCGACGCTGCCGCGCGCGCAGGCGACACCGCAGCAGTTCGCCGGCATCGAGTTCTATCTGCGCCGGCTGCTGCAGGAGGACCGCGCGGTGCTGATCACCGAGGGCGCGCTGCGTTCGCTCGACGATCCGCACGGCGCGATGCTGGCCGAGAAGGCCACGCTCGCGGTGCCGGAGAACTCGGAACTCGCCGGCCCGCTGTTCGCCGACCACCTGCGCGCCGAGTTCGGCATCCCGTGCCGTGCCGACCGCGCATGGCCGTTGGTGCCGCGCTCGAGGTGCGTACGGACATCCCGCGGGGGCGCTGGCGGCGGCGTCTCGCCGCGGGGGGAAGATTGGCGCATCGGAACTCCC
>JAGQRB010000871.1 GCA_020425925.1 Planctomycetota bacterium
CGTGCCTGCAGCAGTAGCTTGTCGGCGGCCGAAGCGGGCGACGCGTCGAGGCCCTTCAGCACGCGGTCCCAGTGCGCCTGCTGTTCCTGGTAGAAGCGGATGCGGGTCAGAGCGTCGGCGGCGGCCTGCCGCACCCCCTCCGACGGGTCGCGCAGCGCCGCGATCAGCGCCGGCACCGCCTGCGTGCTCACGATCGCGCCGAGATACCCGATCGCGCGGCCGCGAACGTTCGCATCCGGATCGGTCACGAGCGGCGCAGCGATCGCTTCGGCCTCGGCGCCGAACCGGCTCGCCACGTCCGCCGCGATCCGGCGGATCAGGTCGTCGGGATGCACGGCGAGTCGACCGAGCAGGTCGAGGCTGTCGATCAACCCCGCCCCCGTGAGCCGGCTGACCGCCGCGCGCGCCACGTCGACGGAATCATCTCCGATCAGTTCGACGAGTTCGGAACGAAGTGCCCGGGCGTCGGAGTCGTTGAGCCCGCTTCGCAAGATGAACACGCGCTGCGAGTCGTCCGCACTCCGCAACAGCTCGACGACCGTCGCGCGCAACGCGGCACGACGCTCCGCCGGCAATGACCTGTCACGCCACCGTTCCAGCAACACCTTGCTCCAATCGGAACGGAGTCCTGCCAGCGCTGCGAAATGCCGATCCGGGATCCGCCCAGCCGAGAAGCGCTGCTGATCCAGACCGTTCCGGCGCCAGTTCTGGCGCAGCAGCCCGTGGATCTGCGCGTCGGTGTAGCCGTGCGGCGGATCGGGCTCTTCGTCGAGCAGATACTGGATCGGCCGGACCAGCAGCTGTCGATCCGGCTCGGCTCGGGAGTACGGATGACAGAACGCACCCGCAGTTTCGAGGGTCGCCGCGACGACATCGAGCGCGCGTTCGTCGCCCATGCTCATCAGTGCGAGCAGCACCGGCGTGAACTTCTGCTCGGTGCCCCCGGAGGCGACGGTGAACAGCGCGTTCCGCACGACCTCCCCCTGGTCGTGGCGGCCGAGTTCGAGCAGCGGATCGATCACCCACTCGCCCTTGCCGTGTTCGCGCCACTGCTCCACGAGCCAGGTCGCCGCGCCCGGATTGCGCGTGCGCACCATCGGCCAGCGGAACCACGCGTAGATGCCGTCCGCGTCGAAGCCGGGCACCGTCGTGCGGAGCTCTTCGGCCTTGGCGCGGAGCAGCTCGAAGACGGCCGCGGGCACGGCCCCTCCCTCCCCCATCGCATCGAGTGCGCCCACGATGTCCGAAGAGCGAATGTGCTCGATCGCCGGCCTGATCTCGCTGACGCCGATGCGGCCCTTGAGCACGCCCCAAACGTCGTAGCCGAGATCGATCCAACCGAGCACCGTCGCTTCACAACCCGGGCCGTGGGCCGACGCAATGGACCACATCATCTGTTGGGACCACTGCTGGAGCTGTGAGTCCACGGGCGGCGCGCAAGCTCTGACGGCGGCATCGAGCGGCTCGAGCAGGCGACGTGCCTCTGCACCGGTGAACTCGAGCGGCTGGCGCCACGCCGGACTGTTGCGACCGCCGATCCGCGGCAGCTCGTGCAGCAGCAGCTCGGTGCCTTCGGCCGAGCGCTGCGACGTCGCGGTCATGAGGAACGTCTGCGCGGCGCTGCCGAGCTCGGGATCGGTGCTCTCCAGCATCTTGCGCACCCGCGCGTGCAGGCGCGCGAGCACCGGCAGCGAGATCTCGCGATACGGTTGCGCCCACTCGAGCACGGGTCGCAGCGCGTTGTCCGGACCTGCGAGCGCACCCTCGACGATCCGATCGGCGGGCAGTGCCTCGCCCAGCGTCCGGTAGCCTGCCAACCCGGTGCCGCTTCGGAGCAGGGTTCGCACCACCGCCCCATCCGGCGCCGGGTCGGCGAGGAAGCGCGTCGCTACCGCGATCAGCTGCTCGTCCTGCGCCTGGAACGCACCGACTACCACGGCGTGGCGGAATGCCTCGTCGTCGATCTCGACCGCGGATGACAGGTAGCCAGCCGCCTGCTCGCCGCCGATGCGCCAGAGCGCGCTGGCGAGCGCCGCAACCCGATCGTAGGTGGTCTGGGAACGCTGTGGCCGTGAGGCGAGCTCCTGCAACGCCGCGATCAGCTCGGGGATCGCCGCCTCGCCGAGCCAGAGCAGCTGCTCGGCGACGCGCGCGAGCTCGATCCCGTAGATCGCGTTCGGGCGACCAGGACGCTTCTGGTCGAGCACCTCGCGCACCAGCTCGCGCGCCTTGGCGCGCAGCTCGGCCTCGCGCTCGGGATCCTGGGCCGGCGTCCGGATCGCCTCGGCCGGCACGAACGACGCCTTCGTGAAGGCCTCGAGGAACGGCCTGGCATCCTCGTCGCGGCCGAGACGTTCGAGCAGCCGCCCGAGCCGCAGGTTGGCGAGCGTGCGTGCCGGTGTCGTCAGATCGCCGTGGTCGAGCGCGTCGCGGTAGAGCCGCTCGGCGCGCGCGAGGTCGCCCTCCTGTTCCTCGACGACGATGATGTCGGCGAGTTCGGAGGTGCCGAGGATCTGTGGCGGAGTGCCCGGCTTCTCGGTCGTCTGGTTCCCAGGCGTTTGGGCCGCGAGCACCGCCGCGGTCGCGAGGATGGCAAGTGTGACTCGTTTCATGATGTCCTTCAGACCGCACTGCCGGCCGGTGCCGGTCCGCGGCGGGTCAAATCGATGTCAAGCACCGGTCAAGACGCCTCGGGGTCGCCGGCCTCGGGTGCGACGACGAGCCGGTAGCCGACGCCGTGCACGGTGAGCAGATGCCGCGGCTTGCGCGCATCGCGTTCGACCTTCTGGCGCAGGTTGAGCACGTGGGTGTCGATCGTGCGGTCGCCGACGAACGTGTCGCCGCCCCAGACGTCGCGCAGGAATTGCGCGCGCGACACCGCGCGACCCTGCTGCTGCCAGAGCAGCGCCAGCATGCCGGCTTCCTTGGGCGACAGCGCGTGGGTACGGCCGTCGCACACCACGGTGAACGCCGCGAGGTCGACCGCCGCGTCGCCGAGTCGGAACTGCGCCGCCGCGACCGTCTCGCTGCGCTCGCGTCGCCGCAGCATCGCCTTGACGCGCGCGAGCAGCTCGCGCAGCGAGAACGGCTTGCTGACGTAGTCGTCGGCACCGAGCTCGAGGCCCAGCACCTTGTCGCCCTCCTCACCGCGCGCGGTCAGCAGCAGCACCGGCGTGTCGGCGTCGCGCTCGCGGAGCTCGCGCAGCAGTTCGAGACCGCTCGGACCCGGCAGCATGATGTCGAGGATCACCAGATCGAAACGCTGCTCGCGCAGCGCGGCGCGGGCTTCGTGTCCGTCGGCCGCGGTCTCGAGCGCGTATCCCTCGCCGCGGAACGCGTCGCCGAGCGCCGTGCGCAAGGTCGCGTCGTCTTCGACGAGCAGCAGTCGGAACGTCATGCCATCACCTCCTCGAGTTCGCCGGGCAGGGAGAACGTGAACTGCGCGCCGGCGCCACCGTCGCCCGGCGCCGAACAGACCAGCTCGCCGCCGAGTCGCCGCGCGATCGTGCGCGCGAGGTAGAGGCCGATCCCGACCCCGGGCGTGCCGCCGTGCGCGTGCGCCTCGCCGCGGCGGAAGCGTGCGAAGATCGCCTCGCGTTCACCCGCCGGCACACCCGCGCCGTGGTCGCGCACCGCCAGCGCGATCGTCTCGCCGTCGCGTTGCAGCGACACCTCGATCGGCGCGGCTCCGTACTTGCGCGCATTGTCGAGCACGGAGATCAGCGCCTGCACCACCGCCGAACGATCGACGCGGGCGATGAACTCGCCCTCGCCGGACACGCCGATCGTTCCCGCCAATGGTTCGACGAGCGCGACGGTCTCGCGCACGACGTCGCCGAGATCGGTCGGCCGCAGGTCGTAGGCCCGCTCGCCGCGCTCGAGTCGACCGAGATCGAGCACGTTCTCGATCAGCATCGAGAGCCGCCCCGACTCGCTCGCGAGCATGCGGTAGTACTCCTGTTCGCGACCGCGCGCGCGGCCCTCGGCCAGCATCTCGCCGAGCAGCCGGATCGAGGCCAGCGGCGTGCGCAGCTCGTGCGTCACGGTGGTGAGGAACAGCGCCTGCGCGCGCACCGCCTCACCCTCGCGGCGCTGCGCCCGCAGCTGCTGCGCCAGCACCAGGCCGAACGCGCAGACCAGCGCGATCGTCAGCGCCGGCAGCAGCCACCGCCCGGTCGCTGCCGCCGACGCCGAGCTCGGCTGCAGACGCGCGAGATACGGCACGTTGGCGATACCGCCGGCGGGCTCGGTGCCCGGCACGGCATCGACGAGCCACGGCCATTCGGGCAGCTCGCCGCGATCGCCCGCCGCGCGCACCGCCGCCAGCCACTCGTCGATCGACAGCCACCGCAACAGCCGCGCGCCGTCGGTACCCGGTTGCCACCAGAGCAGCTGCGGCGGCGGCCCCGGCTGCAGCCCGCTCGGCGACTCCGCGATGCCGCGGGCGACCTCGCGGGCGGCCCGGATCGCGTCGCGGCGCGCCGCGACCCGCTCGAGCGCGCTGCGGTCGACAACGTCGGGCAGCAGCGTCGAGGCCGGCAGGTACGGTACGACCGCTGCCGCCCACTCGGGCTCGCCACCATCGCGACCGGTCAGCCGCAGCGTCGCGGCCACCGCACCCGCGATCGCCTCGCGGCCGAGATCGGCCGGCTTCAGCGCCGCGATACGCTGCGCGAG
>JAGQRB010000872.1 GCA_020425925.1 Planctomycetota bacterium
CGGGTGTCCGAAGTGATCGGTTCGGCACCGGATGCTGCCGGTGGGTGCGATCGCGGAGTCGTGGCGGCGTCGTCGCCGTCACCGGGCAGCGCGATCACCGCGGCTGCGGCGATCGCGACCCCGAACAGGACGGCCGCGCGCCTCACTGCAGCGTCTGACCGCTGTTCACCGCGCCCGGCGTGTCGTTGCGCGGCGTCTGCCAGGTGAAATCGGCGTAGGCGTGGCCGGTGCCGCCGAGCTGCAGCGAGTAGCCGACGCTCGTGCTCGTGGTCTCGCTGACACCGATGTTCGTCGACGTGACACCTGCCGCCGGGCCGCTCGTCGCGCTGAACGTGCCCTCGTAGCTCAGGAATTGCACCACCGTGCCGGTGTTCGAGATCAGCGCGATGCCGTCGGGGGCACCGTTCTGCATGCCGCTGAACACGAACGAGACCGCGCCGTAGCCGTTCTGCTGGCTCGGGATCGTGCCTGCGAGGTTGACGGTCTTGTAGCTGCCGCCGCCGCTGCCGTTGTAGCCGACGAGCTGCCAACCGCCGAGGTTCGTGCCTGCCGGGCCCGCGATCTCGACGAACTCACCGACATCGCTGCCGGCGTTGTCGTAGTGCAGCTCGTTGATCCACGGCGTGCCGCCGCCGCTGCCACTGCCGCTACCGCCGCCGAACACGATCGCGACCCATTCGGGGTGATCGATGAACGGGTTGCGGTTGCCCTGCTGGGCGTAGACCGCGTTGTTGCGCGCCATCTCCTTGCTGTCGACCGGGTCCGCGGCGTGCCACTGCAGCAGCGTGCTCTTCTTGCCCATGTAGGCGACGCCGAGGTTGCTGCCGGTGTTGCTCGCCGCGATCAGGTTGACGTCGTCGGTGAGTCGGAGGTCGGGCTCGGCCTTGCCCGTCACGCCGTGCACGCCGCCCTCGTAGCGCACGTCGAGGTAGAGCAGCGCCCGCGCGACATCACCCTTGCGACCGTTCCAGGTCTGCCAGAAGTCCGTGCTGCGCCAGTTCGAGTTGCCCGGGAACGTGCCGCTGCCGCCGCCCTGGCCGGCATTGACGTAGGTCGTCTTCTCGGTCCACGACGACGTGCCGGCGTCGAACGGGTTGTTGTTGCGCGAGCTGTTGTAGGACGAGTTGCAGAGGAACAGGTGGTGGCAGTCGGTGTAGGGGTAGTTGCCGGTGCCGTCGTTCGGGAAGCCGTAGGACTTCGGCCAGCTGTGCTCGCGGTCGTAGTTGCTGTTGCCGCCGCCGTACTTCGAGTACGCGCCGTTGCGGTAGAGGTCGAGGATCTGCGAGCTGTTGCTCGGATGCTGGTCGGCGGCCTCGAGCACGTTCCACGTGTCGGTCGCGCTCGAGGTGTAGGGCACGCGCGTGTGATCATCGATGATCGCGTGCAGCGAGCTGCGCAGGGTCGAAGCGCTGCTGGTGTTTGCCGCGTTGTAGTAGTTGGACGGGGCTTGCGCCGGAATGGCCGCGATCAGCGCGGCGAGAACGGGAATGGCGTTCCTCATGCGGGCCAGCAGCATTCACATGCGTTACAGCGAAAGACCAAGGCCGAAACAAGATTGGGCGCGGAAGCGTCGATGCGGTGGGCAGTTCCACCCCCCTGGGCGGTTCCCGCGGGGGCCGATCCAATGGCGCGATGCGCTTGCCCTACCCGTTGTTGTCGTTCGCTGCCCTACCGATCCTCGCCGGAGCCGGCCGGGCTCAGTGCGATCCGTCCTGGCCCTGGCCGAACGATCTCGGCGTCCACGGCGCGATCGCCGACTTCGCGCACTGGGATCCGGACGGTCCCGGGCCCGCGGGTGATCACGTCGTCGTCGTCGGCCGGTTCGCGGCCGCCGGCAACGTGCGTGCCGACAACGTCGCGCTCTACGATCCGGCGACCGGGGCCTGGTCGGCGCTCGGCACCGGGACGGACGGCCCGGTCAACGCCGTGGCAGCGCTGCCGAACGGCGATCTCGCGATCGGTGGCTACTTTGCGACCGCCGGTTCCGTCGCGGCCGATGGCATCGCCTACTGGAGTGGAGGGAACTGGCACGCGTTCGGAGCGGCCGGCGGAGTCGGCGTCGCGAACCAAGGAAGCGTCTACCACCTCGAGGTCGACGGCAACGGCGACCTCGTCGCTGGCGGCACGTTCGCCGCGATCGGCGGGGTGGCCGTGGCGAACATCGCGCGCTGGAACGGCGCGAGCTGGGTTGCGCTCGGCACCACGTTCGGCGGCGCCAACGGCCAGGTCATCGATCTCGCGAGTCATCCCGCCCACGGGCTCGTCGCGATCGGCGTGGGCTCGGGTCTGTCGCTCGTCGCGGCGTGGAATGGCGCGAGCTGGACGGTGCTGAGGTCGGTGTCGGGGTCGGGAGCCCTGATGTACGCGCTTGCGGTTGCACCCAACGGCGATGTCTACGTCGGCGGCGCTCCGTTCCCGAACAACCTGCAGCGTTGGGACGGCACGGTCTGGTCGGCAGTCAGCGGTGCCACCTGGACCACGACCACAGCTCTGGCCGTGTTCCCGAACGGTGACCTCGTCGCCGGCGCCGGGCCGGCGGGACTGACGCGATTCGATGGCACGAGCTGGACGAGCTTCGGCTCCCTGAACGTGTTCGGCGGCATCGACGCGATCGAGCCGATGCCGCAACTCGGCGCCGATGCGTTCGTCGCCGGTGGCGTGTTCCATCGACTCGGCGCAGCGTCGGCGCAGTCCCTCGCGCTGTGGGACGGTGCGACGATGTACACGGCTGCGGCCGGTTTCGAGGGCCAGGTCGTCGCAACCGCGGCTGCGCCGGACGGCGATGTCTATCTCGGAGGCACGTTCACCGCGATCGATGGCACCAGCTTCGCGAACGTCGCGCGCTTCGACGGGGCATCATGGCATCCGCTCGCGGCCGGTTCGGGCGTGCCGATCAAGGCGCTGACCGTGCTGCGGAACGGCGACGTCGTTGCGCTCACGACGACCAACGTCAGACGCTTCAACGGCGCGACCTGGTCGCCGATCCCAGGGGGTGTCGGCAGCACGGGCTTCTCCAACGCGATCATCGAGCGCCCGAACGGCAACCTCGTGGTGGCGGGCGGTGCCGTGCGCGAGTGGGACGGTCAGAGCTGGTCGCCGCTCGGCCTCGGTTCCGTTCGCGCCCTCGTGAACCTGCCCGGCGGCGATCTCGTGGCGTGCGGCAAGCGCTCGGCCTTCCCGTCGGCGTCGACCGTAGCGCGCTGGAACGGTTCGCTCTGGACGCCGCTCGATCCCAATTCGTCGGCGGTCGAGTCCGTGCAGGTCGTCGTCCGCCCGAACGGCGACATCGCGACGGTCTCCGACGACGGCGTCGTCTCGATCTACGACGGCTCGTCCTGGCAGGCGATCAGCGCACCGCTCGGCGCTCCCGTCAACGACATCGCGGTGCTGCCGAGTGGTGACCTGATCGCCGTCGGCGAGTTCGCGAGCGTCGGCGCTTCGGCGAGCGGCTACGCCGCGCGCTGGGACGGCAACGCCTGGCACCCGGTCGGCAACGGTCTGCAGGAGCCCGGCGATCGGCTCGTCCTGCGCGCCAACGGTGAGTTGCTCGTGGTCCACAGCGGTCGGTGGTCGGGCAACGCGGGCAACATCTCGACGCTGGCCGCGCCGTGTGCGCCGACGGCCGCTGCAGTCGGCGGCGGCTGCCCGGGCTCCGGCGGCGCCAACCGACTGGACGCGCTCGCGTGGCCCGAGGTCGGTTCGCACTACCTCGCGCGCGGCTCCGGTCTGCCCTCGTCCGGCTTCACCGTCGGCATGCTCGGCTGGCAGTCCGCGAGCGTGCCGCTGCCGTCGCTTCTGCCCGAGGGGCAGGTCGGTTGTGAACTGCGCCTCGTCGTAGTCGGCTCGCGCTTGCTGCCGATCCAGAACGGCGATGCGTTCCACGGTTTCGACGTGCCGAACGTGCCCGGCCTGGTCGGGCTCACGTTTCTGCACCAGATGCTGCCGGTCGAAACCGATCCGCAAGGAACGATCCTCGCCGTCACGGCCACGGATGCGCTGCAGCTCGTGATCGGCAGCGTGCTCTAGCGTTCCGGCCCCGGCGCCTGCCCCCCAGGCGCCGGCTGCGCGGTATCCTGCGCCCTCCTTCCGAAGCGAGAGCGCAGTCGAATGTCGATCCCCGTCTCCGTCGCGCGGCCCGTGCACGCGGTTCTTCGCCCCTGCCTACTCCTGGTCGCTGCGATTCCGATCGCGGCGCAGAACCCGATCGTCGTCGAGAACCAGCTCGCCGGCGTGCCGGCGAGTGTCTGGTACGTGCCCGGCCCGGGCGATGCCAATATCCAAGGCTACGCCACCGACCTCAGCGTGAACGTCGGTGGCACGGTGCGCTTCAAGATCGACACCAGCTCACCGGCCTACCACATCGACGTCTACCGACTCGGTTGGTACCAGGGCCTCGGCGCGCGTCTGGTCGGCAGCGGCGTGGTCACGGCGACGCTGCCGCAGTCGCAGCCGGCCGGCATCTACGATCCGCCGACCGCGATGCTCGATTGCGGCAACTGGACCGAGTCGGCGCACTGGGACGTGCCGGCCAACGCGGTCTCGGGCATATACCTCGCGAAACTCGAACGCGACGATCCGACGCCGGGCACGAGCCACATCCTGTTCGTGGTGCGCGACGACGCCAGCACGTCCGACATCGTCATGAAGACGAACGACGGCACATGGCAGGCCTACAACCTCTACGGCGGCGCGAGCATGTACCCCGCCGGCGGTGCGGCGCCGGGCTACAACCATGCCACCAAGGCCAGCTACAACCGGCCGTTCGACCTCCACAACGCCGCGGGTGGCTCGGGCTACGACTTCTTCGCCGCCGAGTACGCGATGGTGCGTTTCCTCGAGGCCAACGGCTACGACGTCAGCTACCTGACCTGCGTCGACTGCGATCGCAACGGCGCGCTGATCCAGCAGCACGGCGCGTTCGTCTCGGTCGGCCACGACGAGTACTGGTCCGGTCCGATGCGCGACAGCGTCGAGGCAGCTCGCGACGCCGGTGTGCACCTCGCGTTCTTCAGCGGCAACGAGGTCTACTGGAAGACCCGTTACGAGCCGAGCATCGACGGCAACGCCACGCCGCATCGCACGCTGGTCTGCTACAAGGAGGGCACGCTCGGCGAGAACGCCTGCGGCAGCAAGTGCGACCCGTCGCCGCAGTGGACCGGGCTGTGGCGCGACGGCTGCGCGCCGACCTACAACCCTCTCGGCAACGGCGCCTGCCGGCCCGAGAGCACGCTCACCGGTCAGTACAGCTGGGACGGCACGATCGGTGCGATCCAGGTGCCGTACGCGTACAAGGACCTGCGCTTCTGGCGCCACACGACGATCCCGTCGCTGCTGCCGGGTCAGACCGCGACCCTCGGTCAGCAGACGCTCGGTCACGAATGGGATCCGCAGAGCGCCGCCGCGACCTATCCGTCGCGTCGCATCCTGCTGTCGAACACGCTGCTCGGCGGTCGCACGCACCACCTCTCGCTCTACCGTGCGAACAGCGGCGCGCTGGTGTTCGGCGCCGGCACGGTGCAGTGGTCGTGGGGGCTCGATGATTTCCACACCTACGCCCAGGTGCCGAGCGATCCGGTCATGCGGCAGGCGACCGTGAACCTGTTCGCCGACATGGGGATCTCGCCGGAGTCGCTGCAGGCCGGCCTCACGCCGGCGACCGCGTCGAGCGACACACAGCCGCCGAGCTCGATCATCTCGATGCCGACCGCCGGTCAGATGATCCCCGTCAACGGTACGGTCGGCATCCAGGGTATCGCGATGGACACCGGCGGCGGCATCGTCGCGGGCGTCGAGGTGTCGGTCGACAACGGCATGACGTGGCAGCCGGCGGTCGGCACGACGAACTGGAGTTTCGCGTGGACGCCGGCGGCGATGGGGCCGGTCACGATCCGGAGCCGTGCGTTCGACGACACCGCCAACCTCGAGACCTCGACCGGCAGCGGCATGAACGCGGTGAATGTGACGGTCACAGCGCCGAGTTGCCCGTGCACGGTGTTCGGCACCGCGATCCCGGTCGGCGCGCCGTTCAACGACAGCAGCCCGATCGAGGTCGGCATGCGGCTGCGCGTCGACGTGCCCGGGACGATCACGAAGCTGCGCTACTACAAGAACGCGAGCATCACCGGCACGCGCACCGGCAGCCTCTGGACCAACACCGGCGCGATCCTCGCGCAGCTGGTGTTCACCGGCGAGACCGCGTCGGGCTGGCAGGAGGTCGATCTGACCACGCCGGTGCCGGTGCAGCCGGGTGTCACCTACGTGGTGTCGTGTTTCAGCTCGTCGGGCGACTACTTCGCGACGCCCGCCTACTTCACGCAGCAGGTCGGCAGCGGTCTGGTCCACGGCCTCGCCGACGGCTTCGACGGGCCGAACGGCGTCTACCTCTACGGTGCGGCGCCGGCGTTCCCGACCCAGACGTTCAACAGCGCGAACTACTTCGTCGACGTCGTCTTCGAGACGACGCCCGACGTGACGCCGCCGATGGTCACGGCGCGGTCGCCGATGCCCGGAACGACGGTGCCGGCGACGACGAGCACGGTGACCGCGACGTTCGACGAGGCGCTCGATCCGGCCACCGTGAACGGCGCGACGTTCGTGCTGCGCGACGGCGGCAACGCGCTCGTGCCCGCCACCGTTGCCTGGGCCGCCGGTCCGAAGGTCGCGACGCTGGCGCCGACCTCGCCGCTGCTGCCGCAGACGACCTACACCGCGACGCTGCGCGGTGGCACGACCGATCCGCGCATCAAGGACCTCGCCGGCAACGCACTCGCCGCCAACGTGGTCTGGTCGTTCACGACCGCCGCGCTGCCGCGCTGCCCGTGCACGGTCTTCGCGGCCAACGCAGGACCGGCCGGGCCGCTGTTCAACGACAGTCAGCCGATCGCACTCGGGATGAAGTTCCGTGCCGATCGCAACGGTCTCGTCACCGGTCTGCGGTACTACAAGTTCGCCGGCACGACCGGCGTGCACGTCGGCAACCTCTGGTCCGCGACCGGACTGAATCTCGCGCAGGCGACGTTCACCAACGAGACCGCATCGGGGTGGCAGGAGATCCTGCTCGACGTGCCGGTGCCGGTCACTGCGAACACGACCTACGTCGTCTCCTACCACAGCCCCTCGGGCGACTACGTCAGCTCGCCGACCTACTTCACGCAGCCCGCCGGCACCGGTTATCTGACCGGTCTCGCCGACGGCGTCGACGGCCCCAACGGAGTCTACGTGTACTCGGCCACGCCGACGTTCCCGACCGCATCGTTCATGGCGAGTAACTACTGGGCGGACGTCGTGTTCTACCAGCCGACCGAGGCGCGCAGCGAGGTGTTCGGCGCCGGCTGTGCCGGCACGTCGAATCTCGTGCCGGCGCTCGCCGCGGTCGGGGTGCCGCCGCTGCCGACGCAACCGAACGCGACGCTCGGGCTGCGGCTCACCGATGCGCGTGCGCTCTCGGCGGTGGTCTTCGTGGCGGGTTTCGCGCGCGCATCCGCGATGCCATGCGAGTTGCTCGTCGGCTCGATCGGACCGACGTGGTTGGTGTTCACGGACATCATGGGCCGCGCCGCGGTGCCGTTGCCGCTGCCCGCCACGCCGTCGGCGACCGGCCTGCAGATCTGGGTGCAGGCCGGAGTCTGGGACCCGGCCGGCGGTTCGACGTTCTTCCCGGGCCTCGCGCTGAGCGGCGGCCTGCGACTGACGCTCGGCAACTGACCGCATCCTCGGCGGTTCGGGCCTTGTCCGAAGCTTCATCGGCGGGCCCGTGAGACTTACCGCTGCCGTGTGAGTCTTCCGGGTTCCACCCCGCATGGAAACCGCCGCCTTCGCCCTGACCGCGCTCGTCGCTGCGATCCTGCAGAGCGGCCCGCCGTCGTCCGCGTCGCCACCACGAGACCTGCGCGAACGGGTCGTCCGCACCTACGCCGAGCACTGCCATCGCCTCTACGTCGAGTGCGAGCGGCTCGCCGGTGAGCTCGACGTCGCCATCTCTGCGCTGCTCGAGCGGCCGGACGCCGAGACGCTCGCCGTCGCCCGGCGCGCCTGGATCGCCGCGCGCGCGGTCTACGTCCGGACCGAGGCGCTGCGGTTCTACGATGGGCCGGTCGACGCGATCGAGGGCTACCTCAACGCCTGGCCGGTCGACGAGGCGTTCATCGACTACGTCGAGGGCGCGCCGGCGAGCGGCATCGTGAACGACGCGGTGCACTACCCGCGGCTCGGCGAGACCGTGTTGATGTTCGCCAACGAGCACGGTGGCGAGGCGAACATCTGCGTCGGCTGGCACGCGATCGAGTTCCTGCTCTGGGGCCAGGACCTGCGCGCGGACGGACCGGGCGACCGGCCGGTGGCCGACTACGTGCTCGACGTCGACGGCGACGGCGACGGCGGCGTGGGCCGCAACGCCACGCGCCGGCGCGAGTACCTGCAGATCGCGACGCGGCTGCTGCGGCGGCAGCTCGGTGAGCTGGCTTCGGCCTGGGCACCCGATGCCGACAACTACCGCCGCCGTTTCGAGGCCGATCCCGAGACCGCGGTGCGCAAGATCCTCACGGGCGTGACGATCCTGACTGCGTTCGAACTCACCGGCGAGCGACTCGCGGTCGCCTACGAGACCCAGGATCAGGAACAGGAGCACAGCTGTTTCTCGGACACGACCGGGCAGGACTTCGAAGCCGATCAGCTCGGCATCGTGCGCGTCGTACGCGGCGAGCCGGCCGCCGATCGGCCCGGCATCCTCGCACTCGTCGCGCTGTCCGACGCGGCGCTCGCGCGCGCGCTCGACGCCCAGCTCGACCGGACGCTCACGGCGCTGCGCGCGATCCCGCAGCCGTTCGATGTCGCGATGCGCGGTGCCGACGATGCACCGGGGCGGGTCGCGATCCGACAGGCGCTCGAGGCGCTCGAGCAGCAGGCCGAGCTGCTGACGTTCGCCGGCAGCGCGCTCGGCTTCGAGCTGCCGCTGCAGCCGGCGACCGTTCGCGGGGGTGGTCGATGAGCGGGCTGCGGTGCATCGTCGCGCTCACCGTGGTCGCGCTGGCCGCCGATCTCGCGGCGCAGGGCGTCGCCGACGCGACGAGCAACGCGTTCTCGCTGCCGCTGCCGTTCCTCACCGCCAAGGAGCGTCGCGCGTTCGCGGTCGGCAACTCGTTCTTCAAGCAGAACTGGGTGACGGCGCCGGCGAGCACGGCCGGCCGCGACGGCCTCGGGCCGCTGTTCAATGCGCGCTCGTGCAGCTCGTGCCACTTCCGCGACGGCCGCAGTCAGCCGCCCGTCGACGACGACCGTGACCGCAGCGGTCTGCTGGTCCGCATCGGCGTGCGCCAGCCTGACGGCCCCGACCTGCCGCATCCGCGCTACGGCGGCCAGATCCAGGACGTCGCGGTCCAGGGCATCGCGCCGGAAGCGAGCGTGCGGATCGGCACCGCACCGCGGCCCGGCAGCTACGGCGACGGCGAGCCGTTCGAGCTGCTCGCACCCGAGTACGAGCTCCGCGATCTGGGCTACGGCGAACTCGGCGAGGGCACCGTGCTCGGTGCGCGCGTGGCGCCGCAGATGGTCGGGCTCGGGTTGCTCGAGGCGATTCCGGTGGCGGCGCTGCTGGCCGGCGAGGACCCGGACGATCGCGATGGCGACGGCATCTCGGGGCGGGCGCATCGACTGGCTGACGGTGCGATCGGTCGCTTCGGATGGAAGGCGACGCAGCCGACGGTCGAGGCCCAGGCCGCGGCCGCGTTCGTGAACGACATCGGCATCACATCTGCGCTCGAGCCCGATGAGGCGCTTGCACCATCGCAGCGGCAGCAACTGATCTTCGCGAGCGGCGGCGCGCCCGAGATCGAGGCGCGGACGTTCGAGCGCGTGGTGTTCTACAGCCGCACGCTCGCGGTGCCCGACCCGCGCGGGGTCGACGATCCGGAAGTGCGCCGCGGTAGCGCGCTGTTCGGCGAGTTCGGCTGTGCGCTCTGTCACGTGCCGGAGCACACGACCGGCGCGGTCGATTGGCACGCCGACATCAACGAGCTCGCGATCCGGCCGTATACCGACCTGCTGCTCCACGACCTCGGCGAAGGTCTCGCCGACCAGAAGCGCGACGGCGACGCATTGCCGGCGGAGTGGCGTACTCCGCCGCTCTGGGGCATCGGCCTCGTGCCGGTCGTGAACGGCCACACGCGTTACCTGCACGATGGCCGCGCGCGCGATCTCGCCGAGGCGGTGCTGTGGCACGGCGGCGAAGCGTTCGCGAGTCGCGAGCGATTCCGCCTCGCGCCGCGTCCGGATCGCGCCGCGCTGCTGGCGTTCCTTTCGTCGCTCTAGCCCGCTACGCCGTCCGCCCGCTGCGCTCCCGGCGTCAGCGCGGCTTGGCGGCGTCGGGCCGGACCTCGATCTTCAGCGTGGTGAGGTAGGTCGCGCCGTTGCGGTAGAGCTCAAGCTCGACCTCGGCACCGATGCCGGCGAGGTAGAGGCACTTCTGGAACTCGACCGGCGTGAAGATGCGCGTCTTGCCGAAACCCATCAGCCAGTCGCCCGGCAGCACGCCGGCCTTCATCGCGGGTGACGGGTCGAAGACGTTCTCGATCAGGATACCTGCCTTCGGCTTGTCCATCGCCTGGTAGAACTCGAGGCCGCGATCGCGCGCGATCTCCGGCCGCCCCATGACCGAGAAGCCGAGCCACGGCGACTGGAAGCTGCGCGCGGTGCGGATCGAGGTGTAGAGCCCCTGCACGATCTTGCTCGGCATCGCGTACTCGATGCCGATCCGCGGCTCGCCGGTCTTGCCGCCGGGCAGCGGCTTGCGCGGCGCGAGGATGCCGATCAGGTCGCCGTCGAGGTTCACGACCGGGCCGCCGTAGGCCTCGGGGTGCGCGATCATCGCAACCTGCGCGAAGAAGCTGCTGAGGTAGTCCTGGTAGCAGTCGCGCTGCGGCAGCGCGACGAACGATCCGACCGTGAAGAACTTCTCCGGGCCGGCGGGATCGCCGAGCGCGACGATCCACTGCCCGCATTGCATCGAATCGCTGTCGCCGAACTTCAGCGGCTTCAGGTTGCGGTCGTGGCCGTTCGGGAACACCATCGGCTGCAGGATCGCGATGTTGACGGTCGGCTCCGTGCCGACGACCTCGACGATCACGCGCGAACCGTCGATCAGCTCGACGTCGACGAGATCGGCGAGCACGCCCGGCGCCTTCTGCACGATGTGGGTACAGGTCAGGATGTCGCCGTTCTGGTCGACGATGATTCCGGAGCCCGAGCTGAACAGTCGGAAGCCCGGATAGTCCGGCGCCGCGGTCTCGACCCAGCCGCCGGCCTGGCCCTCGGCCTCGCCTCCGGCACCCGGCGTCGCGGCGGCGTCGGCAGGCGCCGACTCGCTGCCCTCCGGCACGCGTTCGAACGCGCGCACCGAGACGACGCTCGGTCGCACGGTCTTGGCGATCTCCACGAACGAGGCCTGGACGTGGGCGGCGGCGCTCATGGTCGACCGGGTCGGGGCCTCCTGGGCGTTTGCCGGCGCGACGAGGAAGTGGGAGATCGCGAGCGCGATCGCGGCGGTGAGGCGGAGCGTCATGGTGAGGGCGAAGAATCTGTCAGAGAACCGTGAAGGCCGTGCATCGCTTCGTTGAAGAAAGCTCGCGAGTTGCTGGCGCACGTTTCACACGGGTTTGCCGTCCGGCTCACGGGCGGACCTAGCGTCCTGCTCCTCCGAGGCGCGCGTCAGCGCCCGGGTTTCTACCCCTCAGAGGATCCGCCGACTGATGAACAAGCTCACGATTCTTGCCGCTTCCGTCACGGCCGCTGCCGCGGCCGCCCAGGATGCGTTTCCGCTGCCCGCGTCCGCCGCGTCCGGTAGCACCAACGCAACCGAGAACACGCGTCCGTTCCTGGCGCCGACGCGCATGAGGCAGACGCTGGTCACGAACCGCAACACCCTCAACCAGCAGGGCCTGCCGTCCACGTTCGGGCTGTGGGACATGTCGGCCTTCGAGCCGACCGGCCGCTACATCTTCACGCCGTCGGAGGCCACGAACGGCTGCGGCGTGTTCCGCTACGACACCCAGACCGGCGCGATGGCCGTTCTGATGGCCGGCAACACCTCGCTGCCGCGCAGCAGCGACCCGAACACCTGGGTCGCGACGAACGACAACTACGGTCGCTTCGACCCCTGCACCTGGACCCCGGCCGGCACGATCCTGCTCGGCGAGGAGACCACGGGCGGCCGCCTGTTCGAGGTGATGAACCCGATGTCGCCGAACGGCCCGTTCCAGGTCCGCTGGCTCACCAGCGTGCCGTCGATGAGCCACGAAGGCGTGCGCTTCGACGCCGCCGGCAACCTCTACACCGTCGACGAGGACAACTCGGGCTGCGTCTACAAGCTCGTGCCGACGACGCCGGGCGACTACTCGGCCGGCCAGTGCTTCGTGCTCAGCATCGACGCCTACGCCGCGGACCCGAACGCGGTCCCGAGCGAGAACTGGAACTCGACCGCCAACCGTCTGACGACGCGCGTCGGCGCCGCCCACTGGGTGGCCCTCACCGACGTCAACGGCGTTCCGCTCACGACGACGAACCCGTTCCAGTACGCGACCATCAACGCCGGCCGTATGGCGGCGGACGAGGTCATCGGCACGCCGTTCGGCCGTCCCGAGGACATGGACTTCAACGTGCTGGCCAACGGCCACGAGTGCATCTACTTCTCGGCCACCAGCGAGAACACGATCTACTCGGTCGAGCTGACCGGTAGCGACACCGCGATCGTCCGCCACTTCGTCGACTACGACACGATCAACCTGGCGACCGGCACGGACGTCAACCCGCTGCAGAACGACCCCTACACCAACCCGGGCTCGGGCACGGTCTTCGCGTCGCCGGACAACGTCTCGGCCGACGCGTTCGGCAACATCTACGTCATCGAGGACGGCGAGCCGAATGGCGGTGACATCTGGAAGTGCGTCGACGCCGACCGCGACGGCGTTGCCGAGGCGATGGGCATCTTCGTCTCGCTCGGCATCAGCGGCAGCGAGCCGACGGGCATGATCTGGCACCCGACCAACCCGTACCGCTTCATCGTCAACGTCCAGCACCCGGCGAGCGGCAACGACGCGACCTGGGCCTTCGACACCCGCCCCTACCCGGGCAGCGATCTCGACCTCGGGCTGAGCACCGGCATCGACGCGGCGCCGACCAGCGGCCCCGGCGAGTTCGTCAAGGACGCCTACGCGCTCGACACCGTCAACATCTCGGTCGCCTCCGAGAACAACCAGTCGGCCGGCCGCCCGTTCGCGGTGCTGCTGCAGCCGTTCGGCACCGCCGCCGGCACGATCCCGTTCCTGCCGCCGCTGTGGATGAGCCCGTACGCGCCGATCATCCCGCTCGTCGGTGGTCCGGTCGGTCAGTTCACGGCGGTGCTGCCCTACGGTGGCAGCAACACGGCCGTCGGCGTGCCGGCGTTCCTCAGCGGTCTCAGCGTCATGGTCCAGGGCATCGTCGTCGCGTCGAACGGCGCGCTGGTGCTGACCGACGGCCACGAGATCGTGCTGCGCTAACACGCAGCGGCCGCGACCGTCGGTGCGGCGTCAGGCGAGGTGCTCGAGTCGCTCGAGCACCTTGCCGACGCCAGCCCGCAGCCTGGGCGCGAGCCCGGCGAGCTCGTCGGCCGGCAACAGCGGCGCGAGTTCGTCGCGCAGCGCTTCGAGATCGGGTGCTGCGCCGAGCCGGATGGCGAGGTGGTAGAGCCGGCCTCGTGGTGCCGTCACCGTCCCTTGCCGATCAGGCAGTCGACACCGAAGTAGCAGTGTGGCGGCTCGTTCTTCGGGTCGTGCCCCGTCACCGTGAACCGCAGCTCGACGGGCTCGCGCAGATCGCGTTTGCCGAGCGGCAGCTCGCGGATCCGGATCGCGCGATCCGGGCCGCTCCAGAGGTCGACGTCCTTCGCGACCGCCTCACCGTTCCAGTCGACGCGCACGATGCCGTAGTCGCGGCTCGTCGTGAGTCGCAGCGTGACGTCGGCGTCGTTCGCGCCGGTCGCCGGCACCCGGAAGGTCACGTGCTGCCCGACGGCGGTCGCCTTGACCCAGCGGTGGTGGCCCGAGCTCCAGTTCGCGCCGAGGTTCTGGATCTCGACGTCGACGCCGTCGCTGACGTCGACGACATCCCAGAGCTCGGCTTCGCTGGCGCCCGGCAGCGGCTTCGGCTTCGGCGGTTCCTGTTCGAAGCCGAGCAGGTCGATACCGACGCGGCCACCCGCCGGGCAGACGATCGTCAGCGTGTGTGTGCCCTTCGCCAGCTCGAGTCCGCCCAACAGGACGTCCTCGAAGCGCTCGCCGTGCACGCACTGCATCGCGTGCAGACCCTTGTCACCGTCGCCCTGCGGCGTGCCGTCGACCTCGCAGCGCACCGTCGGTGCATCGGGTCGCTGCTGGCACGACACGCGCAGCCGGTAGGTGCCGTCCTCGGGCACGTCGAACGGCAGCTCGAGGCGGCCATTCGCGGGTGTCTGCCATGACAGGATCGCGCCGCTGCGCGTCCACGTGCTCGGCCGTTCGGGGTCGACGTCGCCACCGCTCGCGCGGAACGCGCTCGTGTTCGCGCGCCATGTCCGCGACTTGCCCCCGGCTGCGAACGCGCCATCGTCCCACGGCGGCAGCGCGGGCACGTAGAGCTCGTCGGGCTGCAGTGCCCGGTGGTCGGTGATCACGCCGGGCCGGGCGTAGAACCACGCGATGCGGCCGTAGCTCAGCGGGTGCACCGGCCGGTGCGACCAGAGCTCCATCGACACCGCCAGGCTCTGCGTGAACGGGATGTCGTCGACGATCTGGAAGCGGTGGTTGCTGACGTAGCCGGTGTTGCCGGGCCCCGAGCTAACCGGCTGGCCGCAGAACGGGAACGCGAAGTAGCGCCAGTGCGACCACGAGTAGTTGTAGTAGTCCTCGCTGCCGGTGCCGAACGTGTCGATCACGCCGTCGACCGCGATGCGCTCGTCGCCTTCGCCCCACCAGTTGCTGCGCCACGACGGCGCCATCGGCGGGTTCACGACCTGGCACGCGAGCCCGACGAGGCGACCCTGGCCGATCGCGGTGATGTAGGGCAGGTCGATCGGCGCCTTGCCGGCGCGCGAGAACAGCTCGTGATCGACGCGCCAGTGCGCGTGGAGGTAGAGCGTGCGGTCGTCGAAGCCGCCGGCGCGCGGCGAGTGCGAGCTCGTGACCCTGCCCTTGACGGCGATGCCGCTGCGATTCTGCAGCTCGACGCGGAAGCTCTCGCGGTACGGCATGACCCAGCGCGCGATCAGCGTTCCCTTCGGGTCGACGTCGATCGGCAGACTGGTGAACGGTGTCGGGCCGGGCGCTGACGCGAAGAAGTCGCCGAGCGGCGCTTCGATCTGCGGCATGCTCGCGCCGTCGAACGCGATGCGCAGCAGCACGCCGCGTAGCGCGCGCGGCAGGTCGTCCGCCTCGATGTTCACCGCCAGTGCGCGACACGCGGCCGGCGCCGCCGCGGTGCGCTCGTTGCTCCAGGTCTCGTCGACCGCGATCTCGAACGGTGCCACCTGGGTTTCGACCGCGCGTTCGGGCTCGGCGGTCGAGCCGAGCATCGCGGTGTCGAACGTCGCGACCTCGGTGCCGGCCGGATATCGCCGCACCTGCAGCTGGTAGAAGTGGAGCTGCCGCACACTGCCGGTCCAGGTGATGCGCAGGCCCTCGGCGAACGGGATCGGCAGGTAGTCGGCGTCCTCCTGCGGCCGCAGCGCGTCGCGGATCCGCGCGTCCTGCAGCTCTTCGGCCTGCGGCAGCAGGTGCTTCGTGCGCCGCGCGAAGAAGTCGTAGCCCTTGCCCTCGAACATCGGCTCGTCGCGACCGTCGAGCCACACCCGCAGCACCCCATCCATGCCCGCCGACCAACCGCGCACGATCGCGCCCGGTCCGTCGACGTCGCAGATCAGATACTCACCGACCCCGTCCGCGCCGGGCTCGCGCACGACGCCCGCGAAGCCCGGGATCGGTTCCTGCCCGAAGCCGTCGGCGTTCGAGAACCAGCCCGGCGCGTCGGGGATCGACGTGCGCCGATCGGAGCTGCCGAACTGCACCGTGCGATACGGCGGGTCGGGCAGTCGGGTCAGCCGGTCGAGGTCGACGAGCTCGTGCAGCAGCGTCGTCAGCGAGATCGGTGCGCGGTCGTCCTGCGCGCGCGCGGCGACGGCGCAGAGCGGGACGAGAGCGGCGGCGAGGGCGAGGGTGCGCATGCCGCCGTTGTAGCCGCGATGTCAGGATCCGACGATCCCGATGCCGCCGTTACTCGTCGTCAGACCGAGCGTGTTCGCGGCGGCGTCGAGGCAGAAGAACTGGTTGTAGAACGTGACGCCCGCGAGCGCCGGGTTCGCCGGGAACGCGGTCGGATAGCTCGCGCTGCCGCTCGGGTCGGTGAGCACGAAGACCGTCGATTCGGGCGCCGCGAGGATCTCGCACGCGCCGCCGCCGAGGCCGCTGAGCGAGTACGGCAGCGGGTTGCCGAGGTAGCTCGTGTTCGACAGGCCGAAGCCGAGCAGCGCGCTGCCGCTGAGCGGACCGTTGTCGAGCAACAGGTCGAACGAGCTGCCGGCGGTCGGCAGGTCGTCCCACGCCAGGCGCGGCACGCCGCTGCTGCCGCTGCAGCCGCTGCCGAAGATTTCGTAGTGGCCGGCCGGACCGGCCCAGAGGCGGAACTTCCACTGCACGCTCATGAACGGCCCGTTCCAGCTCGCACCGCCGTTGAAGCTGCCGCGGTAGGGCTGCGCGCCGGCGCCGGTGCCTTCCGACGAGGCCTGCGCCGCGTTCTGTGGGCCCCAGACCAGCCAGAACGTCTGGCCCGTGCTCAGCGGCACCGGGTTGGCGATCGGCGCGCCCTGCCAGCTGTTGTTGCTGGTCATCTCCCAGCTGCCGATGCCGAGCTGGGTGCCCGGCGCGTTCGTGTTCGGATCGTGGGTCCAGATCGCGAGCGTGTTCAGGCCGCTGCGTTCGCCGGTGAAGATCTCGGCGCGCGTCACGACCGCCGAAACCGGCATCGTGAGCTGAATCGCGAGCAGGAGGTTCGGGCCGCCCATGCTGCGTGAGTCCTCGTAGGCGGGGGTATCGAACGCGGAGTGGACGATCGCGGCTTGCGCGGGCAGCGCGGCGGCGAGAGCGAGCAGGGCGAGGCAGCGTGGGGTCTTCGACATGGTGGTTCTCGGGGGCAGGACGGCCCGACATCGTAGCGAGCATGGCGCGCGCTGCCGTCGGTCCTTCGATGCAGCGCAAGCGTCGGTACGACGAGGTTACGTTCGAGATCGCGCGGCTCGGGTAACCTCGCGGCCCGACCACCCCGGAAAACACCATGCAGAAGCACGCACTCACTCTCGCCGCGATCGCATCGCTGGCCACCGTCGTCGTCTCGCAACAGTTCCGCGAGGACTTCAACTACCCGAACGGCGCCACGATCCCCGGCTGGACCGCGCAGCGCGGCAACTGGTCGGTCAACAACGGGCGCATCGTCGCGGTCGGCTCGACCTGGTCCTACATCTCCGTCAACGCCCTGTCGGCGACGCGCAGCGTGCTCGACGGCGAGTTCTTCTTCACGGGATCGGGTGTCCAGTTCGCCGGCCTGATGTCGAAGGCGCTGAACCCGGCCAGCGACGCCGACCTGCTGATGGCGAAGATCCAGAACAACGGTGGCGTCGCGGACTTCGACCGCGTCTTCGCCTACGAACGGCCGGGCGTCTCGACCTTCTACGACATCCCGAACGGCACTCAGTCCGCGTTCTGCCGGCTCGTGACGCTCGACAACGAGTTCTGGATCGAGACCGACGCCGACAAGGACGGGCTCTACGAGCTCACGATGCTGCCGAAGCCGATCACGCTGCTGCAGACCGGCACGCAGATCGGCATGTGTGGCTACAACGGTTCGGAGATGGACAACTTCGAGTTCTTCGACGCGGTCCTCACCAACGATCCGGCGTCGACGCCGATGGTCGGTCAGAACCACACGATGCGGCTCAATGCGACGCAGACCAACGCCAACTGGTTCGGCATGCTGTCACTCGGCAACGCCGGCTTCCCGGTCGGCAACCGGCAGATCCCGGTGAGCCCCGACTTCCTCGCGGTCGGCACGTTTGCGAACCCGGCCTACGGCATGAACGGCTCTACCGACGCCAACGGCGACGCGACGCTGACGATTCCGATCCCGGCGCTTCCGTTCCTGAGCGGTCTGCGGATCTACGCGGCGCTGTTCACCTACGATCCGAGCCAGCCGCTCAGCGTCGGCAACATCTCGAACGAGCAGGCATTCGTCATCCAGTAGGGCCACCGCGCCCGAATCCACCCGAACGGACCCCCTATGCACCACGCCAGCACTCTCGTCGCCCTCGGCTTTCTGACGGCATCCCTGACCTCCCAGCAGTTCCGCGAGGACTTCAACTACCCGAACGGCACCGTGATCCCCGGCTGGACCGCGCAACGGGGCAACTGGGCGGTCAACAACGGCCGCGTCGCTTCGCAGGGCAGCGTCTGGGGCTACCTGACCAAGGACAACCTGTCGGCCACGCGCAGCGTGATCGACGGCGAGTTCTTCTTCGTCGGTTCGGGCATCCAATTCGCCGGCCTCACGTCGCTGCACCCCGGCACCACCCTGGACACGGATCTGCTGATGGTCAAGATCCAGAACAACGGTGGCGCCGCCGACTTCGACATCCTCTGGTCGTACGAGCGCGGCAACGGTGGCGGATTCAGCCAGACGCTGCCGAACGCGACGCTGCAGGCGTACTGCCGGATGATCACGCTCGACAACGAGTTCTGGATCGAGTGTGACGCGGATCAGGACGGTCTCTACGAGACCTCGCTGGCGAAGCCGATCGGGATCCCGCACGCCGGCACGCTGGTCGGCATGTGTGGCTTCGCCGGCTCGGAGATGGACAACTTCGAGTTCTTCGACGCCGTGTTGCGCAACGATCCGGCGTCGACGCCGATGGTCGGGCAGAACCACACGATGCTGCTCAATGCGACCCAGACCAACGCCAACTGGTTCGGCATGCTGTCGCTGGGCAACGCCGGCTTCCCGGTCGGCACGAGGCAGATCCCGGTGAGCCCCGACTTCCTCGCGGTCGGCACGTTCGCGAACCCGGCCTACGGCATGAGCGGCTCTACCGACGCCAACGGCGACGCGACGCTGACGATTCCGATCCCGGCGCTGCCGTTCCTCAGCGGCCTGCGGATCTACGCGGCGCTGTTCACCTACGATCCGAGCCAGCCGCTCAGCGTCGGCAACATCTCGAACGAGCAGGCATTCGTCATCCAGTAGCAGGCGCGGCTACCAGGTGCCGATCTGCTGCGACAGGCCGCTGGTCCAGGCCGCGAAACCGCTCGGTCCGCCGCTGTCGATCACGAAGAACTGGTGGTTGAGCGGAACGCCGTAGAGCGACGCCAGCGGCGGCAGTGCGATCGTCACGTCCGCGGCGCCCGCGGCGTCCGTCAGCACGAGCCGGGTCGCGGCGGCGTTCGGATCGACCCAGATCGAGATGCCCTGGTAGGTCGTCGAGCTCTGCGCGAAGTTCGTCACCAGCAGCGCGGCCGTCCCGGCGAGCGCGTTCCGGAGTTCCATGTCGAAGCCGCGTGCCACCGTTCCGGTCGGGTCGACGATCGGACGTTCGCTGGTGTCGATCGTCGGCAGTCCGGGTGTGCCGGCGCCGGCGGTGCCGTACGGCGCCTGCATCGGCCGGTTGCCGGTCATCGCGACGAAGACAGTGAACGCCGCGGTGCCGAGCGCCGGGATCGTGCGATGCCATTGGAAGGCGCCGTTGTGATCGGCGGGGCCGAACACGCCGTTCCAGCCCGTTAGGTCGTCGACGGTGCCGTTCGAGAGGATGTACGGCAGTCGCCCCGGCGTCGACGGACCGTAGACGTCGACCTGCACCTGGTCGGCGTCGGGGCAGTAGAACTCGACGCCGGGCAGGGTCGAGTTGGCGACCTCGGCGTACTGCGACCGTTCGTTGCCCCACGCGACGTTGTTGTTGAAGTAGGGGGACGAAGAACCGCCGGCCTCGAGATCGGAGATCGAGAACAGGTCGATGACGAGCGGCGAGTTGGTGAGGTTGGCGAGGGTCATCGACGCGGCGACGTAGCCGCGGTCGGCGCCCGTGCTGACGACGACCTCGGTCAGCGTCGCCGAGAACAGGCCGCGGCCGTGGACGTCGGGCCAGGTCGTCAGGATCAGCGGATTGGTCACCGTGCGCGTCGGCGTGTTCGGTGCCGCATCCTCCCGGAACGAGTACTCCTGCGGGTCGCCCGCGACGCGGAAGTACCACCACAGGCTCCAGAGGTTGTCCGTGCTGGTCGGTCCGATCGACCGCAGATCGGCGGAGGGCCAGGTGTTGCTGGTGGCGGCCGGCAGCGGACCCTGTCGGTACTCCATGTTCGCGTCGGTGACGGTGACGTAGGCGTTGGTCTGGGCGACGGCGACCGACGCGAGCAAGGCCAGGCTGCAGAGCGGGGCAGGACGCATGTGCGGACTCCTTCTTGGCAACGGGGTGAGCGGTGGGCGAGTCGCGATTGGAGCACCTCGGCAGCGCATGCCGCAATCCCCGCCGGATGGCCGCCGAGCGGGTCCGCACCCGCAGCCGCCGCCCGAGAATCTCCTTCGCGCCGCCCGGATCCCCGGGTTTTTGCGAAACTTCCGGTGCCGCAGCGGACGTGCTCGAAGCGCTACCCCCGAACTCGCATCCCGACCAACATGTTGCAACCCTCGCGCTGGTTCCTCCCCTTTCTCCTCACCGGTGGTCTCGCCGCGCAGCTCACGCCGCCGGCGACGCATCTGCCGTCGTTCGTCGAGGTCTCCTACTCGCTCGGGTCGGGGACATTCCAGCGGATCGAGCTCGGTCGCTTCCAGGGGCCGCTCTATCTGCGCGACGCGATCGTGCTGCGCGGTAGCGACCTCGGCCACCTCTTCGGTGTCGGTGCGTACAACTTCCTCGCCGACTTCGCCTACGGCGCCGCCGTGAGCGACATGGTGACGGTGCGGGGCGCCAATCCCAACGACTCGCGGTACGACGCCCTGATCGTCGCGCCCGCTGCCGTCGGGGCGCTTTCGTGGATCTACTGGATCGACGAGAACACCCGACAGACGGATACCTACGCGCTGCCGGCCTGGCAGGATGTCACCCAGCTGGGTGTCGCTGCGATCGCCGGCGGGTACGACGTCACCGGCGTCGCCACCGGCGGGCAGACCGTGCTGCGCGCGACGGTCGACGGCAGCGGTATCACCCACGTGTCGGCGTACTACACCGGCCGCACGATCGAGGACTCGGTGCTCGGCGATTACGACGGCGACGGTGAGCTCGAGTCGTTCTGCCTGCTCGACAACGGGGCCGTCACGATCTCGAGTCGGAACGGTGTTTTCCTCGCAGTGATCCCGGGCAACCATCCCGGCGGCGCGCTCGCGCGGATCGGGAATCGCGTCTGTCGATTGGGCCGGAACGTGCCGAACTCGAGCTGGGAGCTCTCGTTCGTCGCGGGTGGCGGGCCGTTCACCGGGCCGGCCGAAGTGACGCTGAACGGCAGCGACTTCGACCTCACCGGCGTGCGCCGCAGCGACGTCGATCAGCAGGGCGAGCTCGACCTGCTCGTCAGCCAGACGACGACCCGCGAGGCCTTGCAGGTGCGAATCGACACGACCTCGCCGCCGACGCTCGCCGTCGACCTGCAGACCGTCGCGCTGTCGGCGGCGCCGGGCGCGAGCGGTGCGGGCAACCACTGTGTCGCCGCCACCGCGGATCTCGATGGCGATGGCTACGACGACATCGTCGCGCCGCGCGACGTGCCGTCACCGACGATTGCCATCGTGCGCGGGACCGGTTTCGGGCGCGACTATGCCCCGGATGCCTACAGTGACCTGCTCGCCGACACGGGTTCGATCTTCGATCTGAGTACGACAACGGGTCTGGAGACGGGGCTCTACCTCAGGCTCGCTGACAACGATCTGTTCGCGAACTCGACGAACGTGCTCGTCAACCTCTGGACCCAGCCTTCGTCATCCGCCGGCCTCGACATCGCCGGCCGGTTCCAATGCAACTATGCGATCGATCTCGGTACCGGCAGTCCCTCGGAGCATTCGCTCCACATCCCGGAGTGGGACGGTTACGACGAAGACGGTTTCTGTTTCCTCGAGATCGTGTTCGGCGATTTCAACGGCGATTTCGAGGACGGGGTGGTGTTCTACGCGGCCGGGTTCGGCATGGACTCGGACAAGAACGAGTTCCAGTACTACGACACCGGGAGCAACCACCTCGCCGTCTACGCGATCGAGGGTGAACCGATCCGCGGTGCCACGCCGATCTCCGTGACCAGCCAGGAGGACCCACCGTCGCACGGTCGTGTGCTGATCGGCGGGCACGTGCGGACGTGGGGCACGCCGACCCCGCTCAGCAAGGTGACCCGCGCAGAGCCCATCGGCCAGTCGTCGACGAAGCCGGTGCAGTAGCCGAGCGCTTCAGCGCAGCGCGCGTTGCCCGGCGCCGAACACCGCGATCGTGCCGGTGCTCCAGCGCTGCAGCGCAGCGACACCGTTTGCATGCCA
>JAGQRB010000873.1 GCA_020425925.1 Planctomycetota bacterium
CGCGACCTCGCTCGACGGCTGGTCGCGCAGCGCCGGCGCGGAGGAGGCGCCCGACCGCTCCTTCCTCGGCACGATCGGCCATCGCGCGCTCGTCGAGCGCGGGTTCGTGGAGGAGAGCGCGACCGACGCGACGCCGGTCGAGCTGTTCGTCGCGGTCGGCGACATCGGGCAGCACTACCGCAGCCCGATCTCGCCGAAGACCGTGCCGCCCGGGAGTGGCTGGATCGTCGAGCAGGAGGGCGCGCTCGAGCGCGAAGGCGCGCTCGACGCGCGCTGGCTGGTGATGCGCTCGGGCACCCGGCGCGTGCTGATCCGGCACTGGTACGAGGGGACGGCCGGGCTCGCGGACGAGACGGCGCGCGGGCTCCTCGCCCTCGACGCCTCGCCCTGGCACCGCGCGAGCGACCCGACCGCCGTGCGGATCTCGACCGACGTCGTCGGCGCCTCGGCGTCGGCGCTCGACCGGGCTCGCGAGCGCCTCGACCGGTTCGAGGCCGCGGTGGCGCCGGCGCTCGCCGAGCTGCGCGCCAAGGCGGCCCGCTCGTGAGCCGGAACCCCGCTTCTGGATTGCCCAATGTGAGAAAAGATTTTCCACGCGGGCCCTTTGGACCCCGGAGGGAAACCGTTCAGAAACGGGCAGTTACGAGCACGTTGGGGCTAGGCATAGTGATTGCACATCGGACCCGTGTCCGGCGCATTGCGTCCGGTGAGGTTTCTCTGGGGCCTCGGTGGTGTATGGCCAGGTTGGCGAAAGGCATGCGGACCCGGCGACACGCGGTCGCGGAGTGATCGAACGAGCTACTTGCTGCTTCGCTGTTTGCTTGCTCGCTGATTTGGTTGGGAGTAGATCGCACTCAGACGCAGGTTCTCCGACGGGTCTCGGTCCCTGCCTGATGCAATGTTGGAAGGAATGAGGAGAAGGATATGAAAGCCGGCTGGATGACGATGCCGCTCGCATTCGTCGCTACGTTCGCCTTCATGTTCGTCGTCGGGACGTCCGGGGCAGGCCCGGACGCGGACACGGACGGTGATGGCGTTCAGGACAACATCGACAACTGCAGCGCGAAGGCCAACGCGTCGCAGACGGACACGGACCACGACGGCTACGGCAACGCCTGCGATGCCGACTTCACGAACGACGGTACGGTCGGCGCCCCCGACTTCGCCGTCCTGCTGTCGACCTTCACGAAGTCCGAGGGTGCCGTCGGCTACGTGCCCGCCGTCGACTGCAACGACGATGGCGTGGTCGGTGCTCCCGACTTCGCGTGCCTGCTCTCGCAGTTCGCCGGAGTTCCCGGTCCCGAGGGCCGCGGCTGCGGCAACACCACGGGCGCCGAGTGCCCGGCCCCGGCGCTGCCCTTCTAGTCTCCTGCGGGAGGCTCGAGAGGCGTCGCTCTTTCGTAAACCATTCCTGTTTCGAGTTTCTGGGAAGGAACTGAGGAGTTGAACATGAACAAGATGAAGCGGACTTTCGCACTCGTTGCGGCGGCCGCCGGAATCACGCTCGCCGCGGGCAGCGCACAGGCGGTTTCGTCCGTCGACTTCGTGTGGCTGAACTCGGGCACGCCGACGGTGACGTCGCCGGCGGCTTCCTCGACGATCACGGGTGCGCTCGTCCTCACGGGTGACGCTCCCGGCGCGTGGCTGATCGTCTTCACGATGCAGTACGACACGGCCGAGCTCGACTTCGTGCAGGGCACGGAGCTGACGACCCAGATCGGGCCGCCCATGCAGGCGAACTCGATCGGTCCGATCACGCCGGGCGTCCAGGTCGACACGATCGCCGGCACGGTGAACTGGGACTTCCAGGGCCAGTTCACGAACCTGACGGGCTGCACCGCGGGCTGCGTCATCACGCTCGGCACGGTGAAGTTCCACGTGTCGAACGCGGCCAACGACGGCACGGACCGCGACATTCGCCTCGGCGAGTTCTCGGTCGGCCTCGACGGCACGTTCGCCGGCGACGGCAGCGACATCCCGATGAACTACGGGAGTGGCGCGGTGACGGGCGCGGTTCCGGAGCCGACGACGGCTCTCCTCGTGGTCGGCGGCCTCCTCGGCCTCGGCTACGCCGGCCGCCGCAGCACCCGCTAGTCGGACGCTGTGGTCGCCCCGGTGAGCCTGCGGCTCACCGGAAGGGGCAACCGAACAAGGCGCCCCGGATCTTCGGATCCGGGGCGTTCTTGCTTTTCGGGGAACCGCGCGCGGGCGCTGCAGGTCCGAACGCCGAGATGCGGCTGACCTCCGATCGACTCGCACGGCTTCTTCCCGGGCGCGTCGATCGCGGGTATGGTGCGCCGCCGATCCGAGGAGGGCTGCTCGTGCGAGTCTCGAAGCGTTGGGCCGCGATCGTCTCTGCTGCCTTCGGCCTCGGCGCGCTCGGCTGTCCGCCTCCGCCTGCGGCGCAGGGCGGGGGAGCGCGCTTCGAGATCTACTCGCTGCAGACGAACGAGGGGCCGACGGTCTTCCGCTTCGACACGGCCACGGGCGCGCTCGAGCGCGCGCCGCTCGTCGGCGCGCGCAGCTGGCTCGCGCTCGGCGAGCCGGCCGCAGCCTCCGGTGCGCCCGGGCGCTTCGACGTCGACTTCGCCCAGGCCGCCTCGATCCCGCTCACGTTCGTGCGGCTCGACACGCAGACGGGCGCGGCGTGGCGGCTCGCCTACCCGCGCGATCGCGCCTGGGTGGCCTTCCGCGACGCCGGAAGCGAGGGCGAGAGCGGCTCGGAGCACGGGGCGGCCGCGCCATCTCCGCGGCCCGCACCGGTCGCCGAGCGGCGGCTCGCTCCGGCGCTCGCCGCGCCGGCGGGCTCGCGCATCGGCGGCCCGAACGCGTCCGTCGCGCGCGGCGAGGACTTCTCGCCCTTCATCGACACGCTCGCCAAGGACACGATTCCCGTCGAGATGAAGGCATGGGCCGTCGAGCAGCTCGGCCTCGTCGACAACACGGAAGCCGTCGGGCCGCTGATCGAGGCGCTCGACCTGCCGGAGACGGCGATCGTCCGCTCGGCGATCCGCTCCCTCGCGCACTACCCGCAGGACGCGCGCGTGCGTCCGGCGCTCGAGCGCATGGCGAAGAGCGACCAGCCCGAGGTCGCGCGCGTCGCGCAGAGCGCGCTCGCGAAGCTCCCGTAGCCAGAGGCGCGGAGCGCGCCGCCGGCCCGCGCGGGCAGCGA
>JAGQRB010000874.1 GCA_020425925.1 Planctomycetota bacterium
CAGCCCGAGCTGTTGGCCGATCAGGCCGACGGCGCAGCCGATCGTGCCGCCCACCACCATGCTCGGGCCGAACACGCCGCCGCTGCCGCCGCCGGCGATCGTGCACGAGGTCGCGACGATCTTGAGCAGCCCGACGACGAGCAGCAGCCGCACCCCGCTCCAGCCGATCACGTCGCCGTCGAGCGCTTCCTGCAGGATGCCGTAGCCGTTGCCCGCGACCGCGAGGCCGAGCCGGTCGCCGGTCAGCTGCCATGCCAGCACCGCGGTGCCGCCGCAGAGCAGGCCGCCGATCGCCGCGACGATGGGCTTGGGCAGCGGCACGCGCGCGAACAGCCGTTCGCTGCCGTAGAAGAAGCGGGTGAACAACGCGATCATCGGCACCAGCGCGAGCGCCAGCGCCGTGTAGGGCAGGAGCTCCGTCGGGTCGGTGAACTCGAAGCCCTTGCCGAGTTCGAACAGCGTCCCGAACTCGCGTACGAAGCCGCAGTAGGTGCAGTAGGCAACCGCCGACGACAGGAACGAGGGCATCACGACCTCGCCCTCGAACTCGGCCTCGCGGTAGAGGATCTCGGCGGCGAACAAGGCACCTGCGAACGGCGCCCGGAAGATCGCGCCGACGCCGCCGGCCATGCCGGCGGCGAGCAGCAGCCGGCAGTGGCGATCGCTGAGGCCGAGACGCTGCGCCAGCCACGACCCCGAGCCGGCGCCGATCTGCGCGATCGGCCCCTCGCGCCCGCCGCTGCCGCCGCAGCCGATCGTCAGCGCGCTGGCGATCGCCTTGACGATCGGCACCCGCCCGCGCACCCGGCCGCCCTTCTTGTGGTAGGCCTCGATCGCGCCGTCGGTGCCGTGGCCGACCGCCTCGGGCGCGAACGCGCGGCAGATCAGCGAGCTCAGCCAGCAGCCGAACGCCGGCAGCAGCACGAGCCACAGCCAGCTCGGCCCGCCGCCGCCGGTCTCGCCGGCTTCGAGCCCGAGCGCTTCGAACATGTCGACCTCGCCGCGCGGCCCACCCGGCGAATAACCGGCGAACTCACCGAGGGTGAACCTGCTGACGAGCCCGCTGAGGAACTCGAACGCGATGGCGCCGCAGCCCGCGATCGCGCCCACCACCATGGCGAGCACGTAGAGCGGATTGCGGAGCGAGAGCAGCGAGCGCACGGGCCGCACACTAACAAGCGCGGTGCACGCGGTCGAACTCTGCGTCGATCGGCGCGCCACATGGCGTGCCTGCTGCCGATCGTCCATACTGCGCCGATGACGCGGTGGCGGTGGATCCTGCTCCTGGTCGCGGCGATCGCCGCGGCGCTCACGGCCCGCTGGGCCTGGCTCGAACACGCCGCGCAGGGCTTCCCGAAACGGCGCGACGCCGCCGCGCCGGCGACCGTCGTGGTCGAACCGCTCGCGCGCCGACCAGACGACAACGGGCCGCAGAACGCCGGCGCGGCGCGCTTCGTGCGGCTGCCGGCGAGCGCCACCCACGTCGAGTTCACCAACCTGCTGCGCAAGGAGAACTGCTACCAGTACCTCACGAACGGCGCCGGCTGCGCCGCCGGCGACTACGACGGCGACGGCCTCGTCGACCTCTACCTGGTGTCGCAGGATGGCGAGAATCGGCTCTACCGGCAGACCGCGCCGTTGGTGTTCGAGGACGTCACGCGTTCGGCCGGCGGGCTCGGCGGCGGCGACGCCTGGGGCACCGGCGCGTCGTTCGCCGACGTCGACGGCGACGGCGATCTCGACCTCTACGTCTGCAACCTCGAGGCCAGGAACCTGCTCTACGAGAACCAGGGCGACGGCACGTTCCGCGAGAACGCCGCGAAGTTCGGTCTCGACATCGCCGCCGCGTCGATGATGTGCGCGTTCTGCGACTACGACCGCGACGGCTCGCTCGACCTCTACCTGCTGACCAATCGCGCGCTGCACGCCGGCTGGGCCCAGACACCGCCGGTGCTCGACGGCTTCACGCCAGGAAAGGACACGCTGCGCAGCCCGCGCGCGATGGTGCCGACGCTCGAGCAGGCCGCAGGCATCGGCGACCTGCTGCGGCAGGGCGCGCTCACCGACGCGAACATCCCGGCGGAGCTGCGCGAGCACTACTTCGCGTTCCGCGGCCGGCACTACATGACCGGCCAGCAGGACCGGTTGTTGCGCAACGTCGGCGGTCGCTTCGTCGACGTCAGCAGCAGCGCCGGCATCGCCGGTCACGGCATGGGGCTGTCGGCGAGCTGGTGCGACTACGACGGCGACGGCTGGCCCGATCTCTACGTCTGCGACGACCTCGAATCGCCCGACAAGCTCTACCAGAACCAGCGCGACGGCACGTTCCGCAACGTCACCGCCGACGTCGTGCCGCACACCGCCTACTACGGCATGGGCAGCGACTGGGGCGACGTCGACGGCGACGGCAGCATGGACCTGATCGTCGCCGACATGAGCATGACGACGCACGAGAAGGCCAAGGTGCTGATGGGCGACATGGACAACCAGCGCCCGGTGCTGATGCACTGGCAGCCGCCGCAGTACATGCGCAACGCGCTGCTCGTCAACACCGGCCTCGGGCGCTTCCAGGAGGCCGGCAAGCTCGCCGGCGTCGCCAGCACGGACTGGACCTGGAGCGTGCTGTTCGGCGACCTCGACAACGACGCGCGGCTCGATCTGCTGGCGACCAACGGCATCGCGCGCTTCGACACCGACCCCGACCTCGCGCTCGCGGTCGACGACCTCTGGCAGAAGCAGCGCTACGAGGCGGCCTACCAGCTGATCCAGAACGTGCGCCGGGTGCCGGAGCAGAACCTCGCGTTCCGGAACACCGGCGACCTCGCGTTCCAGCGCGCGTCGGACTGGGGCCTCGAGCTCGAGGCCGTGACCCACGGTGCGCTGCTCGTCGACCTCGACGGCGACGGCGACCTCGACGTCGTCTTGAACAACTGGAACGAGCCGGCCGCGATCTACGAGAACCGCACCGACGACGGCCGCGGCGTGATCGTGCGACTGCGTGGCCAGCAGAGCGAACGCTTCGGCATCGGCGCGCGCGTCACGCTGGAGCTCGACGACGGCACCGAGCTGGTGCGCGAGAACTGGCTGTCGCGCGGCTACCTCTCGGGCCAGTGCCCCGAGCTGCACTTCGGCGTCGGCAGCCACCGGGTCGCGGCGCTGACGGTGCGCTGGCCGTCGGGGCACGTGCAGCGCCACAGCGAGGCGTTCGACGCGCCGGCGCGCGTCACCTGCACCGAGCCGCCGGGCTCGCCCGCGCAACGCGACGCGGGCGTTTCGCCTCCGACCGCGACGCTGTTCCGACCGGCGGCCGCGGCGCCGGCACGCCACGTCGAGAACGACTTCGACGAATACGTGGCGCAGCCGCTGCTGCCCGAGGAGGTCGGCAAGCTCGGCCCGGGGCTCGCATTCGGCGACGGCGGTAGCCTGCTGTTCGTCGGCGGCGCGCGCGGCCGCGCCGGCTCGCTGTGGCGCGACGCCGGCAACGGCGATTGGCGCGAGGTGAAGGGGCCGTGGCAGCAGGACGCGCGCTGCGAGGACCTCGCGGTGCTGTTCTTCGATGCCGACGGCGACGGCGACGAAGAC
>JAGQRB010000875.1 GCA_020425925.1 Planctomycetota bacterium
CATCGCCCCGATTCCGGCCGGCAGCGGCCAAACTCGCACGCTTGCGACTCCGGCATGTACAAACGCGGGGGTCACGTCGAGTGACCCCCGTGTCGCGCGAAGTGGTGCAGCGCATCACCCGCTGCCGCTACTGGTCGCCTTCGCCCTTCGCGTTCGCGGTCTTCTCCGCCGCCGCCTCGGCGGCGTCACCGGTATCGCCTGCCGCCTCGGGCGCAGCACCGGCGAACACCGCGTCGATCGACTCGATCGGCTGCAGACGCAGCTCCTCGGGCACGTTCGCGGCACACGCCTCGACGTACTCGGCGCGCAGCTCGGCGCGCCGGCGGGCGACGAGCGCCTCGATGCGCGCGCGTTCGACACGATCCGCAGCGCGGTTGGTGTCGGCTCGCTGGGCATCGAGATCGACCTTCGCGGCCGCAGGGCGGTCGAGGGCGGCAACCGCCTCGGCCTTCGCCAACTCGACACGAGCGTCCTCCAGCTTCGCGCGCTCGTTGAGCAGGTCGAGACGTCGCCGCGCGAGCGCCTCGACGTCGTCGTAGTAGCTCTGCTTGGCCGTCTGCAGCCGCACCGCGGCCTCGAGCTCGGCGCGTTGCCGCCGCGCGTCCGCGAGCGCCTCGTCGTCGTCGAAATCACGCGCATGGCCGAGGCGACCGACACCTTCACGTAGACGGACCTCCATCGCCGCACGATTCTGCGTCGCGAGGCCCTCGAGGCTGCCGGCTTCGGCCTGGTCGCGCTTGGCGATGGCGAGCTGCTCGTCGAGTTCGGCGCGGCGCTCGCGCGCGCGCTCGATCTCCTGCTGACTCTCTTCGGGAACGAAAGCGAGCAGGCCGTCGCGGTCGGTACGCGAAAGGTGGGTCGCGGTGCTCTCACAGCCGAGCAGCAGCGCGAGCCCACCGAGAAGGACACAAGGCTTGGTGGTTCTCATGGTGGATCCTGATTCGGTTCGGGGCAGTTCGGGCAAACGCCGTACCCGCCTGCCATCTCGAACCGACGCGATGGCGACGCCACGAATCGACCGCCGCAGCAACCGCATTGCAGAAACCGCAGTCGGGACGGCTGCCGGGACCACGGCGCCTCGGCTCTGCCGATCGAGGCACGGCAATTGCCTCCGAGCCGGTCGTCGCGAATGCGCGGCACCTTCCCCGACCCTCCATCCAAGAGATCACGCCATGCGCGCGCTCGGCTTCCTGTTCCTCCTGATCCTCCTGATCGCCGTCGTCGGCTTCTGGCGCGGCTGGTTCTACGTCAGCTCGGTCGAGGCCGGTGAAGGCGTCAGCGTGGTCGTCGACAAGGACAAGCTCGATGCCGACGGCCGCCATGCGGTCGCGAAGGCCGCCGCGCTGTCGCGGCGCGCGATCGACGCGATCAAGGGGGCGGCGCGCGAGGTGCCGGACGGCACGCGCGAGCTCGAGACCGAGCTGCGGGCCGTCGACGTGGTGGACCGCACCCTGCGAGTCCGGGTCGACGGCGAGGACATCGACCTCACCGTTCCCGCCGCAACCCCGATCGAGTCGGGTGGCCGCGAACTCGAGCTGCGCGAGATCGAAGCGGGGGCCGAGGTTCGGCTCTACCTGCTCGACGACGGCGAAGCGGGGCTGCGGCTGACCCGCGTCGAAGTGCTCTGACCGAAGACGCCCCGGACTCTCGTGACCGACCCCGACCATCCCGAAGCGCGTCATCTCCTCGTGATCGAGGACGACGCCGAACAGGCCCGACTCCTGTTGAGGCTGCTCGGCAGCTGCCTGCCGGCGGACTGCGAGCTTCGCCTGGCGTCCACGCTCGGGGAAGCGCGCCGGGCCCTGCATGCCGCGCGCTACGACTGCGTGCTCGCCGACTACGAGCTGCCCGACGGGGCCCTCGACGAGCTGCTCGACGCCGGCCTGCTGCCGGCGGCGCGAACAATCGTGATGTCGGGCGAGCCGACGGCAGCCAAACTGCGCGGCATCTCCTGGTTCTGTCGCAAGCCGCTCGACCTCGGGCAACTGATGCCGCGGGTCATCGAACTGGTCCAGCAACCGGGTTGAGCAGTCACACGAACGCGATCCCCTTCGGCGTGCCGCGGTCGCTGGCACACGGTTTGCTCGCCTGATTCGATGCCAGATCGTGCCAGTGTGCCGGAGCCCGAGCGTCGCGCCGCCGGGCGCGGCGTCGGCCCCCACCGGCGTGGTTCCATCGCCGTGTCGGCCTCGACCTCGGCGATCGCGAACGTCGGCGTACTCGAGTCGGCAGCCGTCCGCGGCTTCCGCGGCGAATCGTTGGGCCTCGTCCGCGACTGGATCGTCGATCTCGAGACCGGCAGCCTGACCGGCTGCGTCCTGGACTCCGGGTTGATCGCGGCGGGTGCGCGGCTGGCTTGGGGCGGCAGCGAGCGCTGCGTGCACGTCTGGCCCCATCGGCCCTGGGCGGCCCGGCGCCGGCCCCGCAGCACCACCAGCGAAGCCCTGCTCAGCAGCCTGGTCGGCCTGCCGATCCACTCCGAGCCGGCGGCAAGGGTCGGCGTCGCCACGACACCGACCGCGTTCGATTCACTCGGGTTCGTGGGCGGGTTGCTCGTGGATCTCACCGAAGAGTCGCTGGCACTCCAGTACGTCGCGCTCGGCAAAGGTGCCCTGCTCGGCATCTTCGCCGGCGCACCGCTGATCCCGTGGTACTCGCTCCGGCTGTCGCGCGACTCGCGACTCGACGGCGCCCATCTGCGAACGGCGTTGACCGATGCGGACATCTCCGGGCTGCAGGTCGTCGGCGACGGTTTGTAGAATCGGTGCCGTGAAGTGCGCAATCGGCCCACCCCGCGCAACCCGAACACTCCCCCGCCCGATCCGTGATTCGCATGGCTGACGAAAACGAGGGCATCGCACGGCCGACTCCGCGCTCCGCGTTCGGCACCCTGTCGGCGATCCTGGCCACCTGCGCGCGCTACTGGCGGGCCAACCGCCGGATCGCCGCGCGCCACGGCTCGCACCGGGCGACCAACCGGACCCGACTCGCGGCGATCTACGGCACGATGACCGCCGAGGACTTCGAGGCCCTCAACGGCCCGCAGGACCGCCTCAACGCCTTCGCGATCCCACGCGCGCTGAGTGATCACCCGGATCCCCGACCGTGGCGCATCGTCGACCTCGGCTGCGGAACCGGCGCGTCCTCCGCGTTGCTGCTACGCCATGCGCCGCCCGGCTCGTCGCTGGTCGGCTACGACCTCTGCGAGAACCTGCTCGCCTGCGCGCGGGCGCGCGCGTGGCGCGATCGCCGCGGCCGACCGCTCGCGGCGATGTTCGTGTGCGGCGCCGCCGACGAACCGCTGCGGCGGCCGCAAGGCGCCCTCGTCGCCCCGGGCTCGATCGACGTCGCCCATGCCGCCGGACTCGTCGGACATCACTTCGAGGTCGCCGCGGCCCGACGCCTGGCTGCCGAGCTCGACCGCATCCTCGCGACCGACGGGATCGCCGTTCTCGACGCGGGGCCGCGACTGGGTGCCGGCGAGCTCGCCAGTGTCATGGCGGAGGCCGGATTCGAACGGATCGGACGCCATCGGCTCTGGCCGTTCGCCAGCCGGATGGCACTTACGTTCGGCCGCCGGGTAACCCGGCCGGCGCTGGCCGCAGTTCGCGGTTAACGGTCGGTGCCCCGAGCCGGTCTCCGGGTCGGAGACAAATCGCCGTTGTCCAACTCGCCAGCCCCGTATGCCGCGAATGCGGCCCACGCCCCGTCCGCGCGCCGACCTTCGGCTCGGCGCCCAGCCGACCCGTGCTTCGCACCGGCACGCGGCTATCGTCCCGCGTCGCCGATGACTTATCGCAGGCCGGACCGGACGATTTCATGAAGCCGCGGGAGTCTCTCGAGTCGCTGTTGCGTGAGAACCAACAGCGGCTGACGCTGGCGTTGCGTGCCGGCGGCATGGCGGCCTGGGAATGGACCGGCAAGAAGGACATCTGGACCGACGAGCTGTTCGAGCTGCTCGAACTCTCGAAGGAACTCGAGCCTTCGACCGCCCTGTTCTTCAGCCGGGTCCATCCCGACGACCTGCCGGACCTGCGGTCTGCGTGGCAGGCCGCCATCGACGGTCACGGCTCGTACGCCAGTGAGTTCCGGATCGTGCTTCCCGGCGGCCGGATCCGCTGGTTGAAGGGTGTCGGCGACGTCGTGCGCGACGACGCCGGTCGAGCCGTACGGATCTACGGCCTGAACTGGGACATCACCCGCGAGAGGGACCTCGAGGCCGAGAAGGAACGCCTCCATCGTCGAGCCCGCGACGCCAGCAAGGCGAAGAGCGACTTCCTCACGATGTTGAGTCACGAGATCCGGACCCCGCTGACCGCGATCCTCGGCTACGCGGATCTCGTCGGCGCCACCGAGAGTGCGCCACAGCGGCTCGAATACCTGCGCCGCATCGGCATCAACGGCCGCTTCCTGCTCGGCATCGTGGACGACGTCCTCGATCTCGCGAAGATCGAGGCCGGCAAACTCGCGATCGAGCGCTCGACCGTGATGGTCGTCGACGTGCTGTCCGACGTGCGCGCGATGATGGAAGGCCGCGCCATGGCGAAGGGGCTCACTCTCGCCGTCGATATCGACGGACCGATCCCGCTCGCGATCCAGACCGATGGTCGCCGGCTGCGGCAGATCCTCGTCAACCTGGTCGGCAACGCGATCAAGTTCACCGAACACGGCCATGTCCGCGTCACCGCCAGGTTGCTGCCCACGCTCGCCGAGCTCGCCTTCGACGTCGCCGACACCGGGGTCGGTATCGCTCCCGCGGACATCGAATCGCTGTTCCAACCGTTCACCCAGGTACCGGCCGGAATCACCCGCACCGTCGACGGCACCGGACTCGGCCTCGCGATCTCGCGCCGCCTGGCAGTGATGCTCGGCGGTGAGGTCAGCGTGCGCAGCGAGCCCGGTCGCGGCAGCACGTTCACGTGCACGATCGCAGCGGGCAACGTCGCCGGACAGAACTTCGGACAGCCGATCATCCCCTCGGCCGCGCCGCCGGAGATCGAGTCGCGTCGCGGCAGCGCCGTCGGCCGGATCCTCGTGATCGGAGGCGTGCCGGCACAGCGCGACCCGCTGACCACGTTCCTTCGGGCGGCCGGACTCGAGGTCGAGGTCGCCGCCGTCCCGACGCCAGGTCCGCTCGAAGAGAGCGGCGACTACCGGGCCGTTCTGATCGACGTCACCGAGCCCTCGAGTCACGCGGCCGCCATCGCAGTCGCCGAACGGTTGCGTCGGGGCGGCCACCGCGGGCCGCTGCTCGCGTTCACCGACGGTGCGTCGACACCAGCGCACGACACGGACGTGTTCGACGCGACTTTCACCCATCCGCTCGATCTCAGGGTCGTGCTCGACGCCATCATGCGCCGTCCCTACGAGAGTGATCGCCATCCGGGCGAATCATCGAACGCAGACGATGACGACGGCCGACTCCGATTGCTGATCATCGACGACTCGGTCGACGCCGCCACACTGCTGCAGTTCGGGCTCGAGGCGCACGGCTATCGCACGGCGATCGCGTGCAACGGCCGCGACGCGATCTGCGAGGCCCGGCGTTTCTTGCCGCACGTCGTGCTCTCGGACCTGCAACTGCCCGACACCGACGGCTTCATGCTGCTCGGCGAGCTTCGCGGTCTTCCCGACCTGGCAGCGACACGCTACGTCGCGATCTCCGGCAGCACCGAGCGCGAGACGTCGCTGCGGGCAGGCTTCGACGCACATCTCGTGAAGCCGATCGGCTTCCCGGACCTGCTCGGCGTGCTCGGCGGCGTGACGCCGCCGAGTCCGCCGGCACGGTAGGGGCAGCGCGCGACTACTGGCCGTTGCCGGTCGTGCGCTTCGAGCCGTGGCCGGCCATGTCGCAGGCGCGCTTCGCGGCGGCCGGATCGACGATGCCCTCGTCGGGCGCTTCGTACTTCACGAACTGGGTGTTGACCGTGTCCTTGGTGGTGTCGATCACGAAGACCTTGTCGTCTTCCTTCTTCGCGAGCTTCAGCTCCCCGAAGGGCACCAGATACTGGTCGGCGCCGATGCCGAGCACGCCGCCCTGCTTGAGCACGACGAAGGCCAGCTCACGATTCGCACGGTCGAAGATCACGGTACCGACGGAACCGATCTCGTCGCTGCGGCCGTAGACCGGGTAGTCGTCGACCTCGCTCGCGCACAGCATCCGCTGCGGCACCGCGACCATCGAGGTGCCGGAGATGACGACCGCGCCCTCGGACTTCTCGGAGCTCGCCTCGGCGGTGTCGCGTTCCTTCGTGCTGGCATCGGCCGGAACGACGGTCTGCCAGTGACGCGTGTAGACCATCACGGAGTCGTCCAGACCGTCCTCGCGGGCCTTGTCGAGGTCGAACGCCTGCAGCGCCTTGAGGCGATCGTTGTCGATGTCGGCGCGGAAGGACTCGTCGGCCTGGTTCCAGCTCAGGATCGAGCAGGGCACCGCCACGGTCTTGTCGCCGATACCGAGGATGCCGCCGAACGCGATGACGGCCCACTTGGCTTCGCCGCTGCGCGCATCGAGCAGCAGATCGGCGATCTCACCGCTCGGGCGATCGGCGACCTCGCCGTCCTTCGCGGCCTCCTTACGTTCTTCCTTGCCGGGGTGCATGGTGACCTTCGCGCCGACGATGTCGCCGATCGCGACGTAGTTCGGCTGCATGTCGGTCCGTTTGTGCGAATTGCCGCGCGGATCCTGCTTTCGCATCGACGTCGCAGGATCGGCGTTCGCCGGCTTGCTCGAGCCGGACTGCGCCTGGACCGAAGCGATCAGCGCGGCTGCGACGATCGCGGAAATGGTGAAGTGCTTCGACATATGGGTTGCTCTCTCGTTCTCGGAGTTCGACTGCCGGCGACTGCCGACAGGGTCGGCTGGTTCGCCGACGGGAGGGCGATGAGCAACGACCGTGCCGATGACGCGACGTCACGGCGACACGTCCGCACAGCAGACGGCAAGCCACCGGGTAACGGCACGTCGCAGGGCAACGGCGATCTCCGATCGGATGCGTGGCGGATTGCAGAAGTGCGCACCGCGCATCGCACCCGAGCGTGCCGAATGCACGGCAGATCGCGGTGCGGCGGTGCTTCGCGCGGTTTTCCGGCGCGCTGGCGCGGCGATTGCGATACCGGCCGCATCCGCTCGCCGAGAGCGGCCCACGAAACCCACAAGGAGTAAGTCATGTTGAGCTGGATCGTCACGTTCCTCGTCCTCGCCCTCATCGCCGCCCTGTTCGGCTTCGGTGGCATCGCCGCCGGTGCAGCCGGAATCGCCAAGATCCTGTTCTTCGTGTTCCTCGTCGCGTTGGTCATCAGCCTGCTGCTCGGCCGCCGGCGAGCGCCGGTGTGATCCAAGGGAGAACCTGCGATGAATCGCACCGTCCTTTCCCTCCTGCTCGTCGCCGCAGGCGTCGTGTTGCTGATCTTCGGCTTCTCGGCTTCCGACTCGTTCGCGTCGGAGGTCAAGGAGGCCTTCGACGGCACCCCGACCGACAAGAGCATCTGGCTGCTCGTCGGCGGCGTACTCTGCTGTGTCGCCGGCGGCGCAACACTGCTGCTGCGGCGCCCGGCGACCTGATGCGGGCGCTCGATGCAGCGGCCCGAACGCGGGCCGCTGCCACGACGCGGCGCTACTGCGCCAACAACGGCGCCAGCGCCTGGCGCAGTGCCGCGAAGTCGACCGGCTTGCTCAGATGCGCGTCGAAGCCGGCTGCCGTAGTCCGTTCACGGTCGGCGCGCTGACCGTAGCCGGTGACCGCGACCCAGAGTCGCTCGCGCGCATCCCTGGCTTCGAGCTCTTGCTTGACGCCGTAGCCGTCGAGACCCGGCAGGCCGATGTCGAGCAGTACCGCGCCGGGCTGTAACTCCAGGATCGCATCGATCGCCGCTGCGCCGTCGTGTGCCGCCGCGACCTCGAATCCCCAGAGCCGGAGCAGCGTCGCAAGCGCCTCGGCCGCATCGACGTTGTCGTCCACGATCAGGACCCGCCCACCGGCTCGCGCGGCTGGCGCCACCTCCTCGACGACGGATTCGGGTTCCGCGTCGGCAAGCGGCAGTCGCATGACGAACGTGCTGCCCCGACCCGGACCGTCGCTGGTCGCCATCACCGCGCCGCCGTGCAGTTTCATGATCCGACGGACGAGCGCGAGGCCGAGGCCGAGGCCGCCTTCGGCCCGGTCCGGCGTTCGTTCACCCTGAACGAACAGATCGAAGATCGCATCGATCTCGTCGGCGTTGAGGCCGACGCCGTTATCGCGCACGAGGATCTCCAGCGCATCACCGATCTGCGTGCTCTGCAGCTCGATCCGGCCCTCGGGAGGCGTGTACTTCGAGGCGTTGTCGAGCAGATTGGCGACGGCCTGGATCAGGCGGACTTCGTCCCCTCGCACGCACAGGCGCCGGTCGTCGAAGTTGCACACGAGCTGCTGCCGACGTTCCTCGACCAGTGGCGTCGCACGCTCGGTGGCGTGCTCGAGGATCCGACGCACCTCGACCAGGTCGGACTTCAACGCGAAACCGCTGTTCATGATGCGACCGACGTCGAGCAGATCGTCCACCAGCCGGCGCATCTGATCGAGCTGGCGACCGATGACACCCGCTGCCCATTCGACCCGTGAAGGATCGGCGGCCTCGAGCCGCAGGACCTCCACCGCGCTGCCGATCGGCGCCAGCGGATTGCGGAGCTCGTGCCCCAGCATCGCGAGGAACTCGTCCTTGCGGCGATCGTTCTCCGACAGTCGGTGCAACGCCTCCTGCGCCAATGCCTCGGCCCGGCGCCGCTCCGTGATCTCCTCCTCGAGCTCCCGACGGCGACTCGATTCGATCGCTGCCATCGACCGGGAGATCTGCAGGTCCCGCTCGGCACGTTCGGCCTTGAGCACCGCATCGACCCTGGAGACGAGCAGCTCGAGGAAGCCCTGGCCCTTGCGCACGAAGTCGCGCACGCCGGCCCGGAGCGCCAGCAGCAGCACCTCGGGATCGTCGTTGCCGGTCACCAGCACGACCGGAGCGTGGGCACCGCGCTGGCGCAGGTCGTCGACGAGATCGAGACCGGTGCGTTCGCTCGACAGCGACTGATCGATCAGCCAGCATTCGACGTCCGCGAGATCCGGCAGCGCCAGCGCCTCGTCGGCGTCATGGACCACCTGAACGCGGTAGCCGCGCCGCGACAGCTCGCGTTGTTCGAGCCGCGCGACGCCGGGGTCGTCTTCGACGACGACCAGTCGACCGGCGTCAGGCGGGCTTGCCGAGTCGGCCTGGGACACGCACCACCTTCAGGAACATGCCGAGGCGACTGATCGCCTCGACGAACGCCTCGTAGACCACGGGCTTCGTGATGTAGATGTTGCAGCCGAGCTCGTAGCAGCGGGCGATCTCGCGCGGGTCATCGGTCGTCGTCAGCATGATGACCGGGATCGAGGCCGTGGTGCGGTCCGCCTTCAGGCGACGCAGCACCTCGATACCGTCGAGGACGGGCATGTTGATGTCGAGCAGCAGCACGAGGCGATCCTCGACCTGCGAGCCGCAACTCTCGACCTCGCCCGCGACCATGTCGAGCGCCTCCTGCCCGTTGCGAGCGCGGCGAACCTGGTTGATGAAACCCGCGCGCTCGAGGTTGCGCTCGACGAGCAGAGCCTGGCCGTCATCGTCCTCGGCCAGCAGGATGGTGATATCGATGGCTTCCATTGGTGGCGATTGAGCCTCGCTCTTCCGACCTCTACGCCGCTCCGCCAGAGACCGGCGTTCGTTCCGTCGATCCGCGCCGCGCGAGGCAGAGCGTCACGCGAATCGTCGAGCCGACGCCCACGGTCGACTCGATCCAGACTCTACCCTGGAGGCGTTCGACGATCTTGCGAACGATCGTCAGCCCGATGCCCTCGCCCGGTCGGTCGTCGAGCCGGGCGAACGGCAGGAAGACGCGCTCGAGCTGGTGCGGTGCGATCCCGACGCTGTTGTCGCGGACGAAGAACGTCACCCGCTCGGCATCGGCCTCCTCGGCGCCGACATGGATACGGCAAGGCCGATCCGGGCTGCGGTACTTCACCGCATTCGACAGCAGGTTGTCGAAGACGCGTTCGATGGCCGTCCGGTCGCCCAGCACGTCCGGCAGCGGGTCGACCGTGATCTCGACGTCGGCGTCGGGGCCCGAGCGCGAGCGCACCCCGCGCGCGACCGACTCGAGGCATTCGTGAGTCGAGACGACGTCCCAGGTGTATTCGACCCGACCGGCCCGCGAGAGGCGCAGCAGCGAGTCGATGATGTTCGATTGCCGCTGCACGGCGAGTGCGATGTAGTCGAGTGCCTCCTGGACCTCGCCGTCGGCAAGCTCACGTAGCCTCGTGGCGATGTCCTCCGGCACCCGCGGGTCGTCGAGCATGCGTCGCATCGTCGCCATCGAGTGCACCAGCTCGGAGCCGAAGCCCTGCAGGTTCACGAGCGGCGACCGCAGATCGTGCGACACGCTGTAGACGAACATGTCGTTCTCGCGCCGTTGCGACCCGAGCACGCGGTTCATCTCGTGGAATGCGCGATCGATGTCCCCGATCTCGTCCAATCCGCCGATCGGCGCCAGCAGCTCGCGGTCCTGGCCCATACGGTCGACGTTCTCACCGACGACCCGCAGCCGCCCGACGATGCCGCGCGCGACCAGCAGACCCGAGACGACCGCGTAGAGCGCGACCAGGACGGCTCCGAGCATCAGCACGAGGCGGCGATCGGCGGCGAGTTCGGCAATGCCGGCGAGACGTTCGGTGCCGATGCGCTGCTGCGAAGTGCCGACCCGGGTGATCAGCTGCTGGATGGCGTCGAGCTCGCGGTTGTCGGCCGCCGAACGCAGGTTGATCGTCTGGCCGGCCGCGCCGGCGTCACGCGATTCGTCGAGCGTCGCGATCAACGAGCCCAGCAGCGCCTCGGATTTCGGCAGCAGCTCCGCCAGGATGCCACCGACCTCGGGGTCGGCGAACGCCATCTCGCGCGCCTCGGCGAGCGCGGCCACGACATCGACTCGATTCTGCTCGATCTCGACCACGTTGGGCCCCAACCCCGGAGAGGACTGGTCGGTGATCTCCTGCAGGATGGAAACCAGGCCAGACTCGATGCGCTCGGCCGCCAGCATCAGCGCCTGGGACTGGTGCTGGCCCCGCACCATCTCGTCACTCGCCGATCCGAGCTGCCCGAGCACGACGACGAGCCCGAAGTTCATCAGCACGGGAACCGCGACGACCGCGAGGGTCTTCTTGGCGATGGTGACGTCCGACAGCATGAGCGCTCGCAGCCCGCAGCCGCAACTGACGTGCCGCCCGCAGGCAACGGGCGGCAGCAAGGCACGATTTGTGCAGTTCGCCAGCCATCGACGCGACCTCGACAGCTTCTCGACAGCGCAGCTGCTACACCAGTGCAGATCCGCGCTATTCGCGAGTGCAGATTGTAGAATATGCCCCCGTGCGACCCGGTGGCGAAACGTCCGCGTCCCCCGATCGCAGTCTGGAACGATGAACGAGCCCGCAACGAGCCGACCGGATGCCACTCTCGCGGAGGCCAGGACCGGACTGGCCCGGCGCAGTCTGCGTCAGGCGAGTCACGATGCCCGCGGCCACCTCAACAACCTGGCGATCGTTCACGAGTTGCTGCGGACCCAGGGTGCGGACGGGCGACTCCTGACGATGGCGGCCGAATCGATGGCGGCTTGCGTCGGCGTGCTCGAGCAGATGTCGACGTTGAGCGACACGCTCGCGCCCGAGCTCAGCCAGGTCCGCGCCGCTGCGATCGTGCACGCCGCCTGCGCGGCGCGCGCGGGGTCGCCGATCGAGTTCGAGAGCCGCATCGACCCGGACGACACGAAGACGATCCGGAGCTGCGCCACGCGCCTGCCCTCGGCCGTTCGATCGTTGTTCGAGGCTTGCGAGCGCTCGCTGCCGGCGGGTGGCAGCGTCACCGTGGCATTGCTCGAGATCGGTGACGACGATCCCCGCGCCCCGGGGGTCCGCCTGACGGTCGACCTCCGCGGCGAGCTCGCCCACGTTCCGCCCTCGAACGACGTGGTGTCGCGACCGCGATCGGACCCTGCTGTTCCCGATTGGTTCGGCGTGGCGACGCGCTGCCATGGGATCGGGGCCGACCTGACATTCTCTCGGACCGCTCCCGACCGACTCGAAGTGACCGTGACGTGGCCCGACGCCGGCCCCGAATCCGCGGACTGATCGCTCGCGCTCGTCGCAGTCCTGACTCGCCCAAGGACCCTTGCCCCAACCGAACCCGTGAAGATCCTGATAGTCGAAGACGACGCGCCGAGTCGCGAAGGTCTCGCCGAACTCCTGCGCTCGCGCAATCTCGAAGTCGTGGCCGTCGCGACCCTGGCCGAAGCCGGCGAGGCCGCCGAGGCCCAGGCGTTCGATCTGGCGCTGCTCGACGTCCAACTCCCGGACGGCTCCGGCACGAGCCTGCTGCCCAAGCTCACCGAACGGCAGGTCGACGTCGTGATGGTGTCAGGACAGTCCACCCTCGAGGACGCGATCGAGGCGCTGCGCGAAGGTGCGATCGACTTCCTGACCAAGCCGCTCGACATGGCGCGCCTGACGGCGATCCTCGAGAACCTGCGGCAGCGCGTCGCGCTGCGCAACCAGGTGCGGGAGCTGCGCGGCAAGCTGCGCGACCTCGGCCGATTCGACGGCATGATCGGCGGATCGCCGGCGATGCAACGGGTCTACGAGTGCATCGAGCGGGTCGCCCCCACCAACGAGACGGTCCTGATCATGGGACCGTCGGGAGCCGGCAAGGAGGTCACCGCGGCCACGATCCAGCGACTCTCGCGGCGCAAGGACAAGCCCTACGTGACCGTCAACTGCGGCGCGATCCCTCCGACGCTGATCGAATCCGAGCTGTTCGGCCACGAGCGCGGCGCGTTCACCGGCGCCGAGCGGCGACGCAACGGTCTGTTCGAGCAGGCGCACACCGGCACGCTGTTCCTCGACGAGATCACCGAGATGTCGATGGAGCTCCAGGTCCGCCTGCTGCGCGTGCTCGAGACCGGGGTCATCACGCGCGTCGGCGGCACCAACGAGATCGAGGTCGATGTACGGATCATCGCCGCGACGAACCGCGATCCGGAAGCCGCCGTGCGCGAGGGCAAGCTGCGCCACGACCTGCTCTACCGACTGCTCGTGTTTCCGATCCATCTGCCGCCGCTCAAGGACCGCAGCGGCGACGTCGAGCTGCTCGCCGAGCACTTCCTCGGCGAACTCGCGGAGGAATACGACGTCGAGCGCAAGCTCACGCCCGAGGCGCTCGAGCGGCTGCGGCAGCACGGCTGGCCCGGCAACGTGCGCGAGCTCTACAACACGCTCCGGCGGGCCTACATCATGGCCAAGAAGGACATCGGCGCCCCTGACCTGCTGCTGTCGAACGACTATCCGGTCGATGACCCGGCCGCGAGCACACCGAACGGCGTGAGCCGGGTCGAGCGCAACGGCCATCCGGGCGGCGACGACCAGTCGAATGGCGTCGCGGAGCGACCGGGTCGCGACCATGTCGTCATCGGCGAGACCGCCGAGATCCACGCCGGCATGTCGGTCGCGGAAGCGGAGCGTTCACTCATCGAGCTGACGCTCGCGAAGACCGATGGCAACAAGAAGGAGGCGGCGACGATGCTGGGCATCAGCATCAAGACGCTCTACTCGCGGCTGCAGGTCTACGCCGCCCAGGATTCCTGATCCGGATCAGCGCCCGCAGGCGTTCGTCGCGACGCGCCAGCGTGATCGCGAGCGCGAGCACGCGTCGAACCGCGGGAACGCGGACGGCCAGCACGCCGACGAAGCCCAGACCGGCGCTGACCAGCAGACCACGTTCGGTGGCGAGACCGCGCAACACGCGCCGCCCGCTCGCCTTCATGCCGCGCTCGAGCGCTGCAGCCGACGTCTCGAGCGTCTCGACCCGGGCGTCCTGGCGGCGAACCCGCAGCCAGAAGAAGAGGCCGGCGGTCGCGAACACCGCGATGCCGATGGCCAAAGCGCCGGCCCAGGCCGGCAGGCCCGTCGCCGCAGCGACCGCTCCGGCGGCACCCAGCAACGTCAGCACCACGGCTATGGCGAGCGCCAGGGCTCCGAGCGCGATCGCCAGCAGGCGGACCGCGAGTCCGAGCAGCCACCGACGCGCCTGCAGGCCGACTTCCTCGGCCCGGACCTTGCCGTAGTCGAGCGCAAGGCCGCCGAGGTCGCGCGCGCCGTTGAGCGCACTGCGAACCCCGGCCCGGCGTGGGTGTGCGCCGGCGGGACGGGCGGCGCCCGCCACCGTCCCGTTCCGCCGGACGACCATCGCTAGCGACTCCGCGGCCGCAGCAGCAGGCCGAGCACGGCGCCGACGCCGGCCGCGATCAGCACGGAGGTCAACGGCCGCTCGCGGATGATCTCGTCGGTGTTGTTGCGCAGGCGACCGGCCTCGGACTTGGCGCTGTCCCAGAGTTCACCGGCCTTCGCACTGCCGCGGCTGACCACGTCGGTGACGGCGTGCTTGCCGTTGCGCCAGGCGTCGACGGCGGCGTCACCGAGGTGCTGCGCGACTTCACGGAAGGTCGTGCCGACCTCGTCCGAGAACTGCGAGACTTCTTCCTCGGCATCGTTCTTCGCGATCGAGTAGCGCTTCGCGACCACGTCGGCGAGATTGGAGTAGCGACCCTCGAGCTTCTGCAGATCGGCGTCGGTCAGCTTCGACCAGTGCTCCTTGATCCGCGACTTCAGCTCGCCCAGGGTGCTGTCGAGTCGTTCGAAGCGCATGATTACACCTCCTCCTGCTTGCCGAGGTCACGCGAGCAGGTGTCGCAGAACTCGTTCCATTCGCGCTCGGCGCGCTCGCGGGTGTGCCCGTAGCGCTCCTGGATGCGACCGGCGGCCATGTCGAGGTTGCCCTCGATCTGTTTGAGATCGTCGTCGGTGAATCGGCCCCAGCGTTCCTTGACGCGTCCCTTGATCTGCTTCCACTGCCCTTGAAGGGTGTCCTTGTTCATCGTCGGCTCCTGTCGATTCGATTCGTTCGGGGGTAGCGGGATCGCGCATCACGGCGCCGATCCCTCGTCGGATGCAGTCGCAAGGGCCATGCCGAACGGCTCGAGAGCGACGATCCACGGGCTGCAGGCACGCCGTGACGTCGGCGACGACAACCGCGCGTTTCGATTGCACAATGCGCGTCGCCGCGCCGGGCGTGCTGGCTCAGCGCCGTTCGGTCGGGGCGCCGTCGAGCCCCGGGGCACCGTCGATCGCAGGCGCGCCATCGATCACGGGCGTCGCACCGGTCGCAGCGCCGCCGGCGCCGGCGGTCGGATCCTCCGGCGCACCGACCGCGATCGTCGACGGCGGACCGCCACCGTCGGCAGCGGGCGGGTCCCGATCCGCATCCGATGCGAGCGCGAACCAGAGCAAGGCGACGGCAGCTACACCGATGCCGCCGACGAGCAACGCGAAACGCCAGCTTCGACGCCGGCGCGGACCGCCCGAGCGCATCACGGCCCGACGCCGATCGGCCAGCAGCGTCTCGACCCTCGCCACCAGCGGATCGGCCGGGCCGGTCTTGTCCCAGAGATAGCGCTCCTCGCTCATCCCTCGACTCCGATCCGCTGCAGCCGCGCGCGCAGCAGCTTCATGCCGCGGCAGAGGTTCACCCGCACCGAGCCTTCGGTCAGGCCGGTGCGCGCCGCGATCTCGGGACCGCTGAGTTCGAGCAGGAGCCGCAACATGAGAGGTTCACGATAGCACTCCGGCAACGCCCGGATCTGCTCGAGGATCTCGTCGGCGACCGTCGAATCGCCGCGATCCGGGCCGTGCAGATCCTCTTCCGCCACGGCATCCAGCGGCGCCTCACGTCGTCGGCGTCGTGCCGCCAGCGCGTCGCGCCCGGCGTTGCGGGCGATCGCGCAGAGCCACGCCGGCAGCAGGTCGGGCCGCTGGAGTGCGGGCAGCGCGCGATACGCCGCGACCGCGACTTCCTGCAGCAGGTCCTCGGCCTCGTGGTCCCGCACCATCGTGAGCAGGATGCCGTGCGCGATCGGCGCATGGCGCTGCCACAGCACCTCGAATGCACGGCGTTCGCCGCTCTGCGCGCGCCGGACCAGGGCGGTCGGGCACTCCGCGCCCGAGACCTCACGCCGACGACGGCGTTTGCGACGGCGCTCTCGTCGGACGGCGCGCGCTTGCGCGTCGTTCGCGGATTCCTGCGCCGACCGGAGTTCGGGGACGGAGACAGCATGGGGTGGCATCATGTCGGTGGCTCCTGGTTTGCCAGTGCATGGTCCAGGCGCCCGCCGAAAAAAGGGCTAACGTCGTAACCCCAGGAGCCGAACCGACGAACGTCTGTGCCTAGCGCGATTCCGCGTCGCTCGCAGCGGCAGCTCTTTCGGGTCGCCAGCTGCGCCCGGTGATCAGGCGCGCGCCGCGCGAAAACGCGAAGTACTGCCACGCCCACCCGATCAAGACGATGATGCGATTGCGGAACCCGATCAGGTAGGCGACGTGGATCACCCACCAGATCCACCACGCAAAGAAGCCCTTGATCTCGACCTTGCCGACGACACCGACCGCCTTGCCGCGCCCGACGGTCGCGAGCGAACCCTTGTCGCGGTAGCGGAACGGCTGCGTCGCCGCGCCGCGGATCCGTCGCAGGATGTTCTTCGCGGCCGCGCGGCCGGCCTGGATCGCGGCCGGCGCGATGCCGGGCACGAGCTCGCCGTCCTGCTCGCGGCGCATCAGATCGCCCGCGACGAACACCTCGGGATGCCCGGGCACGCTGAGATCGGGCGCGACCGACACGCGACCGGCGCGATCGGTTTCGACGCCGAGCAGCTTGCCGAGTGGCGAGGCCTGCACACCCGCGGCCCAGAGCACCGTGCGCGCTGCGATGCGTTCGTCGCCGAGCATGACACCGCGATCGTCGATCGCCGTCGCATGCTGGCCGAGCCGCACCTCGACGCCGAGCTGTTCGAGCTGGCGCTGGGCCGCGGCCGCGAGCTCCTTCGAGTACTGCGGCAGCACCTGCGAATCGCCCTCGACCAGCACGACGCGCAGCTTGCGCGGATCGAACGTCCGGAAGTCCTTGGCCACCGTCAGCCGGCCGATCTCCGACAGCGCGCCGGCGAGCTCGACGCCGGTCGGCCCCGCGCCTACCACGACGAACGTCAGGCAACGCGCGAGCTCGTCCGGATCGGGCTCGCGCTCGGCCGCCTCGAATGCGAGCAGCACGCGGCGACGGATCTCGAGCGCGTCCTCGACGCTCTTGAGCCCGGGCGCGAACGCTTCCCAGCCGTCGTGCCCGAAGTAGCTGTGCCGCGCGCCCGCGGCGACGAGCAGGTAGTCGTAGTCGAGCCGGCCGTCGCGCAGCTCGAGCTGCCGCGCGGCGAGATCGATGCCGACGACCTCACCGAGGATCGTGCGGGTGTTCTTCTGCGACCGCACGACCGATCGGATCGGGTACGCGATGTCACTCGGACTCAACGCCGCGGTCGCGACCTGGTAGAGCAGCGGCTGGAACAGATGGTGGTTGCGGCGATCGACGATCGTCACGTCGAGCTCCGCACCGCGCAGCTCGCGCACGGCGGTCAGGCCGGCGAAGCCGCCTCCGATGATCACGATCTTGGGCACGAACGAGAGGTATAGGTCACGTCGGCACGCTGCGAAGCATGGTCTCGGCAGAACGGGCGGCGCCTTCGAGCGTCGCCGGCAGGCCGGTGTCGGTCCAGTCACCGCAAACCAGCAGGTTGGTCGGCCCACCGGGCAGCCGCCCGGGTTGCGGACGCAGCGCGCGCGAGCCCGGCGCCGCAACGAACGTCGCCGCGTTCTCCTTGCTGATGCGCACGGTCGCGTCGGTCTTGCGATCGAAACCGGGATAGTAGCGCGCGAGCTGGTCGCGAGCTGCGGCCTCGATCGCGTCGACCTTCATGCCGTCGAAATCGCGGTTGCCGCCCGCGAGCAGCGCGAAGTGCCGCGGCAGGGCACCGGGCGTGCGCAGCACGAAGTGGAACGGCGCGCCGCGCACCAGCGCCGTGACCGCGCCGTCGTCGGGCAGCACCGGCACGTCCTCGGCGAGCGCGACGTGGGCGGTGACGATCGGTGCGCCGCGCAGTGACGACGCCGGCAGACCCGGCACGAGGCGTCCGAGCGCCGTCCACGGCATCGCCGACACCACGAGGTCGCGCTCGCCGACGGCGATGCGCTCGCCGTGCGCGAGCTCGATCGCCGCAATGCGATCGCCGCCGGGCTCGAACGCCGCGACCCTTGCGCCGGTACGCACCGCCGCCCCGACCCGCGCCAGTGCGGCCGGCGCCGGATCGCCGAAGATCTCGCTCCAGGTCGCCTTCGGCAGCCAGAACGCCGCGCTCGCGGCCCGACCTGCGAATGCCTCGCGCAACGTCGCGAGGAAATCGCGCGCCGCGGCCTCGCCGGGCTCGACGTTCATGATCGCGCGACAGAGCGGCTGCCACAGCACGTCCGCCGGCTCACCCAGCTGCCGCCGCGCCGCGAGCCAGTCGGCGACGCTGGCGCCGGCGCGGGCACCCAGCAGCGACGATGCGGTGCCGTAGAGCGCGCGCAGCGTGGCGCCGAGCGGCAGACCGAGGCGGCACAACCCGATCGGCATCGCCAGCGGCACCGGCAGCGCCGGCAACGCGAGCCGCAGCAACCCGCCACCTTCGCGCCGATACGACATCGCGAGCCGCCGGTCGGCACGGAACAGACCATCGGTGCCGAGTCGGGCCAGCAGCGCGCGCGTCGCGCGATAGCAACCCAGCATCACGTGTGGGCCGTTGTCGAGCCGGCGACCGCTGTTCCGGTCGGTGAATGCAAAGGCGCGGCCGCCGAGCCAGCCGCGCGACTCCAGCAGCGTGACCTCGAAGCCGCGATCGGCGAGCCCGAACGCCGCGCCGAGCCCTGCGACGCCGCCGCCGAGCACGAAGGCGCGCGCGCCGCCCGCTCGCGTCACACCGAGACTCCGAGCTGGATCGACGCGGCCCACCACAGCTTGATCGCCTTCGGCACGCGCACGCGTTCGGGGGGCAGCGCGCCGCCGAGACCGGTGAGGCGGCCGAGCAGGCTGCGGTAGACCGCCGCCATGATGCGCGCCGGCACCAGCGCCCGGCGTTGCGGACGCGGCAGCTCGGCGAGCGCACCGTAGGCGGCAGCGAAGTCGCCGCGCGCCGTGGCGACGAAGCGTGCCCGCAACCGCGCGATCGGGCCGTCCGGCGCATACGCCGCCGGTGGCCCGTCGCCGTCGAGCCAAGCGGCGTCGACGGCGCACTCGGCCAGCCACGAGCGCGGCGCGTAGACCCGCCCGATCGCCGCGTCGACGCGCAGATCGCGCAGGATGTTGGTGAACTGCAGCGCCTGGCCGAGCGCGTTCGCGAACCGCACCGCCGCCGGCCCGGACGCGCCGAGCACGGGCAGGCAGGCCCGGCCGACCGCGGACGCGACGCAGTCGCAGTAGTGACGCAGCTCCTGCTCGTCGGCGAACCCGCTCGGCAGCAGATCCATCGCGACGCCGTCGAGCAACGCATCGAGCGCCGCCCGCTCGGTGCCGAAGCGCGCCATCGTCGCCGCCAACGCACGCCCGACCGGTGTCGTCGCCGCCCCGCGTGTCGCAGCGGCGAGCTCCTCGCGCCAGAACGCGACGTGGGCAGCGCCGGTCTCGCGGTCGGGCGCGTCGTCGGCGGCATCGTCGGCGACACGACAGAACGCGTAGATCGCGGTCATGCCATCGCGGCGCTCGGGATCGATGCAGAGGAACGCGGTGCGGAAGTTGGAGCCCGAACCGGCCAGCACCGCATCCGGCGCGAGCCCGGCGGCGGGCGGCGGCGCGATCGTCCGCGGCGGCGCGGCGCGCTTCATCGCACGAACACCGGCGCCCGCCGGCTCCACAGCGCGCCGAGCACGGAGCGGACGCGCTCCGCCTTCGTCAGCTGCACGCGCCCGCCGAGCACGTCGCCATCGACCGCCCGGATGCGCGCCAGCACGGCGGCGGCACCGCGCAGGATCGCGCGCAGCTCGAGCCGCAGCCGTCCGCGCACGGCACCGACCAGCGGCCAGCCGACCAGGAACATCCCACCGATCGCGTCGGCGCGCCGCAGCACGAAGCGCCGCAGTGCCGGGCTCGCGGATGCGGCGCGCAGGTCGTCCTCGCCGGCGCCGTCGCGTGCGAGCTCGGCGAGCGGGAAGTAGATCCGGTCGCGCTCGCGCAGGTCCTCGCCGAGGTCCTGCAGGTGGTTCAGCAGCTGCAGCCCGGTGCAGATGCTGTCGGAGAGCGCGTCGAGTCCGGGGTTGCGGTAGCCGCACACGCGCAGCACCAGCCGACCGACGGGGTCGGCGCTGCGCCGGCAGTAGTCGAGCAACGCGGCGTCGTCGGGATAGCGCGCGACCTCGAGGTCCTGTTCGAAGGCATCGAGCAGATCGAGGAACAGCTCGCGCTCGAGCCCGCACTCGCGAATCGTCGCCGCGAGATCGGCGAGCAGCGGCGAACTCGTCGCGCCGGCGTCGAGGTGCGCCAGGAAGTCGTGCCGGAACGCGGCGAGCGCCGCCCGATCGCGCAGCTCGTCGGCGAGGTCGTCGGCGGTGCGCGCGAACGCGTAGATGCGATGCAGGTGGCGCCGGGCGCGCTTCGGCAGCAACCAGCTGCCAACCGGGAAGTTCTCGTAGTGCTCCAGCGCCAACGCGAGGTGCGCGCCGGAGTTCGGAGCATCGGCACCGCTCGCGGCGGGTCTCGGATCAGGAATCGCGGAAGTCGACAAGGGCGGTGGCACGCGGCTCGCGGGCTCACCGCGATGGCAACGGGGGACGGCTCGGCGCCGGCCCGCCCCGGCGAACCGGCTCTGCCGCTTTGTGCTACCCTCCTACGTTACCCGCCCCCGCTGTCACCGCTACTTCGAACGTGATGCGCACTCCTGCCCTCCGGTGGGTGCCGCTGCTGCTGCTGGTTGCCTGCCACGGCAAGAGCAGGGCGCCGGCACCGGTCACTCCCCAACCGAATCCGGACCCGGTCGAGCTCGGGGATCCGCTGCCGGACCTGACCGCCGACGAGCTCGCCGCCTTCGAACGCGGGCGTGCGCTGTTCACCAAGCGCTTCAAGCCGAGCGAGGGGCTCGGCCCGGTCTACAACGCGACGTCGTGCGCGTCCTGCCACAGCACGCCGGTCATCGGCGGCGGCGCGCAGCTCTACCGCAACTTCTACGTCGCGGTCGTCGACCCGGGCTTCGGCCCTTCGTTCCAGTCGCCGCTGCCGGGACTGCCGAGTCTCGTCATTCCGGCGTTCGGCACGCCCGGTAGCGAGCACAAGCTCGACGCCGCGCGGGTCTCGATGTGGAACCCGAGCACCAATCCGCCGCTCGTCGTCGCGCAGCGCAACTCGATCCCGGTCTTCGGGACCGGCCTGTTCGAGTTCGTCAGCAACACCACGATCCTCGCCAATGCGGATCCCGAGGACGCCGACAACGACGGCATCAGCGGGCGCTACAACGCCGACGGGGCCGGCATCGGCCGCTTCGGCCTCAAGGCGCAGTCGAACAACGTCGAGTTCTTCACCCGCGCGCCGCTGATGAACCAGATGGGCATCACCAGCGACCCGTTCCGCGGCACGGCCGGCACGGTGTCGCTCGCGCCCGGCCTGGCGCCGCAGGGCACCGGCACGCCGAACGCGCCGACCCGCGACACCGATCCGGTGCAGGACCCCGAGATCTCGCCCGCGGATCTCGGCGACCTGATCGCGTTCACGCGCTTCCTGGCGCCGCCGGCTCCGACACCGTTCGACGACGCCGCCAGCCGCGGCGAAGTCGAGTTCGAAGCGCTCGGCTGCGCCAAGTGCCACATTCCCGAGCTGCCGTCGTCGCGCGGCCCGGTGCGCGCCTACACCGATCTGTTGCTCCACGACATGGGGCCGGCGCTCGCCGACCACATCAACTTCGCGATGCCGCAGCTGCCGCAGGGCGGCCCGACTCCCCAGTCGCCGATCGACAACGGCTCGGAATGGCGCACGCAGCCGCTCTGGGGCGTGTCGAAGTTCGCGCCGTATCTCCACGACGGCCGGGCCGAGACGCTCGACGATGCGATCCGGATCCACGGCGGCGAGGGCCAGGCGGCCCGCGACGCCTACGTCGCCCTTCCCGCCGACCGCCGCGAGGACGTCCTCGCATTCCTGAGGCACCTGTGATGATCGAACTCTCCGTTGCCCAGAAGCACCTGCTGGCGCTCGGTCTCGGCGCCAGCGCGCTGTTCGTGTTCCTGCCCCAGGGCGAAGACCCGAGCGTGACGCGTGGTCGCGAACTCTTCGACACGCCGTTCCACATCCGCCAGGGTGTCGGCTCACCCGAGATGAACGCCGACAGCTGCCGCGCCTGCCACCAGGACCCGATCATGGGCGGCGCCGGCCCGCTCGAGCTGAACGTCACGCGCTTCGGCTTCGACAACAACGGCGCGGGTCCGTTCCAGAACGTCGCCGGCGGTCAGGGCCTCAGCAAGCTGCATCCGCCGCCGGACACGACCCGCGAAGAGCACCTCGCGCCGAGCCCGGTGCTCGCCGACTGCTTCGAGCAGCGGCAGACGCCGTCGATCCTCGGCGACGGCCTGATCGACACGATCCCGGGCCCCGAGATCACCGCCAACGAGGATCCGACCGACAGCAACAGCGACGGCATCTTCGGCGTCGCGCGCCGCCTGCAGATCAACGGCCAGGAGGAGATCGGCCGCTTCGGCTGGAAGGCACAGATCGCGCGGCTGGCCGACTTCGTCGACGACGCGGCCGGCAACGAGCTCGGCATCACGACGCCGGACAACGGCCGCGGCTTCGCGATGCTCAGCGACGGCGACACCGTCGCCGACCCCGAGCTCGACGCCGACGCGGTGTCGGACATCGCGATGTTCCTCGGCTCGCTGCCGGCACCGCAACGCGCGGGTTCGACCGATCCGCGCGTCGCGCAGGGCGAGCAGGTCTTCGGCGCGGTCGGCTGCGCCACGTGCCACATCCCGGCGCTGCTCGGTCCGAACGGCCCGGTGCCGCTCTACTCGAACCTGCTGTTGCACAACGTGATGCCTGCCGGCTACCGCGGCATGGCCGAACCGGGCGCAGCGGCGGGCTTCTTCCGGACGCCGCCGCTCTGGGGCATCGCGCACACCGCGCCGTACATGCACGACGGCCGCGCCGAGGATCTGCTCGGCGCGATCGCGGCCCACGACGGCGAGGCCGCCGGAGTGCGCGCTGCGTTCGATGCGCGCTCGGCCGACGAGCGCGCAGCGCTGATCCTCTTCCTCGAGGATCTGTAGGCGGCAGTGCGTCGCACCGTCGTCGCAGTCGTCGTCGGTGCGATCGCCGGGCTGACGGCCGGGGCCGGCTGCACGCACCGCGAGCCGGCCGCGCCGGCCGGCAACGCGGTCGGGGAGGAGCCGGCGCTGTTCACCGTGCGCGGCCGCCTGGATGCGCCCCGCGAGCTGTCCTACGCGGTCGAGGCCGCAACCGCCCCGATCGAAGCCGACCTGGCGCAACGCGCGATCGACCGCGCCGCGGCGGTCTGGAGCGCCACCGGCGTCGTGCGGCTGCTGCCGGCATCGGACGACGGCGCGCCCGACATCCGCCTCGGCTGGCGTCGCGGCCACCACGGCGCGTGCCAGCCGTTCGGTCCCGGCGCGGAGGTGGCCCACTCCGGTCCGGTCCGACGCGGCACGTTCGTCCACTTCGACCTCGGCCACGCCTGGGACGAGCGGTCGATCTTCGGCACCGCGGTGCACGAGCTCGGCCACGTGCTCGGGCTCGGCCACAGCGCGGCACCCGACGCCGCGATGGGCACGGCCGTCGATCGGCCGACGGCGCTGTCGCGCCACGATCTCGCCGGACTCGCATCGCTCTACGGCGGCGCGGCGCTCGCACCCGCGGCGAGCGACCTGCGGATCGGCGGCGACACCTGGCTGCGGCGGACCTGCCCGACCGCGACCACCGCGTTCGCGGTCTTCGACACCGACGGCGACGGCGACGACGAGGTGATCGTCTGGCGCACCGACAAGGCCGGGGCCGGCCAGGTCACGATCTTCCACTTCGCGCCCGGGCCGGTGCTCGATCACACCCTCGGCCCGTTCTTCGGTGTGGTCGCACCGGAAGGCGACGTCGGCTTCGCGGCGAGCCCGGCCGGCGTCCGCTATCTGGTCTGTCGCTTCGCCAGCGGCGCGACCGTTCTGCGCCAGTTCGACCAGCACGGCGCGCCCGCGATGCCGTCGGTCCCGCCGCCACCCGATCTGAGCGCGACCGCCGCGCAGTCGGGCGACCTCGACGGCGACGGCGAAGTGGATCGGATCGAGCGATTTCGAAGTTCGCCGTAACCTCGAGGCCCCGCCGGTGCACAGGCCACGGACTACCCACCAAGGAGCCCGTGATGGAGATCGACTTCGACGCGACCGAGAGCGTTTCCGACTACGTGACCGTGCCCGCCGGCACCTACCTCTGCCGCGTCGTGGAGGTGCGACCCGGGACGACGCGCGGCGGCGACGAACGCTGGTCGCTACGGCTCGTCGTCGCCGAGGGTCAGCACGTCGGCAAGCAGGCCGCGTGGGACAACCTCGTGTTCAGCACGCGCGGCCGCGCCCGCGTCCGACTCGTGATGCAGGCGCTCGGTCTGCCGTCGGCGGGCAAGGTGCGCATCGACCCGGGCGACCTCGAGAACCGCACCGCGCTCGTGGAGATCCGCCCGGCCGAGTACCAGAGTGCGGCCGGCCAGACGATCCGCCGCAACGAGGTGCCCTACGACGGCTACCGCCGCGTGCCCCGAACCGACGACGAGAGCGACGGCGAGCAGGAAACCGAGGTCGACCCCAACGACATCCCGTTCTGACGCATCGGGGTTGACCTCCGGCGATCGAACCGGACAACGACGCCATGGAGGAGCTGTTCCGCTCGTCGCTGCCGTTCCAGGCCGCATTGCTCCTGCTCGCGTTCCTGCTGTGCCTCGCGCCCGGCTTCGGCCGCAAGGGCAGGGTCACGATCGTGGTCCTGCTGCTGCTGCCGGCGCTCGGCATCGCGGTCGACCTGCTGGTCGACGACCACGCGAGCGACACGACGCTCGAGGTGCCGAACGTCTTCGGCCGCGGGCCCGACCTCCAACCCCACGTCTGGGTCGTCGACCGGGTGACCGCGGCGCTGTGGGCCTGGCACATCGCGATGATCGCCGTGCTCGCGTTGCCAGCGCTCGCGATCTGGCTGACTCGCCGGCGCCCGGTCGGCGCACCGCGGCCAGTGTGGTTCGGGGCGCTGCTGTTCTGGTACGTGCTCGCCGCCCGACTCGCGCTCGAGCTCACCGCCGCACACCGCCCGATCGTGTGGGGATTCGGCGCCTCGGTGACGCTGCTCGCCGTGCTGCCCTGCTTCGGCTACTGGTGCGGCGCGCGCGGCGTGTCCGCCGGCGGCTTCGTCGCCCGGCTGGTCCTGCTGGCGATCGCCCAGCGCGCACCGCTCGCCGCGCTCGCATGGCTCGCGACCACGCAGCACCTCGGCACGCATCTCGACGTGCACGTCGTGACCGACATCGCGACGCCGGTCTTCGGGACCCGCGAGCTCGCGACCGATTTCGAGCGCTGGCTGTGGGCGATCCTGCTGCCGCAGCTCGCGCTCTGGGTCGAGGTGACCGTGCTTTTCGGCGCGGCGCTCGGCATCCTGCCGTTCTGGCTCGGCAGACGCCGGCGCGCCGAGGCCACTCCGTGACATGGAACCCGCAGTCCTGATCCTGATCGTCGTCGGCTTCGTCGCGCTGATCGGCACGATCGCCTACCTGCAGTGGCAGGCCGAGAAGAAGCGACAGAGCGAACTGGCCGCGTTCGCGGCGGCGAACGGCTTCGCGTTCGATCCGGGGCACGACTCCTCGCACGACGACCGCTTCGCGCAGTTCGAGATCTTCCGCCGCGGCCACTCGCGCATCGCAAGGAACACGATGACCGGCCGCACGCGGCTGTTCGACCGCGACTGCCGCATCGTCTGCGGCGACTTCCGCTACAAGGTCACCTCGAGCAACGGCAAGACGACGCAGACCACGACCTACAACTTCAGCTACCTGATCGTGCACCCGCCGTGGGACACGCCGCCGCTGCTGATCCGGCCCGAGGGCTTCTTCGACAAGGTCGCCGGCGCGTTCGGCTTCGATGACATCGATTTCGAGTCCGACGAGTTCAGCCGCAAGTTCTACGTCAAGTCGCCCGACAAGCGCTTCGCCTACGACGTGCTGCACCCACGCATGATGGAGTTCCTGCTCGGCGAGCAGCCGCCGATGATCGACATCGAGGATCGCGCGCTGTGTCTCGGTGGCGGCAAGAAGCGCTGGTCCCCGGCCGAGTTCGACCGCAAGCTCGAGTTCGTGCGGGGCTTTTGCGAGCTCTGGCCGCGTCATCTCGTCCGCGATCTGGACCACCACTGATGGAAGTCGTCATCATCGTCGCCGTCGTCCTGCTGATCCCGCTGATCTGGTGGATCGCCGTCTACAACCGCTTCGTCCGGCTCAAGCATGCCGTCAAGGAGAGCTGGGCCGACATCGACGTCGAGCTCAAGCGACGCTACGAGCTGATCCCCAACCTGGTCGAGACCGTCAAGGGCTACGCCCGGCACGAACGCGAAGTGCTCGAGCGCGTCGTCGAGCTCCGCAACCGCGCGGCGGCGAGCCACGGCTCCGCGGCCTCGCAGGCCGGCGACGAGAATCAGCTCAACGTCGGTCTCAAGTCGCTGTTCGCGGTGGCCGAGAGCTACCCGGCGCTGAAGGCCGACGCCCAATTCCTCGCGCTGCAGGAGGAGCTCGCGGTCACCGAGGATCGGATCGCGGCCGCTCGCCGCTTCTTCAACGGCAACGTCCGCGACCTGCGCAACCTGATGCAGTCGTTCCCGACCAGCATCGTCGGCGGCACGATGAGTCTCGAGGAACCGACCTTCTTCGAGCTCGACGACGCCAGCGAACGCGTCGTGCCGCGGGTCACGGTCTGACCGCGCGATCAGAGCTCGGCGGCGCGCAGCAACGCGAAGCCGACGACCCGGCCCTTGCTCACGGCGACGCCCTCGTTCGCGAGCAGCCTGGCCTGCCGGCGCGCGGCCGCTGTACCCGGTCGCGCCAGGCGGCCGGTGGAGTCGACGACCCGCCACCACGGCACCGGGTCACTTGGGTGGCTCGGGTCACTTGAGTGGCTCGGGTCACCCGGTTCGGCGTCACCGGCCGGCAACGCCGCCAGCGCCCAGCCGACGTGGCGCGCCACCCCGACGCTGCCGAGTGCGCGCGCGACGTCGCCGTAGCTCGCGACCGCACCGGCCGGGATCCGGCGCACGAGCTCGTGGACCTGCTCGTGGAAGCCGGGGCCGACGATCCGGCGCGGACCGTGACGCGATGGGTCGTAGGGCATCGCCGCAGATCTTGCCGGCTTGACCGGACGGCGCGCCAGCCCTTCCATCGCGGACCGTGAGCGACCGCCGCAACACCGGGCGAACCCTCGAAGCGCTGCGGGCCAGGATCCGCGCCGCCGACGACCAGTACTACAACCGCGGCCACAGCGACTGGACCGACGCCGAGTACGACGGCTGGTTCGCCGAGCTACGGCAGCTCGAAGCCGAACACCCCGAGCTCGTCACCGCCGACTCGCCGACGCAGCGGGTCGGCGCGCCGCTGCCGAAGGGCGGCACGCTCGCGACGATCGAGCACATCGCGCCGATGGGCAGCCTGGAATCGCTGCACACCGCCGACGAGGTGCGCGAGTTCGACAAGCGCGCACGCAAGCTGCTCGGGCAACCCGAGGAGCCGCTGATCTGGAGCTGCGAGCCGAAGCTCGACGGCACCAGCGCCAACCTGGTCTACGAGCACGGCAAGCTGGTGCGCGGCATGTCGCGCGGCGACGGCGCGCGCGGCGAGGACATGACCCAGAACCTGCGCACGATCCGCAACCTGCCGCTCGAGCTCGCGGGCAAGGGTCCGTTCCCGACCCGGATCGAGATCCGCGGCGAGGTCATCATGTCGCGGGCCGCGTTCCGTCGGCTGCAGGAACGCGAGGAGACCAGCGCCGAAGGCACGTTCCGCAACGCCCGCAACACCGTCGCCGGCACGCTCAAGCTGCTCGATCCGCGGATCGTGCAGCGTCGCGCGCTCGATTTCATCGCGTTCGGTGTCGGCCACGTCGAAGGCTCGGAGTTCCGGACCCACACCGAGCTGCGCGAACGGCTCGCGGCCTGGGGCTTCACGATCGCCGAGCCGTCGGCGACAGCCTCGTCGATCGACGAGGTGATCGCGTTCCGCGACGGGCTCGAGGGCGAACGCGACGACATGACCTACGAGCTCGACGGCATCGTCGCGAAGGTCGACGACATCGCGCTGCAGCAGCAGCTCGGTCGCACGGCGCGCACGCCGCGCTGGGCGCTGGCCTACAAGTTCGCGCCGCGGCTGGCGACGACCCGGATCGTCGCGATCGGCGCACAGGTCGGCCGCACCGGCCAGGTGACCCCGGTCGCCCAGTTCGAACCGACCGAACTCGCCGGCGTCACGGTGCGCAACGCCTCGCTGCACAACTGGGCGCTGCTCGCCGAGCGCGACCTGCGGGTCGGCGACTTCGTCGAGATCCAGCGCGCCGGCGACGTGATCCCGGAGGTCGTGCGGGTCTTCACCGAACACCGCGGCGACGACAGCGTGCCGGTCGAGCCGCCGAGCCGTTGCCCGGTCTGCGGCGGCGAGCTGCACGTCGACGGCAAGTTCGTCTACTGCGGCGACCTCGACTGCAAGGCGCAGCTCGCGGGCCGGATCGTCCACCTCGCGAGCCGGCGCGCGATGGACATCGAGGGCCTCGGGCCGAAACAGGTCGAGCAGCTGATCGACAGCGGTATCGTCAAGTCGCTCGAGGACGTCTTCACCCTCTCGGCCCGCCAGGCCGAGCTGCTCGAGCTCGAGCGCTGGGGCGAACGCAGCACACAGAACCTGCTCGACAACCTCGAGCGCAGCAAGCACCCGACCCTGGCACGATTCCTCAACGGCATCGGCATCCGCCACGTCGGCGAGCAGACCGCCAAGGACCTCGCGCGCAACTTCGGCTCGCTCGAGCGACTGCGCGACGCGGCGCCCGAGCAGCTGATGGCGGTCGACGGCGTCGGCGAGGAGGTGCAACGCGCGGTCACCGAGTTCTTCGCCTCGCCGAAGAACGCCGCCACGCTCGCCGCGCTCGCGGCCGCCGGCGTCGCGCCCGAGGAGTCGGCGCCGACCGCCGGCCCGCTCGACGGTCGCGTCTTCGTGTTCACCGGCGGCCTGACGACGATGTCGCGCGACGACGCCAAAGCGAAGGTCGAGAGCCTCGGGGCCCGCACCGCCAACGGCATCAGCAAGAAGGTCACCGATGTCGTCGCCGGCGAGGACGCCGGCAGCAAGCTCGAGAAGGCCGAGAAGCTCGGCCTGCGCATCCTCGACGAGGCCGCGTTCGCCGCGTTGCTCGAGGCGCTGTGAAACCGCGCCGGAGGCTCGCGGCGCTGTGGCTGCCGCTGATGGGCATCGCGCTCGGCGTGCTGCTCTACCTCGGCTACCTCGCGCTCGCGCTGTGACCCCGAACGGCCGCGAACCGGTCGATCAGACGTAGACCGCGGTCAGATCGACCTGCGGAATGCGATCGCGCAGCTGCTTGCAGAGCGAAGCCATGCGCAGCGCGGTCGGGTCGCTCGGCAGCGCGTCGAACGCATGTGCGCTCGCGACCAGCACGGCCTTGGTACGGGCCCGCGACAGCGCGACGTTGAGCCGGTTGACCGAGAGGTGGAACGCGCCGCGCCGCGAACTCGCGTCGGGATCGCCGATCGTCAGCGACACGACAACGACCTCGCGTTCCTGGCCCTGGATCCGCTCGACGGTGTCGACCGTGATCCGATCGAAACCGCTGAGGGCCTTCTGCTGGATCCGCGAGCGCAGCAGCCGCACCTGTGCCCGGAACGGCGCGATCACGGCGACCTGCTCGGGCGGCACCCCGTGCACGCGCACGAGGTCCTCGACGAGATCGGCGACCGCGTTGGCCTCCTCGTTCGACCGCTGCCCCGGCTGGCGATGGTCGATGCGCAACCAGACGACCGACTGCTCGGGCTCGAGTACTTCGTCGAGGCGCCCGCCGGCGACGAACGGCATCCGACGCGGTGCGGCGCAGTCCGACGGCCGCAGCCCGCCGCCGTAGAACGACTCGCTGACGATCCGACAGACACCGTCGTTGAGACGGTAGCTGGTGTCGAGCAGATGCGAACCGTAGAGGCGGTGCAGGTGCTCGAAGACCGACGATGCCGCCAGCGGATCGGCGCGCGAGGTCGTGACGACCGGCGGCAGCTGCTGATGATCGCCGAAGAACAGCCAGCGCTGGCTGCGCAGCATGCCGGGCAGCGCGTGCGGGATCGGCAGCTGCCCGGCCTCGTCGAACACCGTGTAGTGGAAGCGTTCGCGATCGTGCAGCTTGCCGAGCTGGAAGCAGGTCGAGCCGACGACCACGTTCTGGCGCGGCAGCGTCACGCGCCGCGCGTCGGCGAGCGCGATGCCGGCGGCGCGCAGACGCTCGCGACCCTCGGTGCTGGAGGAGTCGAGCTTGACGATGTCGAGCTCGCCGCCGAGCTCACGGATCGCGAGCAGCGCGTTGTCGACGGCGCGGTGGGTGTAGGCGCACACCGCGATCCGGCAGCCCGCGCGCACCAGCATGACGGCCACCTGCGCCAGCAGTCGGGTCTTGCCGGTGCCCGGCGGCCCCTGCACGAGCGCCAGGCTCTCGGTGCCGATCGCGGCGGCGCCGGCCTCGACCTGCGACGGGTTGAGCACGGTCGCGGCGAGGCCGTCGCGACCGCGCTGGCGTCGCCCTTCGTCGGTCGCGACCTCGTGGCGGCCGGTCAGCACGCCGCGGATCCACTCGGAGGCGAACGCGGCCCGGACCGCGTCGCGCAGGCGTCCCTGCAGGCCGAGCGGTCGGCGGTCGACGACGTAGTCGACGCCGGGTTCGAGGTCGCAGGCGACGTCGCGCAGATAGGGGTCGCGCTCGAGCCGCAGTTCGCCCTTCTCGGCGTCGTACTCGCCGCAGGCCAGCGGCGCACCGCCATCGAGATCGATACCGTCGCCGACGATCACCGGATCGCCCGGGCGGAACTTCGACGGGTTGTCGGCGACGGCGAAGCGGTGCGTGCCGCCGCGCTCGCCGAGATACCTCGCGTCGCGCAGGCACTCGCCCTCGAGCACGCGCGCATCGATCGGTTGCGCCCGCAGCTCCCGCAGCGCGCGGCGTTCGCCGTGCTCTTCGCGGGCGAGGAAACGGAGCAGGCGCTGTTCGAGCGAGAGATCCACGCTAACGCGGCCGCACCACACGCAGATCCTCGTCGACCGACCACTTCGCCTCGTCGCCCTGATTGCGGGTCACGAACTGATACGGAACGCCCGCGACCAGACCTTTCCGGTCGGCGAGCCCGAACGGTACGACCACCTGCGCCGAGCCGTCCTCGCGGAACCACCAGTTGCCGCTGTCGAGGCCGATGCCGAGCGTGTCGTGGCCGTCGGCGACCAGAAAGACCCGCTTGTCGCAGGCGCTCAGGAAGTCGCGCAGCTCACCCGAGTCGCGCGCGCCTTCGATGCGCGCCACGAGGCCGAACGCGTTCTGACGCCGGAACCAGGCGCGCACGTCGGCGGGGGCATCCTCGGCGTCGCCCCACTGCGCACCGGTGATCTTCAGCGACTGCACGATCGGCGCCGCCTGCTCGATGTCACAGTGCACGCCGAATTCGTCGCGCAGCGCGATCGTCGAGTACGGGTTCGGCCCGCCGAAGACGTCGTCGTACTGCCGCAGCGACTGCCGCCGGCCGATCGTCGTCGGCATCCGGGCCTCCGACCAGTCGGAGAACGTCGCGACGTGGGTCAGGATCCCGAACATGCCCGGTTCGCGGATGTCCTGGCCGAGGCGGTCGTAGTTGAGCCGACGCCAGCGACCGTCGACCCAGACCTCGTTGAACGTGTGCGACGACCACGAACCCTTGATCTTGTCGATCGCGGCGACCGTCGATCGCTGCAGCGCGCGGTGGCGGATGCCGCGCTGCAGCAGCCGCCGCTCGGCGTCATCGTTGGCGTCGACGATCGGGATGCAGAGCACGATGCGGGTCGGGATGCCGAGCGCGCGCAGGCAACCGTTGAGATAAGTCGCCGACGACGAACAGCTGCCGCGGCTGGCGTGCTCGAACATGCCGCGCGCCAGGATGTCGCGCTCCCACACCTCGGCAAGCCGCGCCGGATCGCGGGTGGCCGGCACCATCGCCTTCAGCTCGTCGGGCACGTAGGGCTTGCCGTCGTCGTCGAACGCGGTGACGAACGTCGTGAAGCTGTCGTTGTACTCGGCGTGGCGGCAGAGCCACTTCGACGCCTGCTCGACGAGCTCGCGGTCGGCCAGCTTCCCGGCGTCGATCCCGGCCTCCTTCAGCGCTGCGACGAGCTTGCGCTGCATGCCGGCGTCCCAGTTCGCCGCCGGCCCCGGCGCGGTCCACTGCGCCAACTTCTTCGCCGACCGACGCCAGTCCGGATCCGAGCCGATCGCCTCGGCGACGGTGTTGAACGGATAGTGGATGACCTCGAGCTCGACGTAGGAGTCGGTCTCGTCGAGCACGCGCACGTCCTGGTAGTCGTCGTCGAGGAACGCCGGCGTCACCGGACGCATGACCTGCACGATGGTGCGGATGGTGTACTGGTACTCGCGGCGCTCCCGCCAGTCGCCGTCGGGGATGCCGTCACCGTCGCTGTCGGCCTTCGTTGGATCGGTGCGGTATTTGTGGACCTCCTGGAAGTCGGAGAGACCGTCGCGGTCGCGGTCGGCGTCGGGCTGCTGCGCCGTCGACCCGGCCGACAGCGCGAGCGCGAGTGCGAGCGGGAACGTCCATTCGCGGAAGGTCGTCATCACGGCATCGTAGCGCCGTCGGCCGGGCTCGGATCCGGATCGACGCCGTCGCCGACCGCGCGCTCCGGCGCCGGCGTCGGCGCCTCGAGGATCCGCTGCCGCAACGCCGCGAGATCCGCGAGGTCGGTGCGCAGCTTGTGCTCGAGCCGGGCGTCGGCGTCGGG
>JAGQRB010000876.1 GCA_020425925.1 Planctomycetota bacterium
AGTGTAAGAGAGAGCAAGAGTGTACACTGAGCCGGGCCTCGCCGAGCTGCTCGATCCGTTCGCGCGGTCCGTAACGGCGGCCCCGCGAGGGGGCGGCACGGGAGAGGGAGAGGTTCACATCGGCCTGTGGACCGACGCAGGCGCGGCGTTACACCGAACTCGATTCTCCGATCCGTTACCGCGGGTTCGCCATCTCGAGCGCGACCGCGGCGGCACGTTCGAGCCGCGTCCGCTCGGCACCCGGCTCCATCCAGGACGTCGCGATCACCGCGTCGTCGGGACGACCGCAGCGCAGCGCGACCTTCGCCGCTGCCGCGAGGATGCGTTGGCGGTTGGCGGGATCGGCGAGCGGGTCGGCGTCGACGACCGACGCGACGAAGTCGTGCAGCTTCTGATCGACGCGATAGAGCTCGAAGCGGGTGTGACCGTGGGTCGTCTCGCCGCCCGGCCGCTTGCCGAGGCTCGCGAATGCCTCGACGCCCTGGCCGAAGTACTCGGCCTCGTTGCTGGCGGCGTAGTAGTCGATGCAACGGCCCGCCCGCATCGCCTCGTCGTAGAGCGCCTTGATCCGCGCCCGCAGCAGCGGCGGAAAGGCGTAGAAGTGGACCTGGTGCGCGAACTCGTGCGCGATGGTGTCGAAGCCGAACTCGGCGGCCTCGTCGAGGCTCTCGATGCCGGTCGCGGCGCGCATCCCGCCGATGCCGCGCACGTCGTCCCAGACCCGCCCGTCGAACGTGCGCTTGCCGCGCAGGCTGCGCCGACCCGGCGCATCGGTGGTGCGCTCGAGCTCGAGCAGGATGTCGTGACGACTGCCGATCGCGACGAGCTTGCCGAGGTAGCGACCGAACATGACCGCGGCACGGTCGACGACGCGCCGGCGCGCGGCCGAGAGGTCGCCGTAGCCCTGCACGAACTCCGCAACCGGCAGATCGCCGACCACCGGCTCGGGCACCGCCGCGGCGAGCGCCGCGAACGCCGGGTCGCTGGCCGCCATGCCGGACCGTGCGCGCTGGCTGTAGAGCACCTCGCCGAGCAGCCGGTGCGCCACGGGATTCTCGAGGTCGGCAGCGAGCACCTCGAGCAGCAGGCGGGCAGCGTGTTCGAACCGGCCGGCGCGCGCCGCGAGGACCGCGGCCTCGAGCTTCTGCGAGAGCTCGACCGTCGTCGGCGGCATCAATCCGGAACCGAGCCGCAGATGGGCCTCGGGGTTGAGCGGCTCGAGGCCGACGACCCGCCGGTAGACCGCCGCGGCCTCGTCGACGCGCTGGACCCGGAACAACGCCGAGCCGCGCGCCGCCAGCAGCTCCGCGCTCGGCTTGGCGACGCCGGCGAGGAACTCCCCCGCCCGCCGGACCGCGGCATCGAACGCGCGCGCCCGGATCAGCGCGCGGACGCAGAGCGCCATCGCGCTCTGATCGGCGGCCTCGCGCGCGACCGCGGCCTCGCCGTAGCGGTGCGCGAACGCGCTGCGCCCGAGCATCAGGTGCGAATTGCCGAGCCCGATCAGGCCGGCGACGTCGACGCTCGCCCCGACGCCGGCAGCGGCGACCTGGAACGCCTGCCAGGCCTTCCAGGGATCGTCGCGATCGAGGCAGCGCTGGCCCTCGCGGAGCCACCACGCCGCCGAGGTCGCGCCACCCGGAGCGGGCGCCTCGTCGGGCCGCGGCTGCTGCGCCGCGATCGTCGCGACCACCGTCGCGGCGAAGACGGCGCCGAGCGCCCGCGCGATGTCGACCCAGGGACGGAACACACCCTTGGATCGGCAGTTGCGGGCCCGGCGCTGGCGCAGAATCGGATCGTGCGGTGCCGCGCCGGGTTGCGGCCCACGCTCCTCAGCGGACGCGGACCTCGAGGCCGCGGGTCGCGAGCATGCCGGCGGCGTTCGCGTTCGGCTGCAGGTGGAACCACTGCGCGGTGAAGTCGAGCGGCAACGGCGGCCAGTCGCCGAGCACGATCGGGAAGGACGCGGTGCCGTCGGACCGCGTCAGCGTGAAGTAGGTGCCGATCATGCCGTTGTTGATGTCGGCGAGCAGCGTGCAGCCCGGCATTCCGGCGAACGCCAGCGGCGTCTGCGAGGACGACAGCGACAGCACGATCAGCGCGCCCTGCTGCGGCGCCGCGCCTTCGAGCCCGATCGCGAACAGGTGATCGCCGACCCGCGGCACGTGGTTGGCCGCGATCTCGCCGCCGCAGGCGGTGCCGAACGGCAGCGCCGCGGCGTCACTCGGGTAGCGCAGGCTGCGGGCGTAGACCCCCGACGACGGCGTGTCGACCGCGAACGCGGTGTCGAACTCGTCGTGGGCGTCGTCGAAGCAGATCGCCGGCGCGTAGCCCGGGCGCGTGCTGCTGCGGTAGAGGTCGAGCTCCTCGACCGCGCCGCCGCTGCCGCCGACCCGGACGATGCCGAGCGCCGGCGTGCCGATGGTCGGCTCCTTCTCGACGACGAACGCCCAGTGCGAGCGGCTGTCGGTGTCGATCGCCGCACCCGCGACGCGGTAGTCCCAGGTGAAACCGAGGTCGATCGTGCGCGCCGGCGAGAACGTCGGGTTCGGCGCCGTGTCGCTCCAGTCGAAGCGCATGCAGTTCACCGTCGTGCCGAACTCCTCGGTCGTGGCGGTGCCGCTGCCGGCGCGCCGCGAGTGCACCACGAGGTAGCGGCCGCCGAGGCCGGCGACGCGCGGCGTCAGCGCGTGACCCGAGTTCAGGAACGCCAGGCTCGGGCCGTAGCGCGAACCGTTCGGCGTCACGCGCACGAGGCCGACGCGCCAACTCGCGTTCGGGTTGTTGCGATCGAACTGCTGGTAGCCGACGATCCAGGAGCTGTTGCCGCCCTCGGACTCGCGATTGACCGTGACCGCGGTGCGGTCGTAGCGGGTGCCGACCGACGAGCCGGCAACGAACGGCTGGCTCAACGGCAGCTGCGGCTGCGCGAGATCGACCGTGCAAGCGAAGATCTCGGTGTGGTCGGTGTCCTGCTTGCTGGTGGTCGCGTCACACTGGAAGGCGATCAGGCCGCGCGTCCCGGTCGTCGAGGTCGCCAGCGTGCCGCCGACGTCGGGCCGACGCGAGCAGCTGTAGCCGTTCGGATGCGGTACCGTGAGCACGGTGAAGACCGGCGTGGTCGCGGCCTCGTGCACCGCGAAGTAGCGCACCGCGGCCGAGGTCGAGAACTCACGCTCGAACGCGACGAGCCAGCGCGAGGCGGCGCCGACGAACGTCACCGCGCCGCGCTGCGACGACCACGACGTCGACAGGTCCTGGAAGATCGCGATCTGACCGCCCTGCGCGTCGTCGCCGAGCACGGCGAACATGTCGACGTCGTTCTGCGCGTTGGTGCGCGAGTAGAGCGTCAGCAGCGCGCGCGAGTTCATCGTGGTGTTGCGGTGCACGGCGATGTCGCGCAGTGCGCCGGCGCCCGGGCCGCCGACGTCGACCGGCACGGTCGCGGTCAACGGGTCGACCAGCAGCGGGAAGACCGCGGCCTCGATCGCCGCGGCGGGCAGGCGAAGCTCGACGTTCGAACCGTCCCAGCCGGTGGTCATCGCGAAGCGGTGCCCGACCGCGTCGATCGCCGGCGACGCGCCGTAGGTCAGGATCGGCCGTCCGGCACGATCGCGGAACAGGATCTCGCCGTGAACGGCCGCGCGCGGCGTCGCCACGAGGTCGGTCGCGACGCTGCCGCGCAGCACGAGGTCGCCCGCAACCGCCGGTCGATCGCGCAGCAGGAACGTCTGCTCGACGCCGTCGGCGCGAACGTCGTAGGCCTCGACGAACGCACCGCGG
>JAGQRB010000877.1 GCA_020425925.1 Planctomycetota bacterium
GAGCTCGTCGGGCTCGCCGATCGCTACCTCGAGCGGGAGATGCCGCGCGCGGCGTTCGAGGTCGTGAAGGTCGCCGCCGGCTTCGCGCCGGCAGGGCTCGCCGCGCGCGAGCAGCAGGCGCGGCGCGACATCGACAGCTGGAACGCGGCGCAGGTGGCGGCGCGGGCCGCCGAGTTGCAGCCGCCGGCCGACGACGGCGCGGTGCTGCGCGAGTGGTTCGCGACCGGCACGCCGCTCTACGCCGGCGCGACGACCGCCTGGCGTGTCGAGGGCGCGCGGGCCCGGGTCGAGCAGCTGGTCGGGGGTGACTTCGCGGCGATCCTGCCGAAGCCCGGGCTGCCGCCGCTGAAATCGGCCGCGATCCACGTCCACCTGCCGGCGGTCGGCTGCTCGGCCGGCTTCTGCCTCGATGTCGTCAGCAACAGCGACTTCGCGATCGCGCGGCTCGAGCGCCTGCCGCACGGGCTGGCGCTGTCGGCCTACCGCTGGCGCGGCGAGAAGTGGACACGGCTCGCCTACGAGGACATCGCGATGCCGGCGTGGAAGCGCGAGGGCTGGTTCGACGTCCGGCTCGAAGCCGGCGCGAGCGGTATCGAGGTGCACGCCGCCGGCCAGAAGATAACGATCGACCAGAGCAGGCTCGGCATTGCCAAAGACCGCTACGGTCTGTTCGCCGGCGCCGACGGCAAGCAGGCGGTGACGGTCGAAGCCTGCGCGTTCCGGTTCTCGCGGTGACTCAGACGCCGCGCAGCGACACCAGCGGATCGCTCTGCGCCGCGCGCCAGGCCGGCAGCGCGGACGCCAGCACACCGGTGCCGAGCGCCATGCCGGCGACCTCGAGCAGCCAGAGCGGGTCGATCTGGCACGGCACGCGATCGAGGTTGTAGACGTCGAGCGGGAACAGGTCGACGCCGGTCAGGAACAGCACGCCCTGCCGGATCTCTTCGAGGTAGACCGAGGTCAGGATGCCGGTCGCGATGCCGAGCAGGACCCCGAGCACGGTGACCGTGACGCCGCAGAGCAGGAACGTCGTCGTCACGCCGCCGGGGGTGCCGCCCATCGCGGTCAGGATGCCGATGTCGCCGATCTTCTCGGTCACCATCATCGAGAGCGTCGCCAACATCAGGAACGCCGCGACCACGAGGATCACGAACAGCACGATCTTGAGCAGCCACTGCTGGTGCTCGATCGAGGCCAGGAAGCTGCTGTTGCGCTGGCGCCAGGTCTCGACGCGGCCGTGGCCGATCGCGAAGCCGCGATCGAGCGCGCGGTGGACGGCGTTCTGCAAACGCTCGGCGGTGGCGTCGAGATCGCGGGTGTCGCGCAGCTTCACCGCGATCTCCTGGACGTGCTCGGAACGTTCGTTCGGCCGGCCGTTCGTCGTCGCCGGATCGGCCGGTCGCGCCAGCGCGGTACGCAGCGCGTCGATGTCGAGGAAGACGATGTTGCCGTCGAAGCCGCCGTGCCTGGTCTTGAACGCGCCGGCGACCTCGAGCTCGAGCGTGAGCTGCTCGAACGTGCCGTCGGGATCGACCCCGGGCTCGGGCAGTCGGCCGGTCGTCAGCAGCAGCGGATCGCCGCGCGCGAGGCCCTCGCGCTGCAGCCGGTCGAGGCCGACGAGGACTCCGAGCCGGCCGCTCGCGGTGGCGGCGAACGGGTGCTCGGGGTCGCCGACCCGCAGCTCCGGCGGGATCGCCGGCGAGGTCAGCCAGCTCGCGAACGCCGAGACCTCGCGTTCGACGGTCGGATCGACGCCGTAGACGAACAGGAACGGCTGGTCGCCGCCGTGCAGCGCGCCGCGGCCCGGCAGCGGCGGCGTCTTCGGACGCTTGCCGGGCTCGTGCAGCAGTCCGAAGTGCACCAGTCGCGGCGCCGTCGCGGCGACGTTGGGATCGTCGCGCAGCGCCGTCGCGAGCGCGCGCCAGTCGGCCCACGCCGGCAGGTTGGTCACCGAGATGTCGGCGCTGGCCTCCTGCACGTGGTGCTCGATGACCGCCAGGAAGCCGGAGAACAGCGAGACCACGACGACCAGCGCCCAGACGCTGAGCGTGATCCCGAACATGCCGAGCAGGTTGATCGGCCGGGTGACCAGGTAGCGCAGCGCGAGGTAGAGCCGGTACATGATCAGCCGACGACGACGCCGTCGTGCAGGCGGACGATGCGATCGGCGCGCGCCGCCAGCCGCTCGTCGTGGGTCACCAGCGCGAAGGCGACCGCGCGCTCGCGCTGCAGCTCGAACATCAGCTCGATGACGCCCTCGGCGGTCGCCGAGTCGAGGTTGCCGGTCGGCTCGTCGGCGAGGATCACGCGCGGCTCGGCGAGCAGCGCGCGCGCGATCGCGACGCGTTGACGTTCGCCGCCCGACAGTTCGGTCGGCCGGTGGCGCAGGCGCTCACCGAGCCCGACGCGTTCGAGCAGCTCGGTGGCGGCGCGCCGCGCCGCGCGGCGGCCGCGCCAGTAGCGCGTCACCGAGTCGGTCATCATGCGCGCGAGCAGCACGTTCTGCAGCGCGGTGAGCTCCGGGATCAGGTGGTAGAACTGGAACACGAAGCCGGTGTGGTCGTGGCGCAGCCGGGCGCGTTCGCGGATCGAGAGGTCGTGCACCGGCTCGCCGTCGTAGAGCACCTCACCGCGGGTCGGCGGATCGAGCAGGCCGAGCACGTGCAGCAGCGTCGACTTGCCGGCGCCCGAAGCGCCGAGCAGCGCGACGATCTCGCCGCGCTCGATCGCGAGGTCGACGCCGCGCAGCACGGGGATCTCCTGGCGGCCGAGCCGGTAGGTCTTGTGGACGTCGCGGGCAGCGAGGACGGGGGCGGTCATCTCGGGTTCGGGGCGGGGGGGATCACTCGTAGGACAGCGCCGTGACGGGCTCCATGCGCGCGGCCTTGCGGGCCGGCAAGGCCGCGACCAGCAGCGCGAGCAGCAGCGCGCCGAGGGCGACCTCGACGATCCAGCGGACCTCGAGGTGCACCGGGATGATCGGCAGATCGAACAGCGTGCGCGGGAACAGCGAGGCGCCGGTCGTCGCGTAGAGCCAGTCGTTGAAGTCGTTGAGGTAGTGCACCGACAGCCAGCCGGTGACCGATCCGAGCAGCGCACCGACGCCGCCGACGACCAGGCCACAGAACACGAACACCGTGCCGATGCCGCGCGGCGTGCCGCCGATCGCGGCGAGGATGCCGATGTCCTTCCACTTCTGCACCACCATCATGTGCAGCGTCGCGTAGATCACGAACGCGGCGACGACCATCACGACGAACAGCACGAACTGCATCATCGAGTGTTCCTGCGCGATCGCGCGCAGGAAGACCGAGTTCTGCTCCTCCCAGTCGATCACCGCGCACGCCGCGCTGCCGGGCGGCAGCAGCGCCTGCACCGCCTGCTGCAGCCGCTGCTTCACGGCCGTCGTCGCCGCCGCGCCCGGTGCGAGCCGGATCGCGACGTCGGTCACGATGTCGATGCTGCGATCCGACTCGATGTCGTGGCCGAGCAGCGTGCGCAGCTTCTCGATCGGCAGGATCACCGCGGTCTGGTCGAACTGGCGGTGGCTGGTGGCGAAGTAGCCGGCGAGCGCGAGCGTCGCGCGGCGGGTCAGGATGCGCGAGCTGCCGTCGGCGTCGACCCGCATGCTCGCGGTCATCAGGTCGATCGGGTAGCCCTCGAGCGGCGGGATGTTCGGGATGCGCCACCAGCCGACCAGCATGCCGGGCCATTCGCTGCGGTGGTCCTCGGGCCGCGGCGGTCGCTGCAGGTGGAGCTTGGCGCGGGTGTCCCACTCGACCTCGTCGGGCAGCAGCATCATCGCGCGGCGGGTCGGGTCGGGTTCGTCGAACACGTTCTCGGTCGGAACCGAATGCACGCCGCGTGCCGCCAGCACGTCGGTGCCGCGTTCGAGCCATGACTCGATCGGCGTGACCGCCGGCTCGCGCAGCGGGTCGATGCCGAGCAGCAGCGCGAAGCCGCTCTCGAGCGTCATCTCCTCGAAGTTGACGGCCGAGGTCTCGACGCCTTCGCGCGAATTGAGGCGGCGGATCTGGCGGGCGCGGACGATGCCGTGGTGGCGCAGCCGCGGTGCGGTCGCGGCGACCGCGTCGTCGGTTTCGAGCGCGGGCCGCAGCAGCTCGTAGCTGGTGTCGTGGGGCAGATCGGTCACCAGCAGGTCGGCCGTGCTGCGGCGCACGTCGGCGCGGATCTCGGTGACGAAGCCGGTGAAGATGCCATCGACGACCAGCAGGGCCCAGACCGCGAACGTCACGCCGCAGACCCCGATCAACATGATCGGTCGCCGCAGCAGGTAGCGCAGCGCCAGGAACGGGCTGAACGCCGGGATCACCGCTCGGACTCTTCCGCCGCCGTCGCGTCCGGTTCGCCGTCGGCGGTCGCGGCTGCCGCGGCGGCGCCGTCGAGGCGGCGCAGCAGCGGGAACAGCACGACGTCGCGGATCGACGCGCTGCCGTTGAGCAGCATGCAGAGCCGGTCGATGCCGATGCCGAGGCCTCCGGCCGGCGGCATGCCGAACTCGAGCGCGGTGACGTAGTCGACGTCGACCTCGCCCGGGGTCTCGTCGTCGGTGTAGGTCGCCTTGTGCGCGACCTGCTCGTCGAACCGGCCCTCCTGGTCGATCGGGTCGTTGAGCTCGCTGAACGCGTTACCGAGCTCCATACCGGCGATGAAGAGCTCGAAGCGCTCGGTCACGCGCGGGTCCTCGGGCTTGCGCTTGGCGAGCGGGCTGATCGCGACCGGATAGTCGTAGACGAAGACCGGACCGAGCAGGCCGTCCTCGACGGTCGCCTCGAAGACGTCGTTCGCGAGCTTGCCGGCCTCGATGCCGGCGGTCTCCAGCCCGAGCTCGGTGGCGCGCTTCGTCACCGAAGCGAGGTCGAACCAGTCGACCCCCGGGTTCGCGGCCGCGAACAGCTCGAGGTAGCTGGCCTTCTGGAACGGCGGCCGCAGCTCGTACTCGCGTTCGCGGAACGTCACCTGCGAAGCGCCGCCGAGCACGGTGTCACAGAGGTGCGCGAACAGCCCCTCGACGCGGGCCATGATGTCGCGGTAGTCGGCCCACGCCTCGTAGCTCTCGAGCATCGTGAACTCGGGGTTGTGGCGCGTGCTGATGCCCTCGTTGCGGAACACGCGGCCGATCTCGTAGACCCGCTCCATGCCGCCGACGATCAGGCGCTTCAAGTAGAGCTCGGGCGCGATCCGCAGGTAGAGCGGCATGTCGAGCGCGTTGTGGTGCGTCGTGAACGGCCGCGCCGCCGCACCGCCGAACAGCGGCTGCAGGATCGGGGTCTCGACCTCGAGGTAGTCGAGCGAGTCGAAGTAGGCCCGCACCTCGCGCACGATCCGGCTGCGCTGCATGAACGCGGCGCGGACCTCCGGATTGGCGAACAGGTCGACGTAGCGCATGCGGTAGCGCTGCTCGGTGTCGGTCAGTCCGTGCCACTTCTCGGGGGCCGCGCGCAGCGCCTTGCTCGCCAGCACGACCTCCTCGGCCCACAGCGTCGGCTCGCCCTTCTGGGTGACGCCGAGCTCGCCGGCGATGCTGACCAGATCGTTGCTCTCGACGCGCTTGCGGCTCGGCCAGAAGTCCGGCAGGCGGTCGCGCTGGAAGCCGATCTGGATCGTGCCGGTGCGGTCGGTGAGGTGCGCGAAGCGCAGCTTGCCGAAGTCGCGCACGACGCCGAGGCGGCCGGCGACGGTCGCGCGCTCGCCGTGGCGGGTGTCGAAGTTCGTGAGCAGCGACTCGACCGGTTGGCCGCGCGGCACGCGCGGCGGGAACGGGTCCTGGCCGTCGGCCCGCATGGCCTCGAGCTTCTCGAGTCGATCTTTCTGGATGCCGTCGGTCATGGAGCCGCGAGGATCCTAGTGGGGTGGCCGCGAAGTTCCTATGCACATGGCGGCACGGCGGCGCGGTCGCCGCTCAGTGGCAGCACGAGTGCGAGCTGCCGTGATCGTGGCCGTCGCCGTGATCGTGACCGTGACCGTGGTCATGGTCGTGCTCGTGGCCGAGATTGCCCGGCGACTCGAACAGCCGCTCGAGGAACGGCCGCACACCCTGCCGCAGCAGCGAGAGCAGGAACACGACGCCGAGCGCTGCGAGCGCGAGCCAGCCCCAGGTCGAGTGCTCGTGGCCCTCGCCGATCAGCGCCGGCACCGCCGGCGCCGGCACCAGCCAGTTGACCAGGTAGCCGAGGCCGACCGCGCCGATCCACATCGACAGCGCGAACAGCGCCGCCATGCGCGCGCCGTGCAGCCGCGCCAGCACGCCGAAGGTCGTCACGTTGGTCGCCGGGCCGGTCAGCAGGAATGCGAGCACGGCGCCGGGCGACATGCCCTGGAACAGCAGCATCGCGGCCAGCGGCGTGCTGCCGGTGGCACAGACGTAGATCGGCAGGCCGAGCAGCGCGGCGACCGGCACGTCGACGCCGACCGGCAGCGCCGCGATCCACTCGCGGTCGACGTACGGCATCAGCAGCGCCGACAGCAGGAGTCCCGCGAGGATCCAGGTCGCGGTGCTGTCGACCGCCGGCCCGAAGCCGAACGACAGCGCGGTGCGCAGCCGTTGCCCGAGGCTGCCCTGCACGCTCGCCGGCAGCGCGTGCGCCGCACCGGCCGCCGCGGGCTCGGCGCGCCCCTTCACCAGCCAGCTCACCAGCACGCCGACGCCGAGCGCGAGCACCGCCGCCATACCGACGCGCAGCAGCGCGACCTCGCCGCCCATCAGCTGCCAGGTCAGCGTCACCGACGCGAGCTCGAGCTCCGGGGTCGCGACCAGGAACGCGAGCGCGGCGGCGACGCTGGTGCCCTGGCGCACCAGTTCGCGGTAGATCGGCACC
>JAGQRB010000878.1 GCA_020425925.1 Planctomycetota bacterium
GATCTGCTCGGCGACGAGGCTCGCGGTCAGCGACTCGAAGCGCCGGAGCCGCGGCCGCCGCACGCGATCGATGACCAGGTGGCGCGCGATGCGCGTCGCGAGCGCCAGGAAGTGGGCCTCGTCGCGCCAGGTGAGCGACTCGCACTGGTCGAGGATCCGCACGGTCACTTCGCCGAGGAAGTCATCGGTGTCGCCGGCGCCGCGCGCCTTCTCCCCCATCATCCAGCGAATCCGGCGCTGCAACCGGTCCTGACAGCGTGCCAGCATCGCCTCCGCTTCCGCCCGCACGCTCATCGATCGAGCGGCCTGCCGTCCCAGAAGCCGAGACCGCGCTCGGTCGCCCCGACGATCACATCGCGCCACGTGATGGCGGCGAACACTCCGAGCGGTGACGGACCGCGCAGGCTCGCGAAGCGTTCTCCGGTCGCGGCGTCGATCACCAGCAGGGCGCCGTTCTCGCTGCAGGCGAACACCCGCGAGCCGTCGGCGGAGCAGACCGGTGATTGGAACGCCCGCCGGGCACCCGGCACGCTCCACAGCTCGCGCCCCGAGCGCACGTCCCAGGCCACCAGGCGACCGCGGCGACCCCACACCCGCGCGAACACGACGTCACCCGCCGGCGAGAAGACCGGCGCGGCGAAGGTCCGGTCGCCGCCTTCGCAGCAGAGCTCGGCGAGCGGCTCGCCGGTCGCGGCGCGAACCAGCCGCAGCCTGCCGTCGTTGGCCGCGACTGCGAGCAGCTCGCCGTCGGCGGAGAACGCGCAGCCGTGGGCACCCGGCGGCCAGACGCCGTCGCCCGCGTCGACGCGGAAGAGCTCCGTTCCCGACTCGAAGTCGAGCACCCTGACCGTGGCGTCGATGCTCGCGATCGCGCAGCGCGGCAGCGTCGGGTGCGCTGCGATCGCGACGATCGGCGCCGACAGCCCGGCGAGCCAGGCGAGATGTTCGTCGGTGTCGGCATCGAACAGGCCGACGCGGCCGTGACGATCGCCGGTCAGCAGGAGGCGGCCGCCGGCGGAGTATGCGACCACGGTGCGGGCACACGGAATCGACGTCGTCCGGACGCGCACGCGATCGGCCGCATCCCAGATCTCGACGTGTCCGGCCGCGCTGCCGACCGCGAACTGCGACGTCCCGGGCCTCAGCGCGAGTGCGCGGCCCGGCGACGATGCGCCGAGCTCGTGGCTCGCCGGCGCCGTCGGTCGCCAGACCTTGGTGACGCCATCGGTGCCGCTCGCGATCACGAACGGCGGCCGGACGAGCAGACAGCTGACGCGCTCGGCGAGACCGACGAGCACCCGCTCGCGCTGCAGCGAGCGCACGTTCCAGAGCTCGGGCGACGGCCAGCCACCGGTGAACAGGCGATCGTCGGGGTTCCAGGCGAGCTGCGTCGGTCCCGGCCAGCGCACCGGCAGCTCGGCGAGCGCGCCGCCGGTGGCGAGGTCCCAGACCAGCACGCGCCCATCGTTGCACGAAGACGCGAGGTAGTTGCCGTCCGGACTCGCGGCGATGCTCTCGATCCACTGGTCGTGGCCGGCCAGCGCATGAAGGAGCCGACCGGTGTCGGCGTCGAAGACGCGTACCAGGCTCGCCCGCGCGCCGTCGGTCTCGCGATCGCGGCCGGCGACGAGCGCGAGCCGGCCGTCGGCCGACCAGGCGACCTGTCCGACACCGTGCAGATCGTCGACCAGCACGCGCTCCGACCGCAGCGATGCCGCATCCCGGATCTCGACACAACCGCCGTGACCGATCAGCAGCCGGGTCCGATCGCGCGACAGCCGCATCGCCGGATGCGACCCGGGGATCTCGACCGCGGTGCTGCGCAGGATCGTTCGACGGCCGGCATCGACCTCGAAGAACCGGCCGTCGGCGAGCGCCATCACACGCCGATCGTCGACGAACGCGACGCCGGCGACCCACGCGTCGAACTCCATGACCCCGAGGCAGACGCCGCTCTCGACGTCCCAGAACCGCAGCGTCGAGTCGCGCCCGCCGGTGGCGAGCATGCGCCCGTCGGGAGCGAGATCGAGCGCCAGCACCGCGTCCTCGTGGCCGGCGAGGGTCGCGATGCTGGTGTCGGCGAGTCGGTGGATCGCACGCCACTCCCAGCCCCGGAACGGCTCCGGGCAGCGCGCGAGGAACTCCTTCATGCCGCGGATGTCGTCGCGTTCGTAGGCATGGCCGGCGAGTGCGATCTGACTGCGGTAGTCACGCCGCCGCAGCGCCTCGTTGGTTTCCAGCTGCAGCGCCAGCACGGTCGCGAGACCGACGACGACCGCGAGGATCGCGGCGGCGAAGCCCTTGTTGCGCCGCACCCACTTCTCGAGTTCGACCAGCGCACCGGTCCGATGTGCCCGCACGACACGGCCCTCGAGGTAGGCTCCGAGATCGCTCGCGAGCTCGCGCATCGTCGCGTAGCGCGCGGCGGGATCGCGGGCCATCGCGCGACTCGCGATCGCCACCAGTTCGAGCGGCACCGAGCGCGGCAGCGGCGTCGGCGGCCCTTGCTGCACCGCCCGGATCGCGGCGAGCGGGCCGTCCGAATCCGAATAGGGCCGCCGGCCACCGAGCACGTGGTAGAGCACGGCACCGGCAGAGTAGACGTCGGAACGCTCGTCGACCCGCGCCAGGCCGCCCGCCGCCTGCTCCGGCGCCATGTAGGACGGCGTGCCGACGACCTCACCCGCGAGCGTCGCCGCCGGGTTCCCGACGGCCGGGGCGACATCGTCCTCGGCACGTTCTTCGCCACCCTCTCCGCTGCTCGCCGCGACGATCTTCGCCAGCCCCCAGTCGAGCACGTAGGTCTCGCCGAACGGGCCGACCATGACGTTGCTCGGCTTGAGGTCGCGGTGCAGCACGCCGCGGGAGTGCGCGTAGGCAACCGCGTCGCAGACGCGGTGCAGCACGGCGACCAGCCGTGTGCGCGTCCACGGCGAACCCACCTCCGTCGATTCGGCCATGATCTCCCCGAGGTCGCGGCCGCGCACCAGCTGCATCGTGAAGTAGACCTCGCCATCGACCGTCTCGCCGAGGTCGTGCATCGGCACGATGCCGGGGTGCACGAGCTGCCCGAGAACACGCGCCTCGTTGCGCAAGCGCGCCTGTCGGCGGTCGCGTTGGCTCGACGCACGCGCGACCTTCATCGCCAGCGAACGCTGCAGGACACGATCGCGTACCTCGAACACCGTGCCCATGCCGCCCGATTCGATCTCGCGCACGATCTCGTAGCGGGCATCGCCGAGATCGGGCAGCGCGGCCACCCTGCCGCCGACGCCGAGGGCGGCCAGCCCGCAGCGGTACGACGCGTCGAGCTCACGCAGCGCGACGCTGAGATCGGGTCGCTCGGCGCAGAGCGCATCGATGTCGACCTCGCCGCCGGCGGCCTCCAGCCGGCGGAAGAACAGCACTTCCGCCGACGATCGGGCGGAGCCACTGTCGCGGTCGGAGACGTCGGTGGAGCTCATGGCGGCTTCCCGACGGGATCTTAGCCATCCACGGCCGGCAGGCCGGGAATTGTCGATTGCGATGTGGGAATCGCCGATCCCGGTCGCGGGAAGGGCATGCTCCCCCACCTCCCGCTGACGACCCTCGCCCTCCTCGTTGCAGCGCTGTCCGCACCGGCGCAAGCGCCGATCGC
>JAGQRB010000879.1 GCA_020425925.1 Planctomycetota bacterium
CGCGCCGCGACCTCGTCGGCGTGCCGCGCGAGCCAGCCGCGGGCCTGCCGGACCTCGTCGGGGAACGCGTCGGGATCCATCGTCGACAGCGCCGCGCTGGCCCAGACCGTCGCGCCCACGTCGCCGAAGCTGCCGTCCTGCTGCCGCGACCGGATCAGGAACTCGATCGACGGGCGCACCACCGGACCGTCACCCTTGTGGTAGCGGCGGTGGCAGTGGCCCATCGCGGTCAGGATCTTGCCGGTCGCCTCGACCGACTCGCCACCGAGCGGGCCATCGGCAGCGCGCGCGCGGATCAGCCGGATCAGGTTGTCGATCTCGTGCTTGAAGATCGTCCCGGTCTTGCGGGTCGGCGCACCGCCGTCGGCCTGCGCCGGCGCGGCGCACCCGAGGGCCAGAACCGAAGAAACGAGGACTGCCAGCGATACGGCAGCGCGGTTGGTGGAACTTCTCATGACATCGCGCGGTGGGCTTGCCCGGGGCAGGGTACGACGGCCGCGGGGCGACACCAAACGGGAAACGCGCACGCCGGGTTCAGGCCGCGATGGCACCCGCGCGCCGTCGAGGTATCCTGCCTCACCCCGTATGTTCCGGAACCGGTCCGTCTCGCTCGTCATTCCCGCCTACAACGAGGAGGAAACGATTGGGCGCGTGGTCGAGGAGTTCCGCGAGCAGCCCGACATCGACGAGATCGTCGTCGTCGACAACAACTGCCGCGATCGCACCGCGGCGATCGCCGCCGCCGCCGGTGCGCGCGTCGTCAGCGAGAGCCGGCCGGGTTACGGCGCCGCGCTGATGGCCGGAATGAGCGCCGCGACCGGCGAGATCCTCGTCCTGACCGAGGCCGACGGCAGCTTCCGCGGCTGCGACGCCGAGAAGCTGCTGGTCTACCTCGACGACGCCGGCATGGTCATGGGCACGCGCACGACCCGCCAGATGCTGCAGCAGGGCGCGAACATGCGTTTCTTCCTGCGCTGGGGCAACGTCTTCATGGCGAAGTTCCTGCAGGTCTGCTGGATGCGACCGGCCGAACCGCGGTTCACCGACGTCGGCTGCACGTTCCGGGCGCTGACGCGCGAGACCTTCGAGAAGATCCGGCCGCGGCTGCGCGAGACCGGCCCGGCGTTCTCGCCCGAGATGATGTGCGCCGCGCTGCAGGAACGCTGCCGCGTGATCGAGATCCCGGTGACCTACTCGCCGCGCCTCGGCGGCGAGAGCAAACACAGCGACACGTTCATGCGGCAGGCCAAGACCGCGCTGAAGATGTTCCGGACGATCTGCCGCAAGCGCTTCCTCGAGCGCGGCGCACCGATCCCGCCCGACCGGCTGGCGGCGGAGGTCGACTGATGCAGGCGCCGAAGACCGGTCTGCCGCCGCCGAGCGCGATCGAGCACGCCGAGGCGATCGACCGCTGCCAGATCTGCGGCAGCAGCGAACGCACGCTGAAGTTCGCCGAGCCGCCGTTCGAAGTCGTGACCTGCAGCGACTGCGGGCTGGTCTACGTCACGCCGCGACTCAGCGGGCAGGACCTGCTCGACATCTACGACGAGGGCTACTGGAAGAGCCAGAACCCGAAGGTGCGCGGCTACGCCGACTACGCCAGCGAATCGGCGCTCTACCTCAAGACCTTCGAGAAGCGCATGGCGCTGGTGTCGCGCTGGGTCGAGCCGAACTCGCGCGTGCTCGACGTCGGCTGCGCCGCCGGCTACTTCCTGCGCGTGATGCGGGACCGCGGCCACGACGTGCACGGCGTCGAGCTCTCCGAGGCGATCGCCAAGGAAGCGGTCGCGGCGCTCGGTGACGACCGCATCCACATCGGCACGCTCGACGACGCCGCGCTGGCGATGAACTACGAGCCCGGGTCGTTCGATCTCGTGACGCTGTGGGACGTCATCGAGCACGTGCCGGATCCACAGGCCGTGCTGCGGAAGATCCGCGAGCTCCTGAAGCCGGGTCGCCGGCTGCTGCTCGAGACCCAGAACGTCGCCTCGCGCTGGGCCCGCATGCTCGGCCGCCGCTGGCACCACTACAAACACCACGAGCACCTGTTCCACTTCACGCCGGCGACGATCGAGCGCCTGCTGCGCGACTGCGGCTTCAAGACGCTCGCCGTCGGCTCGGACTACGCCGGCAAGTACGTCTCGTTCGGCTTCCTCGCCGAGCGCGCCGGCAAGCTCGGTCGCATCCCGGGCCTGCTCGCCAAGCCGCTCGGTCTGCTGCGCGGCTGCAACCTCTACGTCAATCCGCGCGACGAGATCATCGTCGTCGCCGAGCCCGCCTGAGCGCCCGAGGTTCTGCAGCCGATGGACCGCGTTGCCTACGAGACCTTCCGCGAGCTCGAGCACTCCCACTTCTGGTTCGTGAGCCGGCGGCGGATCTTCTTCGACCAGCTCGACCGCCTGCTGCCGGCGTCGCCGACGATGTCAGCGACGACCGGGCAGAACGGCGAACCGCCGACCGCGCGGCGTCAGGTGCTCGAGATCGGCTGCGGCGCGGGCGGCATGCTCGGGCCGCTGCAGCGCTACGGCGAGGTCGCCGGCCTCGACATCGACCACGAGTTCGTCGGCGTCTGCCGCGAGCGCGGCTTCCCGAACGTGCTCTGCGGCTCGGGATACGAGCTGCCGTTCCGCGACGAGGTGTTCGACCTCGTCTGCCTGTTCGACACGCTCGAGCACATCCCCGACGAGGCGCAGGCGCTGCGTGAGGTCCTGCGCGTGCTGCGACCCGGCGGCGCGCTGTTCGTGTCGGTGCCGTGTTACCAGTGGCTCTGGTCGCAGAACGACAAGACCGCGCACCACTGCCGGCGATACACCGCCACGCGCCTGCGCCGCGTGCTCGCCGGCGCCGGGCTGCGGCCGGTGCGCGTGAGCTACTTCAACACCTTCCTGCTGCCGCTGATCGTGCCGTCGGTGCTGTGGCAGAAGCTCATGGACCGCCTCGGCCGGCTGCCGCAGGGCTACAACAACATGAGCGTGGAGCTGAGCCCATGGCTCAATCGCGCGTTCACGGGCGTGATGTCGAGTGAGCGGCTGCCGCTGCGCTGGCTGCGGTTCCCGCTCGGGCACTCGGCGTTCGCGCTGGCGCGGCGCGAACCCGAATAGCGCCGTCCGGCGCGACCGACCTACTTGTCGGTCGGCTTGTCGTCCGCCGGCTTGTCACCGGGGGTGTTGTCACCGGGTTGGGGCTCCGACTGCTCGCCGATCGGGCGCTCGACCTTGTAGCGCTTCTCGAGCGCCTCGCGGGTCCAGGCCTGCTGGAACGCCATGTTGGCCTGGTCGAGCGCGAAGCTCCGGAAGTAGCCACCCTGGCGCCGGCCCTCGAACTCGCGGCGCTCGATGTCGGAGCGATCGAGCGGCGCGACCTGGGTGCAGACCGCGACCAGCCAGAGCCGGTCGGTGGTGTCGTGCAGCATGCCGGTCGAGTCGTTCTCGTCGAGCTCGGCGTGGTTGCGGTAGAGGAACACCGTCTTCTTGTCGTAGCGCTTGTCGAAGCGCGGCCGCTGCGCGACGTCGCGCGGCAGCGGTCCGACGTCGGCGACCGTGAAGCCCGCGGCCGCGGCGGCCTCGTCGAGCACCTCGCGGTGGAACTTCTTGGCCTCCTCGCCGATCTCCGCCGCGATCGCCTCGTCGACCTCCTTGGTGATCTCCTCGCGGCGCGACTCCTTCGCGGCGAGCCGCGAGTTCAGCTCGGTGAGCTTCTGGTCCCAGGCCGCCTGCGCCGCGGTCTCGGGGCGCGTCTCGGCGAGCTTGCCCTGGGCGTGCTCGACCTGCTTCTGCATGTCGGCTTCCCACTCCGAGATCTGCTCGTCGATGCGGGAGTCGCGCTTGCCCTCGATCTCCTGGACCTTCTCGGGCATCTTGGCCTTGGCGAGACGGAGGAGCTCGTCCTCCATCTTGGTCTTCTTCTCCTCGGCCTCGGTCTTCGCCTTCTCGTTGAAGTAGGCACCCTCGAGCAGCGGCTCGAGCTCCTCCTGCGACTTCAGCGGCCGCACGACCGCGGCCTTGATCGCGTAGACGAAGCCGGCCTTGTCGGTCGTGACCGGGCCGTAGCCGATGTCACCGACGCGCGTCAGGTTGGTGGCCATCTGGGCGTTCTCCCAGGTGCCGAGCCCGAGATCGCCGGCGTCGAGATCCTTGAGCGCTTCGGGCGCGCGCGGGTCGTCGAACGAACGCGTCACGACGCCGGCGCGGTCCTTCGCGAACTCGTGGAACGCGGCCAGGAAATCGAACTCGCCCTGGGCCGCCTCCATCGCGGCCTTGGCCTCGTCGCGCGCGAGCTCCTTGGCCTCGAGCAGCTGGGTCGCCTCGAACAGGCGCTGCTTGGCGGCCTCGTCCTCGGGCTTGTCGGCGACCTCCTTCTCGGCGGTCGCCTTGTTGTTCTGCGCCGTCATCACCTCGGTGCTGGCCTCGCTGAACGCGGTGCGCTTCGGCTGCTCGAACTCGATCTTCTTGTTGCGGATGTCGGTGTTGATCTTCTTGAGGATCTCCTCGATCTCGCGGCGCTGGAGGATGTCGTCCTTGACGCCCTCGTCCTCGAGCGCCTTGAAGGTGCCGTCCTCCTGCTCGAAGCGCTTGCGCTGCGCGTTGTAGAGCTTGGTGAGTTCTTCCTCGCCGACGGTGAAGTCCTTGAGGTAGTCGTCGACCCACTGCGCGCGATCGAAGTCGGCGTAGAGGATCGCGCCGATGTTCAGCGCGATCTGGTTCGGCGCGAACACCTGCATGCGCTGCTTGTCGGCCAGCTCCTTCGCGTCGAGCCACTTGGTGAGATCCTCGTAGGTGATCTCGGTGTTCGCCTTCAGATCGTCGGCGCGCGCCGCCTCGTCGAACGACGCGACCCGGCACGCGACCTTCTCGCGGTCGCCGATCACCTTCTGCAGGATGCTGGCCTCGGAGCTGTCGAGCGCCAGCGACTCGATGTGGATCAGCGTGCCGATCCGGAGCGCCTCGGCGAGCACCATCTCGAACTCGGCGAGCGAGCCGAAGCCGTTCTGCCGTGCCAGCTGGGTCGGCGACTGGATCGTGCTGCCCTGCAGCAGTTCGCCGATCACGCGGTCGACCTCGGTGTAGGACGGCTCGATGCCCTCGGTGATCGCCGCGCGCCGCAGCATCGCGAACACGTCCGCGGCATCGGTGCGACCGCCCTCGCCGACGCTGAAGAAGTAGGGCAGCACCTTGGCGCCCTGCAGCGTCTGCAGCCGGCTCGCGATCGCCTGACCGATCGAGTAGTCGGCCGGCTCGAGCGTGACCTTCTCCTTGCCGACCACCATCGTCGGCATCGCCCGCTCCTTCTCGAACAGCGACTTGACCGCCGCGAGCATCGGACCGCTGACCGAGAACGTGATCAGCACGAACAGGCCCACGGAGTAGAGCAGCGCCTTCTGATTGCGGCGGAACCAGCCGTAGACGCCGGTCTGCTCGTCCACGATCGGGGGATGCGCCGGGCTCGCCGGTTCTTCGTCGGGCTTCTTGTCGGGAGTGGTGGACATCGTCGGAAAGCGCAGAGGATACCGCGCCCGGTCAGGGGGCGGGGTCGGAAAGCGGGATGGCCGCGGCGGAGAGCAGGATCGGGATGCCGTCGAGGATCGGATAGAGCGCCTCGCCGGAGGTCGGCACCAGCCCCGACTCGAGCTGCCGGTCGACCGGATCGCCGCCGCGATTCCTGGCCGAGCCGGCGGTGATCGCGGCGTTGACCGCGGCGAGCTCGGCCGCGGTCGCGAGCCGCAGCGGCTGCCGCGTGCGCGGACAGACGAGCATGCGCAGGAACTCCGGATCCATGATCGAACGTGCAGGACGCCGCCGCTGGCAGGCGGGCTCGGCTGGTAGGGGCGGAAGGGCTCGAACCTTCGACCTACGGCTTAAAAGGCCGCTGCTCTACCGACTGAGCTACGCCCCCGTGGCCGCAATTGGGGGGAGCATCGAAGCGTGCGGACGGGCGCAGCGCAATGGACGTTCCGGATTTTGGCCAGGTCGCGCGATCGGCGGCCGCGGGCCGGGAACTTCGCAGCGATCGCGCCCGGGACCGGCCGGGCGCCGGCGATCCCCCTCCCCGCCCACCCGACTACTCCTCGAGGATCTCCTTGCTCTTGAGCTTCAGCAGCTCCTCCATCTTGCCGTCGGCGGCCTTGAGCTCGCGGTCGACCTCGTCGTGCGCCTTCTTGCACTGGTCCTCGGTGAGCTTGCCGTCCTTCTTCATCTGATCGGCGTGTTTGTTGGCGTCGCGGCGCTCGTTGCGCAGCGCGACGCGGTTCTGCTCGACGATGTCCTTGACCTTGTGGACCAGCTTTTGGCGCTGCTCGCCGGACAGCGGCGGCATCACGAGCCGGATCACCTTGCCGTCGGATTGCGGCGTCAGGCCGAGGTCCGACTTCAGCAGCGCGCGCTCGATCTCCTTCATCACCGGCGGCGAACCGTCGAACGGCTTGATCATCAGCTGGCGCGGCTCGGGCACCGAGATGTGCGCCACCTGGTTGAGCGGCGTCATGCTGCCGTAGTAGTCGACACGGATGGTGTCGACGAGGGTCGGCGAGGCGCGGCCGGTGCGGATGCTGCCGAGCTGCTCGCGGAGATGCTGGATCGTCTTCTCGGTCTTCTCGTGCAGCGCGGTGAGGATCTCGGCGTGGGGTTCCATGGCGGATCGGATCCTAACGCCGGGAGGGCCCGGAGTCAGTCCGGCATCAGCACCCACGTGCCGATGTTCTCGCCGCGCACGGCGCGCTCCATGTTGCCCTCGACGAACATGTCGAACACCATGATCGGCATCCGGTTCTCCATGCAGAGGGTGAACGCGGTGCGATCCATGACCTTGAGATCGAGGCGCAGCGCGTCCTGGAACGCGAGCCGGTCGAAGCGCTCGGCGGTCGGATCCAGCTTCGGATCGGCGCTGTAGACGCCGTCGACCTTGGTCGCCTTGAAGATCGCGTCGACCCCGAGCTCGGTGGCGCGCAGCGCCGCCGCGGTGTCGGTCGTGAAGTACGGGTTGCCGGTGCCGCCGGCGAGGATCACCGCGCGCCCCTTCTCGAGGTGGCGGACCATGCGGCGGCGGATGTAGGGCTCCATCAGCGTCTTCATCTCGACCGCGCAGGCCGCGCGGGTCTCGACGCCGGCGCGCTCGAGCGCGTCCTGCAGCGCCAGCGCGTTGATCGCGGTCGCCAGCATGCCCATCTGGTCGGCGGTGGCGCGGTTGGTGCCCTGGCGCGCGAACTCGGCGCCGCGCAGCAGATTGCCGCCGCCAACGACGACGGCGATCTCGACACCGAGGCGCTGCACGCGCGCGATCTGCGCCGCGACCTGAGCGACGACCGGCGGCGACACGCCGCCACCTTGATCGCCGAGGCTCTCACCGCTGAGCTTGAGCAGGATGCGCTTCAGGGTGCGCGGCGGCGCGCTCATAGGGCCACCTCTGCCATCGCGGGCGAACCCGACGGGGAGACCATCGCCGACTAGCCGCCGAGCTCCATGCGGTGGAAGCGCCGGATCTGGATGTTCTCGCCGATCTTGCCGACGAGCTCCTGGCGCACCTGCTCGACCTTGCGGGTGTCGTTCTGATCGAGCGGGTTGATGTAGCCGACCTCGGTGAGGCACTTCTCCTCGAAGAACTTGCGCATCCGGCCCTCGACCGCCTTCTCGATCACATCGGCGGGTTTTCCGGCCATGCCCTCGCGGGTCTGCTCGAGCACGAACGCGCGCTCCTTCTCGACGGCGGCGGGATCGACCGCCTCGCGATCGAGGAACTCCGGGCTGAACGCCACGATCGTCAGGCAGAGACCCTTGCCGAACGCGTTGAACTCCTCGTTCATCGCGACGAAGTCGGTCTCGCAGACGATCTCGACCATCACGCCGACCTTGCCGTTGTGGTGGACGTAGCTGAACAGCTTGCCTTCCTTGACCTCGCGATCCGACGCCTTGGCCGCGCTCGCCATGCCCTTCTTGCGCAGGACGTCCTTGGCCTTGTCCATGTCGCCGCCGGTCTCCTGCAGCGCGGCCTTGCAGTCCATCATCGGGGCGCCGGTCATCTGGCGCAGCTTCATCACCGTCTTGGCATCGATCGTCGTCATCGCAATTCGTCTGGTTCGTAGTGGGTAGTTCGCGATCCAGGGCGCCCGTCCGGACGGGCGGGCGACCCGAGGCAGCCTGCGCCGGAGCGCAGCGTGGCGGCCGCGTCGGCCAGGCAAGCCACGAGTTGCTGCGGGCTACTCGGCCGCGCCGCCTTCCGGAGCGGCAGGCGGCGGTGCCGGCGGCGACGAAGGCGCCGATTCGGGAGCGGGAGCCGGTGCGGGCGCCGGCGCAGTCGCGGTACCGGTAG